>CADAAJ010000005.1 GCA_902785855.1 uncultured Methanobrevibacter sp. | reverse complement strand
TATTTGTCCTAAATGCGGTAAAGAATATTATGGTGGAGAAAATATCTGTTTTGACTGTCTTGAAGTGCTTAAAAAGAAAAGTGATAAAATAAACATTTCCAAAATTAAAACAAATCCTCAGTTTATAATACAAAAAACAAATTGCTATGATAATTTCAAAGACCTGCTTTCAGATGAAAACATAAAAAAAATAAAAGACTTTAACTTTAACTGCAGAGACTATAATAAAATCATCCTTAAAATCAAACGTGATGCACTTAAAAACTTAGATAACATTATTCGGGAAAATGACATTGAATTATATGGATTGTCAATAACAGATAAAGTAATGCTATTTGCAAAATCATTTGTTAGTGTTAATTTTAAATCACAGGGCGAACAACTCGGATACTTTGAAAACAACACTATTTTTATCGATGACAGACAAAAAGATTCATTTAAAATCACCACTTTAATTCATGAACTTTCACACTTTCTCATTCATGAAATAATAGTTTCTATAATAGCTGAAATTCTTGATGCAAGTAAAAATGAATATTTAAACCAGCTTGCAACATTTATACTTTCATATGATGACTTTGTCTGTCTGATTGATGAGTATGCAGCACATACTGTTGAGGGACGTTTTACAGTTTTCGGATATCAGGACTACTCATCATTTATCAATATTGAAAAAAATCTTGAAAACAGGTTTGGTGATGATGAAATTGAAGTAATAAAATCAATCGGAAACAGTTTCTCACTATCTATTAAAAATATTCTTGAAAGTTTTATTGATGAGGATTTACGTGAAGAAATTAAAGACCAGTTTGAAAAAGACTGCAGAGAATCACCTAATTATGGAATGCTTCAATATGAAAACTGTCAAAAATTAAATGAAGAAGGTTTTATCAGGGCATTGTGGCTTATGATTTATGAGGGTATTCGAGAATCAAAGGTAGCATTAAATGATAGAAAAACACATTGAAGAGGACTTTGACGTTGATGAAGTTAGCTTTAAAATCAATAATATAATGTCAAAATGGTCAGCTCATCTTATAGATATGAATGGATGCGATTGGATAATATATAACTATGATATGAATATAATATGTCTTTTTCACTTTCAGATTGATTTCAATGATTTGGAGATGCGAATCAAACTTGAAGATTTAAAGTTAAATATAATTCATCACATTGAAAGCCTGAGAGATGAAACATCTTACAGGGATAATCTGGTTAATGGTTTGATAAATCAAAAATAAAAAAAAGAAAAGAATTAAATTATTTAATTCTTGTATTATAATATCTCACACCGTCTTTATCATAAGTATACCATCTTTTAACTTCATCATCGAATTTTTCACCAATAACAGTTACATATGAATCGCTTTGAGGATTGTATACTTTATAAGTGGTATTGTTTCCGGATTGGTTAGTATTGTTTAAAACTGGAGAGTTATTTCCGGTTTTATTATCAACACTTGTTGTGTTGTTATTAGTAGCATTTGTATCATTTGTTTGTGTATTATTTTGATTATTGCCGTTTGAGTTAAGATACATTGCAGATCCAACACATGCAAGAACAACAACTAAAATAGCTATTACAATGATAATAATATTTTTGTTGGTCATATTTATCACCTCATATTATATGTTTATCCTATCTTGATATATAGTTAATCACTAACATCATAATCATCAATTAAAATATATTTAAATTGAGGATGCTTGGATGTTATTTCAGATAATACTTTTTCTTTTACTTTTTCCCGGTCACTGTCAAAGTCAACAATTATATCAAAAGTTGCAATTTTTTTCTCTTCATAAACCATAAATCCATGTATTTCAATAATTTCAGGATTTTTCTCAACAATTTTTTCCAAATCCTGTCTTATATCTTCGTATTTATCGTTTCTTGCATAGATTCCAACTGTAAGTATAATTGAAAATTCATCATATATTTTAAGAGTAATTTTACGTGTCAGTTCATGAATATCAATTGCTTTTAGATTATCATCAATTTCAACATGAACAGAGCCCTGCATATCTTCAGGTCCGTAGTTATGCAGACTTAAATCATATGCACCGTAAACTTCATTAAGTTCACAGATTGAATCTTTTATCTGTCTGCTTAGTTTGGAATCTACTCTTGCACCAATCATGCTGTCAAGTGTTTCTCTTAACATATCAATACTTGCTTTTATAATTACAAAGGAAATGATTACTCCTAAAATTCCTTCAAGAGATATATGGAAAAATATTGATATTATAGCTGCAATTAATGTGGAAAGAGACAGTATTGCATCGAAAAATGCATCGCTTCCGGATGCAACAAGTGCCTGTGAGTTAATGTCTTGACCTACACGTTTAACATATTGGCCTAAAACAAATTTGACAACAACTGCAACAGCAATTATTATAAGTGAAACTGTTGAATATGATGTTACGTCCGGATTTAGAATTTTAGGTGCTGATTCTGTAAGTGCTGTAATACCTGCCCATAAAACAATAACTGATATTATAACAGATGAAAAATATTCAATTCTTCCATAGCCATATGGATGGTTTTTATCAGGTGCTTTTTTTGCAAGTTTAACACCTATAATTGTTATTATTGATGATAGAGCATCTGTAAGGTTATTTACTGCATCCAAAGTAATAGCTATGGAATTGGTTAGTATTCCAATAACGGCCTTAAAGACAACTAATATAAGATTTACAATAATACCAATTATACTGGTTTTAATTATTTTCGATTGTCTTGTCATATTCCTATATTTTTTACTAATATAATATAAAATTTTAAATATATTCACAACAATATTAATTTAAAAGGAGGCATTTTTCATGTCAGTATATGATTTTGAAGTAAAAGACGGCGAAGGAAACACAGTTTCTTTAAGCGAATACGAAGGTAAAGTATTATTAATCGTTAATTCAGCAACCAAATGTGGGTTCACACCTCAATACACGGAATTAAATGAAATTTATGCAGAATTCAATGAAAAAGGTTTTGAAATATTGGATTTCCCATGTAATCAATTTGGAAAACAGGCACCAGGTTCAACAGAAGAAATTACCGAAACCTGCAGAAGCAAATGGCTTGTTCCATATACAATTTTTGATAAAATTGATGTAAATGGTGAAAATGCAGATCCATTATTCGAATACTTAAAAAACGAACAGCCTTTTAAAGAAATTACTGGAAAAGGCGCTACAAAATTAAAAATAGTTTTAAAAGCTATGGACAGACATTATAAGGATAATAATGATATTAAATGGAATTTCACTAAATTTTTAGTTAACCGTCAGGGTGAAGTTGTTCAAAGATTTGAACCAACTGAAGATTTGGGGGATGTTAAAAAAGCTATTGAAGAGCTTTTATAATACTTCATTTTTAATAGTTAACTATTTTTATTAATTAATTCATAATTTATTATGAATCGTATTATATTTAGGTGCATGTGATGTATAAAAAAATTTTATTGCCTACTGACGGTTCAGGTTATGCTGAGCAGGAAGTTGACAGAGTAACTAAGTTAATTGCAGACGATGGGGAAATTATAATTTTGGCTGTTGCCGGTAAATTAACTTCCAGTGCATTTCAAAGTAGAAAAAATGTTAAAAAAGTTAATGAAGGACTTTTAAATGAAGCTCATGAAGCTGTTGAGAAAATGGTTGCTAAGTTTGATGATAATCTCAAGGTAACTCCAATAGTTAAAACAGGTTTTCCAGCAGAAACCATTAATGAAGTTGCTGAAAGCGAAGGTGTTGAGTTAATTGTAATTTCAGCTTCAGGTAAAAGTGGAATTCACAGATTTATTATTGGAAGTGTAGCTGAAAAAGTTTTAAAAACAGCAGAAATTGATGTTTTATTGGTTCACAATAACTAGGAGATTTATAAAATGGCAAGCTCAAAATCAATTATTAGTGTTATAATTGTTATTGCAGTTATAGCAATAATAGCTTTTGGTTATATTTCAGCTAATTCTCACATTACCAAAGTTGACATTCTCAGTAATTCAACTTTAAAAAATGGAGACTCTGTTGTAATACAACTAAACGATAAATACGGAAATGTCTATCCTAAAGAAAATATAGATGTTAAAATTTTAGATGATTCAGGATGGGCAAATAAATATAGTGTAACTACTGACAGTAACGGTAAAGCATCTATAAAGTTAACAGCATTTGATAATGGAAATTACACTATTCATACAAACTATAATGGTACTTTATTCAATAAAGAATACCATGGTATTAATTCTTTAAAAATTGATGATGGATATTAAGTGCCATTATCAAATATTATTTTTTTGTGATATTTATGGGTTTTAAATCTAAAATACGTAATTTTAAGGATTGTGCTATTAATTCATGGATTTATAATACTTATTATAATAAAAAAATTGATGAAAAATTAGTATATCTGGAATCCCGTGACGGACTTGATTTTACAGGTAATATTTTAAGAATCACTCAGGAACTTTCAAGCGGTAATTATGGTGATTTAAAAATATATGTTCATGTAAAAAAACAGGTTAAACCCAAACTTTTAAAATTAAAAAAGAATTACAATTTAAAAATCGATAAAATTATCACACGTGAAGCAAAAGCAACACAAATTCTTGAAAAAGCAAAATATATCTTTACAGACTCAGGAATCAGACCGAAATATGTTAAACGTCCGGGTCAGATTTTTATAAATACATGGCACGGAACTCCCCTTAAGGTAATGGGAAAAGACAATACTGCTGAAGAACACCGTTTAGGTAATGTCCAGCATCCATTTTTATCAAGTGATTATCTCATATATCCAAATGAATACATGATGGATAAGATGATGAACTCATATATGATTGAGAAAATATATGCAGGTGATATTCTCCTTGAAGGATATCCAAGAAATTCTGTATTTTTCACACCTTCAAAACTTAAAACATATTTGGGTTATGATGATAAGGAAATATTTGTTTATATGCCAACATTTCGCGGTATTTTAATGGATAGGGACAATGAAAGTCAAAAAGATGATGTTGAAACTTACCTCACACAAATTGATGAAAAACTCAAAGACAATCAGATTTTATTTGCAAAACTTCATGTTTTAAATGAATCAAGAATTGATTTTTCTAAATTTAATCATATCATTCCATTTCCTGAAGAATATGAGATATATGATGTTTTAAATATGGCAGATGTTTTAATCACTGATTATTCATCAGTATTTTTTGATTTTGCAAACACAAAAAGAAAAATAATCCTTTTTAATTATGATGAAGCAGATTATATGTCTTACAGAGGATTTTACTTTCCACTATCAGATTTACCATTTCCAAAAGTTCAAAACATTGATGATTTGATATATGAAATGAATACAGATAAAAACTATGATGATGGTGAATTTTTAGCTAAGTATTGTACATATGACAATCCTGATGCAGCTAAAAGAATCTGTGAACATATATTTTTAAATAAAAATATCTGCAAAGTTGTGAAAGTAAAAAATAATAAGAAAAATATTTTAATATTTGCAGGTGCCCTTTATAAATTCGGAATAGCTTCAGCACTTTTTAATCTTTTAAATAAAGTTGACAGAAGCAAATATAACTTTTTTATAACATTTAAACAGTGGGAAGAAAATATAATTGAAAACCATGAAGAAATCTTTCAACTAATTCCTGATAATGTTGAAGTATTACCTATAAGATTTAATCTAACACCAACTGTCAGAGAAAAATTGGATTATAATAAATTTTATCTCTCAAAAGATGATATGAAATGTCCTGAGTCTTTACATAATCTCTTTTCAAGATCTTTTAAAAAACAGTTCGGGGGTGTTGATTTTTCATGTGTCATTGACTTTGACGGATATAATCATGATGAAACACTGATGTTTGTTAATTCAAATCAAAAAAGTATTGTCTGGTGTCACAATGACATGGTTCAGGAAATTAAATGCAAATCCAACCAGAATCCAAATATATTAAAAGAAGCATACAGTAAAGCAACTGATGTAGTCTGTGTTTCAGACAGTCTTTTTGAATCTGTTTTAAATTTCACAAATAATGACAATATTTCACTGGTTCACAATATAAATAACTATGAAGAGATTGAGAAAAATTCTAAAAAGCCATGTGATTTAGATATTTTAGATTCACAAGGTTATAAATTCATCACAATAGGCAGATTTTCACCTGAAAAAGGCCACATTCGTTTAATTAAAGCTTTTAATGAGTTTTATAAAACACATTCTGATGCAAAACTCATTATTATTGGCGGTTACGGTGATTTATATGATAAAACACTTGAATTTGTAAAATCACTTGAATGCAGAGACAATATTGTTTTACTTACCAATATCTCAAATCCAATGCCTATATTAAAAAAATGTGACTTATTTATTCTGTCTTCATATTATGAAGGCTGGCCAATGGTTTTAATGGAAGCAAACACATTAGGTCTTTCAATAATATCAACAGATATTCCATCAACAAAAGCAATGGGTGAATATGCAGGTCATATTGTAGATAACTCAAAAGAAGGTCTTTTAAAAGGAATGGTTGATTTCAGTGAAGGTAAAGTAAAACCATTAAATTCAGATTTTAAAGAATATAATCAAAATGCTATAAGTGAATTTTATAAAATTCTTGAAGATTAACTTTTTTTATATACAAATTTTAAATTAAAATTTTTCACTTAACTTTTATATAGGGTTGTAAATATATTTATAACATAATAATGGGTGTTAAAATGTTTTTTGATAAGCCAGAAAATAAAGTTAAAAAAGAAGATTTAATACCTCGTAGTGATTATGAACATTTAAAACAGATTGTTAAAAATCAGCAAGAGTATCTAAATAATCTTTATATATTTTATAAATTAAATCCAACTCCTTTTTTAAAAAATTTAAGGGATTTGTCCTATGAACTGATGAGGTTTTTTGATAATGTCTGTAAAAAGCACAATTTAGACTATTGGCTTTGCTATGGAATTCTTTTAGGTGCTGTAAGACACGAAGACTTTGTTCCGTGGGATGATGATTTAGATGTTGGGATGATGAGAGCAGATTACATAAAGCTAGTTGAAGTATTTGAAGAAGAAATCAATCTCAATAACGCTACTAATGTTAGCTGTGCATTTAAAATTGATAAACGTGATAAAGTATCAAAAAGATGGTTCCAGATAAACTACCATCATCCTGATTTAAAAGGAAAAGTATTGGGAATTGATGTTTTTCCATTTGATTATGTAAATGAAGTGGATGAATCATTTGAAGATAGGTATTATCAGGCACGTCAGAATTTCTACAAAAGAAGAGATAAAAATGATGATTTTAAAGATGCTGTTGATAAACTTTATGAAGAATTAAATCTTTCAATGGAGAAAACTCCCCAATATGTTGCAGGTGTTGAAAGCGTTCATGGTAAAATGAATATATTTTCATTTAACATTCTTGAAAGTGATAATCTCTATCCTTTCCAGACTTTACAATTTGGAAAATACTCACATCCGGCACCAAGAGATTCAAACTTATTTTTAAGAGATATTTATGGTAAAAGTTTCATGAAAATTCCAAAAAAGATGAGAGATCACGGAAGGCTCAACAGATATAGGGATGTTGAAAACATTGAGGAAATCTTTGAAAAGGCAAGTAAGGATTTAGAAAATACAAATAATAATTTCAAGTGATATTTATGGGTTTTTTTAATAGAAAAAAAGACAATGAAAAAGAAAACATGGATTTTCCAACACGTCAGGAATTTAACAGTTTAAACAGGCTTGTAAACACCCATCAGGAATTTTTAAATAATATCTATATATTCCATGAGTTTGAAGAATCCAGCTTTACAGTTGAGATGAGAAAATTATCCTATGAGCTTATGACCTTTTTTAATAAAGTATGTGAAAAACACAACCTCCAATACTGGCTTGATTACGGAACACTTCTTGGAGCTGTAAGACATGGAGGATTTATCCCGTGGGATGATGATTTGGATGTCGGTATGCTTAGAAGAGATTATCTTAAATTGGTTGATATATTTCAGGATGAAATTGACAATAATGGTCTTGTAAATGTTGACTGTGCTTTTAAAATAGATAAACACGACAGAGTATCTCAAAGATGGTTTCAGTTTAATTTCAGACATTCAAATTTCAAGGGAAAATTCATTGGTATAGATGTTTTTCCTCATGATTTTATTGACAGAGACCTGGAAGGTTTTGAAGAAAAATTCTATCAGGCAAGAGCTGATTTTTTCAACAAAAGAACTGAAGGATTAAACATCCATGAAGCTTATGATTTTCTACAGAATGAGTTAGGTTTGAGTTTGGATGAAACAGAGTTTTATATACCTGCTGTTGAAGATGTTCGTGGAAGTATGAATATTTATAAATTTTCAATTTTAAGAACAGATAACCTTCTTCCACTTCAAAAACTTCCATTCGGACCTTTAGAGTTACCGGTTCCTTCAAACTGGGATGATTATTTAAGACATGTCTATGGAAACAGATATATGGAAATACCTAAAAAAATACGTGATCATGGACGTTTGAACAGATACAGAAAACAGGAAAATATTATGGAAATGCTAAGGGAAGCAAATGAAATGTTTCATGAGGCAAATGTAAATTTTGAATAAAAAGTAAAATTTTAAATAAATAAAAAGATAAATATTTAAAACATTAGGTGTTTATATATGGATTTCACTAATTTGTTTAAAAAGGATTCTGTGGAGGAGGAAATTGAAATAAATCCTGAAGAATTCGTTACTAGAGCAGAATTTGAGAGATTAAAAAGGATTGTGGAAACACACCATGAATATTTAAACAATATTTACATATTCTATGATCTCCAACCAACTACTTTTTTAAAAAAAATGAGAAAGTTATCCTATGAACTGCTTAAGTTTTTTGATAATGTATGTAAAAAACACAATATAGAATATTGGATAGATTATGGTACATTACTTGGAGCAATTAGACACGGGGGATTTATTCCATGGGATGATGATTTAGATGTTGGAATGCTTAGAAGTGATTATAATAAATTAATTGAAATATTACCTTCTGAATTAGAACAAAATAACTTAACTAATTTAGTTGCAAAAATCAAAGTTGATAAACATAATCTCAAATCAAAAAGATGGTATCAGCTGTCATATAAACATCCTGATGTTAAGGGAAAATTTATTGGTATTGACTTTTTCCCATATGATTATGTTAATAATTATAAAGGAAAAAACATCGAAAGTAAATATAATGCATTTCTTGAAGAATATTATCACAATCCTGATGAATACAAACTTAAAAAAATGTTGAAAAAGTTTTATGAAGAATTTAACTTAACCGAACAAGAGGATGAGTATTTTATTCCGGGTTTGGAAAATGCACGTGGAAACTTAAGACAATTTTCAGTATATCCTTTTAAAGTAATTCCAACAAATCAGGTTTTCCCACTAACTACAATACCATTTGGTCCATATGACTTTAAAGCTCCTAAAGACTTTATTTCTTATATTAAAGATATTTACGGTAATAATTATATGCAAATACCAAGAAAAATCAGAGACCATGGTAGATTAAATCGATTTAGAAAAGAATTAAATATATTAGAAATGCTTGACGAAGCTATTGACATGCTGGTTAAAGCAAATAAAAATTATTAAACTCCTAGGTGTTACAATGACTTTTTTAAGTATTATAATTCCCTTTGATACTGTCGAGAGATATTTAAAAGACTGTCTGGACAGTTTATCAGAACAAAATATTGATGACAGTGAAATTATTCTCATACTCAACGGTGAAATGGAAGATGTTACTGATTTATTAAAACAATATGATAATTTAAATATTATTACTAAAAGTTTTCCTGAAAGGTTGGGGGTTAGTAAAGCTCGTAATGAAGCTTTAGATATTGCTCAGGGAGATTATATTTATTTCATAGATAGTGATGATTATTTATATGAAGATGCTCTTGATAAATTAGTTAAAAAAGCTAAAGAAACTAATGCTGATTTTATTAATGGTGAGAGATATTCCACACCTTTTATTAAAGAGCGTTTTGGAGAAACTTTTGAAGAGGGTAAAAGACTTCCTTTACTTCAGGAAGATTTCACTGATGTTCATTATTCTATGGAACTGCTTGTTGGTAGAAAAACAAATAGAAAAGAAATATTATCAGTCTTACATTCATTAATTAAAAGAGATAAAATTGGGGATGTGAGATTTGATGAAAATGAAAGATATTTCTCAGATTATTACTTTATCACATCAATTATTGATAATTTAAATTCTTTAATTGGGGTTGAAAATTCTCTTTATGCAAAAAGAGCTAGAGATGACCCAATTAATTTAACTTCTCTAAATCAGGAACCTTTAGATGATCCGTTTTTAGAATACTCACAAGCTTACTATAATGTATTGGATGTAATAGACAAGTTAAATGAAAATCCACAGGATAAATACAATGATCTTAAAGAAGAAATGGCAAGGTCTTTTATAACTTATTATTTCAGAGTATTTTCTCCTAACTTTTTAAGCAGTCCTGATGAAAACTGGAGGGGTGCTAATTACCCTGTAATGCAGAAGATTTCAAAAGATTTTAATATGGATGGATACTCATTTCTTGAAAAAAGAGAAATTAAAGCACTACAGAATAACGATATTAAAAAATTAAAAAGATATATTAAATTCAGAATTAACCTTAAAAAGACTAAAAGGATATTGAGAAAAAGATGGAGATTTAAAACATTCATCTACTTTAGACATTACAACAGAAAACCTATAAATAAAAAACAATTTATATTTGAAAGTTTTTTAGGTAAATTCTACTCTGACAGTCCAAAATATATTTACGAGTATCTTTATGAAAATTTCTCTGATGAATTTGATTTTGTATGGGTAATTAATGATAAAAGTGTTAAAATACCTGGAAATCCTAAAAAAGTAAAAAGATTTTCTCTAGAATATTATAAAGAATTGGCAAGATCCAAATATTGGGTTGTAAATGGAAGACAGGCTTCAAGATTACATAAAAGGGATAGTCAGGTTATCATATCAACCTGGCATGGAACTCCAATTAAAAAATTAGGATTGGATATTGGTAATGTATACACAAGAGATCCAAATATCAAAAAATCATACATCAAAGTTGCAAAGGAATGGGATTACTTAATTTCACCAAATCACTATACAACAGAGATTTTAAAAAGTGCATTTGGTTATGAAGGTAAGATTTTAGAAACAGGTTATCCTAGAAATGATATTTTATATAATGCAACTGAAAGTGATGTAAAAAAGATAAAAGAAGATTTAAATTTACCTCATGATAAAAAAATTATATTATATGCTCCTACATGGAGAGATGATGAATATTATGATGCAGCTCAAATGCATTTCGAGTTAAAACTAAACTTGGAGCAAATGCAGAAAGCTGTTGGTGATGAATATATTTTATTGGTTAGAACCCATTACTTTGTCTCAGATCGCCTTGATTTAGGTCCTTATAAAGGATTTGCATATGATGTAAGTAAGTATGATGATATTGCAGAGTTATATTTAATCAGTGATATGCTTATTACAGATTATTCAAGTGTATTTTTCGACTTTGCAAATCTTAAAAGACCAATTTTATACTACACTTATGATTTAGATAAATATGAAAATGTTTTAAGAGGTTTTTACATAGACATTCACTCAGAAGTCCCAGGACCTCTTTTAAAAACAACTGATGAAGTAATAGATTCAATTAAAAATATTGATTCCATTAAAGAAGAATATCAGGAGAAATATGATGCATTCTATGAAAGATTCTGTAGTATTGAAGATGGAAATGCATCAAAAAGAATAATAGATGAAATTAGAAAATAGGTCGTTATATGGTTAAAATATCAGTTATTATACCTTTATATAATGTTGAAAACTTTATAGAAGAAACATTAAATTCATTATTAAATCAGACAATTATAGATGATATTGAAGTTTTAATGATTGATGATGGTTCAACTGATAATTCAAGATATATTATTGAAAAATATGCTCTGGATTATGATAATTTCTATGCTTTTCACAAAGAAAATGAAGGTCAGGGGGTTGCCAGAAACTTTGGTTTGAAAAAAGCTAAAGGAGAATATATTCATTTCTTAGATGCAGATGACTTTATAACACCTGATGCATATGAAAAATTATATAATTTCAATCCGGAAAATGATTTTATTGTAGGTAATGTTTTAAAATTCGCTGAATATAATGTATGGGAAAATATTTTATTTAAAAATGCATTTAAGGATTTTCCACATGATATTAAATCATTTACATTTAAAGAATATCCTTCACTAATCTGGGATACAATTTGCTGCAATAAATTATTCAAAAGAGAATTTCTTGAAAAGAATGATATTACTTTTTCAGATAAGAATATCTTTTATGAAGATTTATTATTTTCATTTAAATCATATATGTATGCTGATTCAATTGGTTTTAGCCATGATGCGTTTTATTACTGGAGACTTAGAGTTGCAACTCTTTCAGTTACACAGGAACATGAAGATGTAAGGAACTTCAAAGACCGTCTTGAAATTCTTAGGTTATTTGATGAACTGATGGATGAGTGTAGTGTAAGTGATGATATGCGTAATATGATTTATTCCAAATGGCTAAATCATGATTTAAGAACATCACTTTATAAGATAAGAAATTATCCTGAAAAATATTACTCAAAACTAATTGAGGATACAATAAGTATTTTAAATTTAATTCCTGATGATTTAAAAAATGATTTAAATACATATAAAACAATTGTTTATGAAATGGTTAAAAACAAAGACATTGATTCTCTTTTAGCATTTACATATCTTGAAGATGAACTTAAAGAAAACCCAAATATTGAAATAGATATTGATAAAAAATATCTAAATGATATTGATTTTACAAAAGATGCAGTTGATGAGGAATTTAGAGCCAATCTGGAAAATGTGGAAGTTGATGGAAATAATATTGCTGTTGATTTTAGTGAACATGTAAATTACCTTTCACCTGATTGGCCTCATGAAAGTGAAGTATATCTGGTTGGTAAAAATTATTCGAAGCAACTTGAAGTTACAGATAATCAATTCAAAATACCAATTTCATTAATTAAAGATAAAACCTCTTTATCTATTAAAGTAGTTTATAAAACATCTGAATTTGTAAAAGAATCATATTTAAGAAACTTTAAAAGGAAATGTTTACGTTTTGATAATTTTGATGTTGAATTACATACAACTGTTAACAGAAAATTAAAAATCGATTATGTCAGTAAAGATGATAATGAAATAACTATAACAGATATTACCTTTAAAGACAATACATTTAACTTTGAATTTGAATCTGAAAAACCGATTAATGAAGTATTCATTAAAAACTTCATTGATTTATCTGAAATTACATATAAAGTTGAAAATAATAAATTTTCAATAAATTATGATGATATATGTATCAAACCTATTAAAAAATGGGAACTGAATTCACATGATTCATTAAATTCTATAAAATTAAATAGAAACTATGAGTTTTTCACTAATAACTCTAAAATAAAGATTAATAATGGTAGAAATAAGATATTAATTCGAAACTTTATTATAAATCATGGTTGTGAGTTATACTTGTTGAATAAGGAAAATGATAAATTAAACCAGGAAATTTCAGAACTTAAAAATCAAGTAAAAGAATTCAGATCAAGAAAAATCGTCCGTTTGGTAGATAAAATTAAAAATATTTTCTAAGGTGTTTGATTTGGTTAAAATATCAGTTATAATTCCAGTTTATAATACACAAGAATATCTAAGGGAATGTATTGACAGTATTTTAAATCAGAATTTCAAAGATATTGAAATCATATGTATTAATGACGGATCAACTGATAATTCTCAGGATATCCTTGATGAATACCATAAAAAAGACATCCGATTTAAAGTTTTTACTCAAAAAAATCAGGGACTTGCCAAATCAAGAAATGTAGGTCTTAATCATGCAAAAGGAGAATATGTTATATTTTTAGATTCTGATGATTATTTAAAATCAGATTCACTGTTAAAACTTTATAATATTGCAAATAAAAAGAATTTGGATTTTGCAATGTTTAAAATAATGAATTTTGATTATAAAACTCATGTTAAATCAACTGCCCGTTATTTTGATATGAAATTTCTTAAAAATGTTAGAAATAAAGTTTTTAACTGGAGAGATGTAAAGGAAAATTTCTTTAATATTTCTGTTACAGCAACATCCAAACTTTTTAAAAGAGAACTACTTGAAGATATTAGATTTCCGGAAGGAATAATATTTGAAGATAATTTGTTTTTCATAAAAGCTTTACTTAAAGCTGAACGTATTTATTTTTTAGAAGATTATTTATATTTAAGAAGGATGAGGCCTGATTCAATAACAAATTCTTATTACGGTGACTTTAAAGATTGTATTAAGATATATGCTTTGATTATTGATTATTTTAAAGAAATTAACTCTTATGAAGAGTTTTCTGTTTTAATTTTTAACAGACAAACAAGAGATATTTATCAAAGATTTAAGCAGTTAAGTGATGAATATAAAAAAGAATACTTTGACTTAATGAAAAAAGACTTTTTAGAGAGATTTGAAGAGCTTAAATCATTAAAAGTCTTTAATAATGCTGATGAGAGAAGCTTAAAAATCTATAATGATGCACTTAATTTAAATTCATACAATGAATTTGACCTTACAATACAGCTATATGATTTAACTTTAAAAAATGAAAAACTTAAAGAGAAATACTTAAATCTAAAAGATAAATATTTAGAATTATCTGTTGATAAAAAATAATCTTTTAGCAAGACCGTTTCCAAAAATAATTCAAATAATTAAATTAAAAAATTATTTAAAAAAAGCTAAATTTATTATGCATGTTGATATAAACTTATTAGTATGAGTGATGAATTATATATTTCTTTTTTATTTCCACCTTCAGATTATGTTTCAGGAATAAGTGTTTCTAAAAGGATAATCGAAAATCAAAAAAAGGTGGATGTACTTCAAGCAGATTTTAAATCAAATAATCAAGAGTTAAGCCAACTGCTTGATGAATTTATTGATAAAAGAATAATCGTAGATATGGATTGTGAAGTTGACTGGAGTGAATGCATTTTTAAATTCGTTAACAATTCTATTGATTTGATTGATAATGATTATAAAAAGATTTATTCAAGGTCATGGCTTATGGCAAATCATTTTTTAGCCATTGAATATAAAATTAGTCATCCTGATGTTTACTGGACATGTGAATTTTCAGATCCTTTAATGTATGATTTATCAAACAATGTTAAAAACTACAAAGAAATGATAATAGATAATGAAGCATATATAGATAAAATCAATCAGAAAATCTTATCTTACAATAAAACCTATAATGCTAATTTTCCTCAAGTAGAAAATAATAACTCAGCTTATTTTATAGCAGAATATTTATCATATATTTTTGCAGATAAAATCATTTTTACAAATGAAAATCAAAGACAGATCATGCTTGATCAATTCCCGTTGGATATTAAGAATTTTATTTTAAATAAAAGTGAAGTTAAAGCTCATCCAACACTTGATTTTAAATATTATAATATTAAAAAAGCTGATTTGAATTTAGATAAAAAATCCATTAATATTGCATATTTCGGAAATGAGTATTATTCAAAAAGAAATTTCGAAAACCTATTTTATGCTCTCGAATCACTAAATCATCAATACAAAAGTAAGATTCAGGTATATATTTTTATAAATGATGATAAATTCCTCAAAAGATTAACTTCAACATTAAACTTTAAAAATATTCATATTTTAAAACCACTGGATTATTTGGAGTTTTTAAATGCAACAACAGAATTTGATGTATTGCTTATTAATGATATGTGTACACAGGGTGCATATGATGTAAATCCATATCTTCCATCAAAATTATCAGATTATCTTGGTTCTCAAACTGATATATGGGCATTCTATGAGAAAAACTCAACATTATCAAAAGCAAATGTCAAATATAAATCAGATATCCAGGATTTTAAATCATCTTCAATTCAGCTTGCAAAAATATTAAAAGATTATGGATTTGATGATAATTATACTATTGAAGATTGCATGTATTTAAGAATCAGTTCTTTAAATGAATTACTTGAAAAAGAATATAAAAAACGCCTTAAACTTCAAAAGAAACTCAAATCAAAAAGAAATTTAAACATTAAAAATCCTTTTAAAAAATAATGATGATGTGTTTTTATGTGTGAGATATCTGTAATAATTCCGGTTTATAATGTTGAAGAGTATTTAAGTGAGTGTTTGGAGAGTATTTCAAATCAGACATTCTCAGATATTGAAATAATATGTGTTGATGATGGTTCAACAGATTCATCACCGGATATTTTAAATTCATATAAAAATAAAGATTCTAGATTTAAAATTGTCACACAAAAAAATCAGGGTTTGGGGAAAGCAAGAAATACTGGTTTAAAACATGCAAAAGGTAAATATATCTATTTTATTGACTCTGATGATTATCTTGAATTGAATGCTTTAGAAAAACTATATAAAAGTGCATGTGATAATCAATCAGACATTGTTCTTTTTAAGTTTCAAAGTGTTGATGATGATAAAAACATTCACAAAAGAAAAACTGAATTTAGAATAGATGAGGAATTTGATTTAAATGATTTTTCAAATTTTACTTTTACATATAAAGATGTAAAAAGACATGTATTAAATTCTGCTTTTTCTGCATGTCTTAAGTTATATAAAAAAGATTTAATTGAAAAATATCCTTTTCCGGTAAATACTACTTTTGAAGATATTCTGCCTCATGCTCAGGTAATGGTAAATGCATCTAAAATATCATTTGTTAATGAACATCTGTATTATTACAGATCCAATCCAAATTCAATATTAAATTCAACATCAAATGAAATGGATATGTTTAATATTGTAGATATGGTTGAAGATTATTTAATCAAGGTTAATAAATACAAAGAATTTGAAGATGAGTTTATTTTCTTTAAAATAGCACAAATTTTAAAGTATATAATAACTTCCAGAAATGAGGATTATTTCATTAAAGCTAAAGATGAGTTTTCAAAAATTAAAATAAAAAATAAAAAATCATTAAAAAAATATGCACTTAAAGGATATAAACGTGTTTTAAAATCACCAAGTTATATTGATTATATTATTAATTATTATGAACTTAAATTAAATAAGTTATCTAAAAAAAATATTAATAATTATTAAATATGATAAATTATAAAGTAAGTATTAGTAGACATTTTTCTACTATAGTTATAACTATTTTGGTGTAAATAATGAATAAAAAAATATATTTTGTTTTTGCTTTAGTTGCAATCTCTTTATTGATGATGTCAACTGTAAGCGCAGGTTTTTTTGACTTTTTGAATGGTGGTGACACATCCAATCAAGTTGCTAATGATGAAAATACTTTCATTGTTGGTTTTGATGCAGAATTCCCACCTTACGGATTTAAAGACAGTAACGGAAATTATACTGGTTTTGATTTAGAATTAGCACAAGAAGTTGCTAAAAGAAATAATTGGACATTCCATCCACAACCAATTGACTGGGATGCTAAAGATGCTGAATTAGATTCTGGATCTATTGATTGTATTTGGAACGGATTTACTATTGATGGAAGGGAAAATGACTACACCTGGTCTGAACCTTACTTTGATAACAAACAAATCTTTGTTGTAAAATCAAGCTCAGGTATAAATAGTTTAGATGATTTATCTGGTAAAACAGTCGAAACACAAAAAGATTCCTCTGCATTAGCTGCTCTTAAAGAAGATAATAAAACTTTAGCTGATAAATTTGGAACTTTAACTGAAGTAGCTGATTATAACACAGCATTTATGGACTTAGAATCAGGTGCATGTGATGCTGTTGCTATGGATATTGGTGTTGCAGAGTATGATATTAAAAATAAAGGAAACTCTGATGACTTTAAAATATTGGATAAAGAAATCACTACTGAAAAATACGGAATTGGATTTAAAAAAGGAAATACTGATTTAAAAGATAAAGTACAATCCACTTTAGATGAAATGTTTAAAGATGGTACTGTTGCTAAAATCGCTAAAAAATACGGTATTTCTGAAGATGCATTAATCCATAAATAAATTGGTTAGTTAAGTTGGGAGAATTATGTTATTGGGTACAGTAATAGAACAATTACTTGGAGGTATGATTACCTCTATAGAAATCTTTTTACTTACTCTTTTATTCTCTCTTCCTTTAGGTTTACTTATAGCCGGAGGGAGAATGAGTAAGTTTGGACCTCTCAGATGGTTGATGAAATTATATATTTCAATTATGAGAGGTACACCATTAATGCTTCAATTGATTGTTGTATTTTTTGCACCATATTATCTATTTGGAATATCACTATCCAGTGATTATAGATTTATTTCAGTAATTATAGCTTTTACTATTAATTATGCTGCATACTTTGCTGAAATATATCGTGGTGGAATTGAATCTATTAACAGCGGACAATATGAAGCTGCACAGGTATTAGGATATAGTAGAATTGAAACCTTTTTTATTATAATAATGCCTCAAGTATTCAAAGTAATTCTTCCATCAGTAACTAATGAAGTTATTACACTTGTAAAAGATACTTCTCTTTCATTTGTTATAGCAATTCCTGAAATGTTTACTGTAGCAAAACAAATTGCAGCAGCAGATGCATCAATAGCAGCATTACTTGTTGCTGGTATATTCTATTATGTATTTAATGTAATTGTAGCATTTGTAATGGAATATTTAGAAAAAAGAATGGATTATTATGAATAAGGGGAGTTATTTATGAGTTTACTTGAAATCAATAATCTTAAAAAAAGTTTTGGAGATAATTTGGTATTAAAAGATATTTCTCTTAAAGTTGATAAAGGAGAAGTATTAGCTATTATTGGACCTTCAGGATCTGGTAAATCAACATTACTTAGATGTATTACAGATTTAGAACAAGAAGATAGTGGCGATATAGACTTTGATGGAACTTTTGGTTTGGTTTTTCAGAATTTTAACCTTTTCCCACATCATTCTGTGTTAAAAAATATTACCCTTGCTCCAATTAAAGTTCAGAAAAGAAATAAAGAAGAAGTCTTAAAACATGCAAGAAGTTTACTTAAAAAAATGGGATTGGCTGATAAGGAAGACGCATATCCATGTGAACTTTCAGGCGGTCAGCAACAAAGAGTATCTATTGCAAGAGCACTTGCAATGAATCCTGATATACTATTTTTTGATGAACCAACCTCTGCACTTGATCCGGAACTCACTGGTGAAATATTAACAGTTATAAAAGAACTTGCTTCAGAACACATGACAATGGTTATTGTAACACACGAAATGGTTTTTGCCCGTAATGTTGCAGATACAATTATTTTCATGGATGAGGGAGTAATTGTTGAAGAGGGAAACCCTGATGAAGTATTTTCATCAGATAATCCGAGAATGAAAGAATTTTTAGGTAAATTTTACGATTAGATATCTATATAATTTAATATATCTTCGCCGTAAGGTGTAATCTCATATAATCTACCTTTTTTTGCATTTTCATTTAAACATCTTATTAATTCATATTTTTTCAAATCATTTAAGGTATTTGATACAGTACTTACACGAATTTTCAAATCGTATGCTATTTCTGATGGAAGTTTCATATCTTCACTTAAAATCTTTAATATTTCTCCTCTATATTGTGAAGCGCGAATAAAACCTATTGTATTGTAATTTTTAGATTGCATAATATAATATATATTTTACTTTTTAACTTAATTTTATACAAAATTTGTATATTATAAAATATTTTAACTTTTTTTATGTAATTTTACATTTATCGACAATTAAATTTATTTTAGATTGTGACAAAAATATTACCAACCAGTTAATTTTGGTGAGATGAAAATGAAATGTCCAAATTGTGATAGTGAAAATAATGATTCGGCAAAATTCTGTAAAAAATGTGGAACTTCACTTAAAAATATAGAAAATGCATCTGCTAGCACATCAAATAACAATACAACAAAAATAGCTATTGTTGTATTAATTATAATTGCAGTAGTTCTTGCAGGAACCTTAATTTATATTTATGGAAATAACTTGCATTCACAACAAGCCAATACACAGGTATCAGATAATAATGATAATAGTAATATTGGTGCAAATTCTGTAGAAAGTTCATCCAGTCAAGCAAAAGCACAATCACCGTCAATGAAAATTAAGGGAGGAAGCTTTTCAACAGGAAGTGAACTAGCTGATAAAACATATGCATCCATTTTTGTTGGTTCGGAGCATTCAGGTGAAAAAGTAACAATACAAATTTACTATTCACGTGATGGTAACACATTAAACAATGGAAATATGGTTCCAAATCATGTAGATTCTTCAGGTTATATACATGTAAGAAGTGCAGATTCATATAGATATTATCCGGATCATGCTAAAATAAACTTATATGATGAATCAGGTAATAAATTACTCGATTCAAAAGAAGTTTCATTAAGTGCAACAAGTGGTACTCAAAATTTCTAATTTGAGTACTTTTTTTTACTATTTTTTTAGCTCCCAACTAAATTTTTCATTAAAATTTTATATTATAATTAACTAATGTTATATCAGACTAGATTGCCTAGTCACAACTAACAGTAAAGGGGGGTGAAAATAATTGAAATATAAACTGATAACAGTATTAATACTTTTTTTATTTTTAATTTTATCAACGAGTGTTGTTAGTGCTGAAAAAAATGATTTAAATTCACAAATTCAAAGCACTGGCGAAAATCCAGATATTGAAAATTATAAATTGCTTAAAGATAATGACCATTCACAAAAAATGGAAAAGCAGGATAATGATGATAAATTGTCTGCAACTTATTCATTTAATGAACTTTCTAACAGAATTAGTGCTGCTGGAACTTATCTTAATCTAAGTGATAATTATAAAGCATTTACAAGTGATAATGTTGTTTTTATTAACGGAAAAAGTTCATTTTATCTTAATGGTAATAATCATGAATTAGATTTTAATGGAGATAATGTATTTATCTATATTTATAATAATAATGTTGTTTTAAACAATATTACCTTTAAAAATGCTGCATATGTAGCAGTATTATGTGCTGGAAACAACTGTACAATAATCAATTGTAATTTTGTTAACAATAATGGATATCAGGCACCTGCATTGCACTGGTTTGGAAGCAATGGTTATATGGAAAATGTATCATTTATTAACAATAATGCATCTACTGTGGGTGCTGCAGCGATTCTTGGTTCAAATAATGTTTTTAATAACTTATCTTTTATCAACAATACTGCTATTGCAGGTGGTGCATTAGCTATTGGTGCAGGTTATCAAGCAAATAATAACAAAATTAAAAATTCAAGATTTATTAATAATTCTGCTATTGGTGGTTGGTCAGATGAAATCCAAAATGCAGATGCAGGAGGTTTTGCTGCTGCATTTTACAATACAGGTGATGGAACTGTAGTTGAAAACACAGTTTTTATTGCAAATAGTGCAGCTACTGGTTCAGGTGGAGGATTTTATTCCATTCATGCAGAAGATGTTGTTGTAAATAACTGTACATTTATAAATAACACTGCAATTTATGCGGGAGCATGTTATTTAAATGGTATTAATAATACATTAAACAACTCTCATTTGGAAAATAACACTGCATATGATGGTGCTGGAGTATATCTTCAGGGTCAAAACAATACTATTTCCAATTCCACTTTTAAAAATAACCATGCATATTATGGTGGAGGAGCTATAACTGCTTCAACTTATGAAAACTCTTTAATTAATAATTGTTTATTTGAAAATAACAGTGCTAGTAATTATGGTGGAGCATTAAGTATATGGAAAACCACAATTGATAATTGTACTTTTAAAGACAATTCTGCAATATTTGGGGGTGGAGTATATACCGTTAACTCTACTGTTAAAGATTCCACTTTTATCAATAATAATGCTCAGCATGGTAAATCTGTTTTTGCAATAGATGAATTTGATAAGAAATCTGATATTAAAGACGATGAAATAGTCAATGCTCATCAGAATAACTTGGCATATGCCACATCTTCCAGTAATGAAAGTTATTTCATAAATTTAACTAATGGATATATGGGTTTTTGTGCTGAAAAACATAATCAGCCTCCTAGAATGGCAATTCAAACAAATAACATGACTTTGATTAGAAATACTTTTAATCATAAAGATGTTAGTGAATATTTAAAGATATTATTCTATGTTTTCGTTGATCATGTAGATGATATTAACAAATTAGGCCTTCAGGAACTTGTCTGGCAATTTACTCATGAAGATTTCGAACATTCATCAAATGAACAAATTAAACATACTGTTGAATTGTATAATTCAGGTTTTAGAGTAAATACATTAAATGCTGTTAAAACTTTAAAAAATGGTACTCTTATGGTTTATAATTTTGCATCAGCTATTACAACAGCTGTTGAACAGAATATGTTCCTGTTTAGATTTGAATATAGGAATAATACCAATCAGAGTGTTGATAAAAAAGCATTAAATAAAACAGTTTTTGTTGGTGATGAATTTAAATATGAGATAACAGTTAAAAATACTGGTAATGAAACATTAAATGAAGTCTATATTGAAGATGTTGATTATACTTCAAATATGATGTTTTTAAGAGCTGTTAACGGAACAGGAAATTGGGTATATTCCAATAAAACACTTGAAGTACTTATATTTGATTGGAATAATCTTACAAAATCAGAATATAGAAATATCACATCCAGATGGATTTTAACATCATCATTACAGCCAGGTGAAAATGCAACTATTATTTTAATATTTAAGGCATTATCAAATGGAACTGCTATAAACAATATAACTTCAGGGTTTAAAAATCTCGAAATTTCTAATGCTACAAATAATGAAACTAAAATTTATAATCCTAATTTAACAGTTGAAAAAATCACAATTTCACCGATTGTTAAACCGGGTTCATTAACCACTTTTAAAATTATCGTGACTAATACCGGAGATGTTGATTTAAACGATGTATTCGTTGTTGAATCTAGTTATTTTGGTTTAGAATATGATTCATTTGAAGGTGTTAACTGGATGAAAACAGGAAATAAATTTAATTATTTACCTACATTAAAGATAGGTGAAAATGCAAGTTTCAACATTACATTTAAAGCAGTAATTTCCGGAAACCTTACTAATATTGTTATAGCTGGATCTAATGAAACAGATAATAAAACAGGTAATAATACAACAAAAGTCTTAAAACCAGATATTAAAATTTCTAAAATCACTTTAAATAAAACTGTTAAAGTTGGTGAGGAAGTGGTATTTGAAATTATTGTTGAAAATACTGGTGAGTTGGATTTGGACAATGTATTTGTTAGAGAAAGTAAATATGATGCAGAACTTGTTTATCAAAGATATGTATCTAATAATGGAAACTGGATGTATAGCTTAGATGAAAATAAACATAAATTTAGTTTAAATGATACACTTAAAGTTGGTGAATCTGCAAGTTTTTATGTTATATTTATTGCTACGGCTATTGGTGAGTTTTCAAATACTGCTACGGTAGGATATGACAATAAAACTTTAGGCAATTCTACAAATACTACTGAAGTTGTAAACAAAACAAATCCTAATGAAAATACAACAAATCCGGATAAACCGGCTCCACCAATTCATAAACCTCCAGTTGAAAAGAAAACTAATAAAAAAACTCAAATTAAAGAGCATATAGATAAAGCAACTGGTAATCCATTGATTATATTATTATTGGCTTTATTTATCTTGCCGATTAGAAGATTTATCAAATAAATCTTTTAATTTTTCTTTTTTTAAATCATTAATTTTAAAAAATATTTTTTTTCTCTAAAACAATTTTTTTCATCAGTTAAATGAAAACTTTAATATATTTAGGATTATTAATATTTAATTATTGATAACATGTTAGATGAAAAACCATTAGTTAGTATTATACTTCCAGTATATAATACTGAAGATTATTTAAAAGAAAGTTTAGATGCATTAGTTAATCAAACACTTGAAAATATTCAAATTATATGTATTGATGATGCTTCAACTGATAATTGTCTTGAAATTTTAGAGCAATATGCTAAAAATGACAATAGGTTCACAATACTTAAGAATAGTAAAAGTCAAGGTCCGTCCATTTGTAGAAATATGGGTTTGGAACTTGCTACTGGTGAATATATTACTTTTTATGATTCTGATGACAAGATTGATTTGGATGCATATGAAAAATTATATGATTTTTCAAAAAAACATAATCAGGATGTTGTTGTTTATAATGCTATAAGGTTTAATGATGAAGGACGTGAATCACCAAGTATTTTACATTCAAAATCAATGCCTGATAAAGTAATTATTAAAACAAACATTTTTGAATATACGGATCTTGTATATGATACTACTTCATGGAATAAATTTATAAAAGCTGAATTTTTCAAAAAACATAATTTTAGATTAGCTGAAAACAGGGTTTACCAGGATATTTTATTTTCAATGCAGGTTTTCTGTGCAACTGACTCTATAGGATTATATCCTGATGTTAAATATCACTGGAGAAGAAGAAGCGGTGAGATTAAATCAATTACACAAACTGCATTTAATGTTAAAAATATAAATGACCGTATTTTCATTGTTAAAAATACCATAGATGTAATAAAATCTCAAAAAAATCATGAAAACTTACTCAAGGCATTTTATATTAAACTTATTGAAATTGATGTTTTAAAGTTTATGAATGAAATGGACAGAGGAAATGATGAGTTTAAACAAATCATGTTTGATCAAGTAAGACCATTTGTCCTATCACTTCCGGAAGATGTTTTTAAAACAATTGAAGTTAAAGATAAGGTAAAATATGATTTATTTAAAGACGGACATATGGACAGTCTTGAATCTGTAAGTGAAAATCAGCGCTTAGTAAAATTAAAGAATAAAGAAAAACGTGAAAAAAACAGAATGCTTAAAATGAAAATTAAAGATTTGAATTCTGTTATAGATGAAAAAGACGAAGAAATTGAAGAGTTAAAATCAGAAATTAAAGATTTAACTGAAGATTTGAATTATCTTAAAACAAATGCTGGTTGGGTTAAATATAAATTAAGAAAGCTTAAATAAGAGGCATATTATGAATATAACTGTAATTGGAACTGGTTACGTTGGTCTTGTAACCGGAGCCTGTTTTTCAAAGATGGGTAATAAAGTATATTGTGTTGATATTGATGCTGAAAAAATAGATAATCTTAAAAAAGGCATCATGCCTATTTTTGAGCCTCATTTAGCTACAATAGTTAAAAATTCCAGTAAAATGGGTGATTTAATATTTACAACCGATATAAAACAGGCATTGGATGATACAGATATTATTTTTATTGCAGTTGGAACACCTATGGCAGAGGATGGAAGTGCAAATCTTGACTATGTCTTTTCAGCATCAAGAGATATTGCATTAAACATTACTCATGATTCACTTGTTGTTGTTAAATCAACTGTACCTATTGGAACTTGTTTTAAGGTTAAAGATTATATTGATAATATTTTAAAGGAAAATAATTCAGATGTTAAAGTTGATATTGCATCAAATCCTGAATTTTTAAAGGAAGGTAGAGCTATTGAAGATTGCATGCATCCTGATCGTGTTGTTATTGGGGCTGAAAGAGATGAAGTATTTGATAAATTAAAAGAGTTATACTCATCATTTGTATTTAACCATGACAGATTCATTTTAATGGATGTTAAATCATCTGAAATGACAAAATATGTTGCAAATGCTATGCTTGCAACTAAAATTTCTTTTATGAATGAAATTGCTAATATCTGTGAAGTTACTGGAGCTAATATTCAACAGGTTCGCTTGGGTATTGGTTCAGACAAACGTATAGGTTATGATTTTATATATGCTGGCTGCGGATATGGTGGAAGTTGTTTTCCAAAAGATGTCAAGGCATTAATAAATACTTCAAAAAATAATGGCTATGAACCAATGATATTATCTGATGTTGAAAAGGTTAATTTAAATCAAAAGAAGGTCTTAGTAAACAAGGTAGTTGATAGGTTTACTAGTAATTTAAATGGTCGAACTTTTGGAATTTGGGGACTATCATTCAAACCTGGTACTGATGATGTTCGTGAAGCTACATCACAGATAGTAATTACATCACTTATTGACAAAGGTGCAAAAATAAAAGCATATGATCCAGAAGCAATAAATGAATTTAAAAAATCAATAGATGAAAAATATTTAAAATCCATAGAATTTGTTGACAATAGATATGCAGCTTGTGACAATTGTGATGCATTAATATTAATAACCGAATGGAGAGAATTTAGAAACCCTGATTTTAAATTACTTTCAGATAAATTAAGAGAAAATGTTATTTTTGATGGAAGAAATATTTATGATAAAAAAATAACTAAATTAGGATTTGAATTATATCAAATCGGTTGTTAATATTCAAATCCCTTAATTTTTAGAATTATTTAGTTTTCGCAATGGTTTAGTAATTTTCCAACTTTTAGAAGATAATATTTCATCATTTTGTATTTTTAATTTAGAATTGTATTTTTTAAGATTATTAATTTCACTATTCATTTTTTTAATTTTTTTATTTTTTAAAGAATTTTTTCTTTTTTCATTTTCAATTTTGGAATTTAATTTATTAATCTTATTTTCTTTTTGATTAAGTATATGTTTTTCATGATTAAGTAGTGAATTTAGTTTATCAATTTCTTGATCTCTTAAATTAATTTGTGAATTTAAATCATTTATAACTTCCTCTTTTTCATCTGAAATATTAAAAATATCATTAATTAGTTTATCTTTTGTTTCAACAATTTCGTTTACATCCATTTTTGTTGTTATTATATTTTTTAAATAATATTCTTCTAAACTAGCTAAAAGATCACAATTATTTAATATGTTCGTAATGATATCATCTATTTTTTCATTTTTCAAATAAAGAAGGCCTAATCCATGAAATGCATTAATTGCTTTGAAAGTTAAATCTAATTCACTTTCATCAATAAAGTCTTCTATACCTGTTAAAACACCATTTTGAGGTGTGTTTTCTTCAATAGCATTGTAAAGCATGTTATTAAAACCATCTTTTTCTAGTAGTTTATTTTCTCCAGGAAACATGCCTTTTTTTTCATAAGGTTGCCTAAATTCTTCAGGAATATTATCTGGATTATAATATAAATCTCTTCTTCCATAAGGCCATGAAATATCATGAAAAATAACAAAAGGAAAGGAATCTGAGTCAAAATTATTTTCAATAATTTTAAGTTCATTATAAACAGTGTACCAGTTATGATCTCCGTCTAAAAGTATTAAATCATAATTTTCAATAGATGCTAATACGTCATGTGATAAATTTTCATACATCTCAAATTTATCACCATAAATGTTTTTAAATTCATCTACATCAAATAATGGAAAAGGATCAATAGCAGATACCTTTGCATTATTAGATATGCAATAATCTAGTAATAATTTAGTATTAAAACCATTTTCAGAACCAACTTCTACAATGTGTGTTGGTTTTAATTCATATATTAATGGTTTTACAATACTGTCCCATAATCTATACATATTATCCTCCTTAATATATTTTAATTAGTTTTTATTATATAAAAAGTTTGGATTTTTATAATTCTTTGAATTTTTAAATTTTTATCATTATAGTTTGTTTCCAAACATTTGAATAAAATAATATATGAAAGAAAAACAATACAATCGACAATCCCAAATAATAATAAAAAGAGAGCAATAGAGAAGAAATTACTCTAAATTTTCTAAACAAATAAAATATAATAAGTAAAATCCAAAATAAACAAAAATTATAATTGATTTTTGATAATAATAGTTTTCAAAAATGTGTTTTTTTTTCAAATATATAGTACCACATCTTAATATTACATTTTATATGTCTTTCACCATACTCTCCACACTTAAATCCAATTAAAGAAAAATAAAACATCTTATATGGAATCCAATGAATTTTTGTAAGATTTTATCATAAAAAATTATGCTGAATTGATTTTAGATACAAAAGTTTAAGTTAATAGTTCAAAACATAAAATTTGTAATTAACTATAAATTAAATTTATATAATATATAATACATAATTTAATTAATTAATTGTTGATTTAATAATATCAATATATATACTTTAGGTTTTAATATGGTTTATAATAGATTATATGAATGTAGTGAAATGGAATCCAAAATAAAAGATATTGTAAATGATGATGAGGATTTTTTACAAGTTATTAAAGCAAATAATTATTTTGAATATTACTATTTTTTATCAAATTTAAGGCACGATTTGTTTAATTGGTATCCTTTTAAAAAAAATGCAGATTTACTTGAAATTGGTTCGGGTTATGGGCAGTTAACCGAATTTTTTTCCAATAAGGTTAAAAATGTTGTGGCAGTTGAAAATAGTGAATCTAAAGCTGAAATTATTAAAAAAAGAGTTACTAATGCTAATGTTATTGTCAGTGATTTTGATAAATTAAATTTAAATAAAAAATTTGATTATATTATTTTATGTAATATATTTGAATATGCCAAATCATTTTTTGAATCTAAAGAACCATATAAAGACTATTTAAACTATCTTAAAGGATTTTTAAAAGAAGATGGTGTTATTTTAATTGCTTTAAGCAATCGTTTAGGGTTAAAATATTTTGCAGGATTTAAAGAAGAACATACTAATGAATTTTTCATTGGTGTTGATGGATATAATAATATAAGTCATGTTGAAACCTTTTCGAAACCAGAATTGCTTCAAATAATTGAAGATTCTGAATTTTCTAATTATAAGTTCTTTTATCCATATCCTGACCATGAATTTCCAAAAGTAATTAATACTGATAAATTTTTATATAAAATTCCTTATTTAAGACAAGCTGATTATTTTGATGAGAGGGCAGATTTTTTCAGAGAGGATAAATTAAATCTAACATTTACAAATGATAATCTTGCAGATTATTTTGCAAATTCTTTTTTAATTGAAATACGTAATTCTAATAACAAATACGAATCAGATAATATTAATTATGTTAAAATAAATTCCAATAGGGCTGAGAAGTTTAGAACATCTACAGTTATTAATTCCAATGGTGTAGTTTATAAATATCCTCTTAATCCAAATGCAAATGAACATATTAAAAAAATGTATGAAAACAGTAAGGCATCTATTGGTAAAATTAAATTTTTAAAATCAGATTTAAATGATAATGTTATTTCATATGAACTTTTAAATGAAAAAACATTGGAAGATTTACTTGTTGAAGCAATTGAACAGGATAATAAGAAAAAATTCTTTAAAATTCTAAAAAAATATTATAATGCACTATTTTATAATTCCACTGAATCCAATGATTATATGACTGATGAATTCATATCTGTTTTTAACTATAAATCTAAATGGGAATTTCATCATCATGATAAAGCGAATTTAGATTTAATATTTAATAATATTTTTATCATCAATAATGAATTTATCGCCATAGATTATGAATGGTTTTTTGATTTTCCAATACCATTAGAATTTATTTTCTTTAGGGTATTAACTCACCATATCAATACTAATCAATTAATTGGAGATTATATTTCTGTTGAAGAAGTTTTTAAATATTTTGATATTGAAACAAGTGTTATTAGATTGTTTGAAATATGGGAAAGTAATTTTATTAAATTTGTATATGGTTATCCTAATGCTATTCCAAAACCTGATCGCAATATTTTATCAAAATATAATTTGGAATTACCAGAAAAGACAAATGAATATATTCATTTATATTTAAATCAAAATGATTCTTCTAGGTGTGAATCCCTTAGAAAAGATATTGTTGTAAGACAAAGAAAAATGATTAATGAGTTATCTATGAAAAATGATAAATTATCTAAAGATCTTGCTAAAAAGCGGAAAGAAGTTTATAATAAAAATAAAACAGTTAAAAATCTTCAAAATTCATTTTCCTGGAAAATTACTAAACCTATACGGAAATTAAAATCAAAATTTAAATAGGAGAGATTATTTTGAAACGTTTAGGAATTTTTCTCTGTTATGATAAAGATGGCATCATTGATGATTATATTACTTACCTATTGGATGATATTGTAAAAAATCTTGATGAATTATGTATTGTGTCAAATGGAGATTTAACAGCTGAAAGTATTGAAAAACTTGATAAATATACTGCTTCAGATATAATTTTCCGTTCAAATGAAGGTTTTGATGCAGGAGCTTGGCGTGATGTAATGGTTAAGCATTATGGGTTTGATAATCTTTTGAATTTTGATGAAATAATTTTATTTAATGATTCATTTTTTGGCCCAGTTTATCCATTCAAAAAAATGTTTGAAAAAATGGATAAAAAAGACATTGATTTTTGGGGAATTACAAATCATGGGGAAGCATTAAACAATGATGATTTATGTCCATATGAAAATAGACCAAGATATATTCAAACCTATTTTTTAGCTTTTAGAAAAAATTTGGTAAAATCGAATGTATTTCAAAAATATTGGAAAAAATTACCTGATTATGAGGAGTTTAAAGATTTAGCTTATAAACATGAAGCTGTTTTAACCAAATATTTTGAGGAAAATGGATATAAATGGGAATCGTATGTAAATACTGAAGATTTGGAAGAAGAAAAAGAAAAAGCTTTAAGTTTACATACTTATGATATGCATAATTTAGTTGCATATCGAGGTTTACCTATTATTAAAAGAAAAGCATTTAAAAATACACGTAAAGGTAACTTAAAACATAATTTGTCTTCAGAATTATCAAAAACAATGAGCTATTTAAAAGAAAATACTGATTATGATGTTTCATTAATATATAAATATTTATTAAGAATACAAGATCCTGGAAAAATTGTTGAAAACTTAAATCTCGTTAGAATTTTTCCTAAAACTAAAATAGTTAATGATAAAACTGATAATAAAGTATTGGTTTTAGTTCATTTGTATTATGACGATATATGGGATTATGCATTTGATTATTTAAAAAATATTCCAGAATATGTTGATATTTTAATTACAACAGACAGTTATAATAAGAAAGAATTTTTTGAAAAAAATATTGCAAATAAACTGGTAAATGATGTAAAAGTTTTAAAAATTGAAGCCCGTGGGAGAGACATGGCATCATTGCTTGTAGCTTCACGTGACATTATTAAAAATTATGATTATTTCTGTTTTATGCATGATAAAAAATCTCAAGGAAAAGAGTATATAACTATTGGGTCTAACTTTAGAGATGCTCTATGGGAAAATAACTTAGCAAGTCAAGAGTATATTGAAGCTATTATCAAGGAATTTGATGATAATCCTTCTTTAGGAGTTATTGTGCCTCCCCGAATTTATCATGGAACCTATTTCCATGCTTATCTAAATGATTATTGGGTTGTAAATTATGATATTGTTTTAAGTCTTTTAAATCAAATGGGAATTAAAACACCAATATCTAAAAAAACACCCCCATTATCTATTGGAAATTGTTTTTGGGCAAGATATGATGCTTTAGAACCTTTATTTGATTTATATTTTGATTATAATGACTTTCCAAAAGAACCAATGCCTGGAGATGGAACAATAAGTCATGCTTTAGAAAGAATATATGGATATGTTGCAGCAAGTAGGGGATATTACAGTGAAATTGTAATGACTGAAGAATATGGTCGCAGTGAAATGTTTAACTTTAATTATATGTTAACAAGTACTATGAAAGCAATTACAAGTGGAAAAGAACAGTTTTTAAATTATGGTACTTTTATAACTTTTTACCGTCTACTAAAACAGTATATGGGGGATTAAAAAGTTAATAATGTTTAATCATATTTTTTTTTAACATATTCTATTAATTTCTCTTTGAATTCATTAATATTATCAATAGTTAAATCATAATCAGCACTATTTTCACTAAAACATGCAACTTTAATAATATTATCCCTTAATTTAAAATTAAAATTAAGTTTTGATGTAAATGAAATAATAATATCAATTGAATAATCATCATCAATATTATCAATTGTAGATAAATCAATATCATAGTTTTCATTGCTGAGAATATTATATAAGTCTATAATATTATTAGAAAGTTTATCTATATCCTCAATAATGAACATTATTTTTAGTGGATGTTGACAGAAAAATTTATTATTGTTGATTTTATCAAGATATATATGTTTATTAAGATAATCATTCCATTTTTCATTAAATTTAATGGCATTGATATTTGGTTTATCTTTAAATGTTCTTGTACTTGATTCATTATGAAATAATAATGCTGAAGGACAATATAAAATATCATAACCTTTTTGATGTAATTTCATTGAAAAATCCAAATCTTCCCATCCATAAACATATCTTTCGTCAAGCCCTCCAACTTCTTGATAGACTGATTTTTTAACTAATAGAACTGCTGCAGTTGCTGATATAACTTTTTTTAGATGATTAACATTATTATTAAATGGTTTAGATAATTCATTATGATGGTATGCATAAATTAAGGGTTCTTTTTTAAATGAGAATATGTCTCCACAATGTTGGATTTTAAAAGATTTTTTCTTTGATTTAACCATGTTTGGATATACTAATTTAGCTCCAACTGAACCAATATTTTTATTATTCAACATAGTTCCCATCATCTCATTTAACCAACCATATGTTGGTTCAATATCATTGTTTAAAAGTAAAAGGTATTCTCCATTAGCAATTTTACATGCTTGATTATTTGCTTCGGAAAATGATAAATTTTCATTATTTTCTATAATTTTTAAAGGAAAATCAACATTCAATGATTTAGCATAACTGACAGAATTATCATTAGAATCATTGTCAACTAAAATAAATTCAAAATTTGAATAATTAGTTTTTTTTGAAAAGTCTTTAAATAATACTTTTAGATGATTAATACCATTTCTATTTAAAACAATAATGGATACTAATGGTTCATTTTTGAATTTGTAATTATGTAGGCATAAAAGATTTCGATTGGAAATTTTTTCTTTTTTGATTAGTTTTGAAGGATAAATCTTTTTTCCTTCATTTTTTCCAAATAATACATAATGAACCAATGGGTTTAAATTAGATTTTTTAACATCTGGATTTTTGTTAATATATTCTTTTGTACTGAACTTTGCTGATGGGTCGAAATTTTTTTTATAACCTTCAAACAAGTAATGTTTTAAAGCATCACCTGTGAAAAATTGTGAATAATTTTCAGAGTAAAAATTTTCATCAAATAAATTTAATTCTATAATTTTATCATAGGCTTTATTGTAATTTAAAGCTTGTTTTATATTAAAATTTGATTTAACTAAAAAATCTCTTTTAAACATTAAACCACCAAATTGATAAATTCAATTATGTATAAATATACGATATTATATAATATATTTTAGATACTAATTAAACTTTAACAAATAATTTGAGGATTTGATAATTTGTCTTTTATAGATAAGATTTTGAATAAAAGTAACAGTTATGTTTTTTATAAATCACAGTATAAAAAACTTAAAAAGGAAAATTCAGATCTTAAAAAGAAAATAAAAAAATCCAATTCTGATTATGAAGTTATTTTGGATAAAAAGAATTTTTCACAAAAAAAATTAGCTAAAACAACAATACCTCAAATATTGAATAAATTAGCTAACGATGAATTTGATAAAATTACTATTGCTATTAAATCTCCAAATCCTTTAAAAAATAATAAATGGGGAGATTATTTTTTTGCTAAGGGACTTAAAAAAGCTTTACAAAAAAAAGGTTTTAATGTAATTTTACAACAAAGAGATAACTGGTATGATAATGTTAAAGTTGATATTACAATTGTTTTAAGGGGATTGAGGGAATATGAACCTAATTTAGATGAAATTAATCTAATGTGGAATATTTCACATCCGGATTTGGTTAGTGATGAAGAATATGAAAAATATGATATTGTTTTTGTTGCTTCTGAAAAATATACTAATATTTTAAAAAATAGATTAAATACATCTGTTATAACATTATTACAATGTACTGATCCGGAAATATTTTATCCCAAAATAAATCATAAGTTAAGTGAAGATATATTATTTGTTGGAGTTACTAGAGGTGTTTATAGAACTATTATTAAAGATTTATTTAAAACTAATCATGAAGTTAGTATCTATGGTAAAGGATGGGATAAATTCATTGATGAGAAGTATATTAAAGATGAATATATTCCTAATGAAAAGTTACATGAGTATTATTCTTCATGTAAAATTCTTTTAAATGATCATTGGAATGATATGATTGAATTTGATTTTCCATCCAATAGACTTTTTGATGCTCTTGCTTGTGGTACTTTTGTCATTTCTGATAAAATTCCTTCTGAAGAAGAATTGTTTGAAAATACGATAGTTACCTATGATGATGTTGATGATTTAGATGAAAAAATTTCTTATTATCTTAATAATCCTCAAAAACGAGAAGAAAAAGCATTAAAGGGTAAGAATATTGTTTTAAAAAATCATACTTTTGACAATAGAGTAGATATCATTGTCGATGAATTAAAAAAACTTAAAAAAAATATAAAAATGTGAAAAAATGAAGACTGTTGTATTAATTCCTTGTTATAATGAAGCACCAACTATAAAAAAAGTTATTTTGGACTTTAAAAAGTGTATGCCTCATGCAGAAATATATGTATATGATAATAATTCATCAGACGGTACAGATAAAATAGCTGAAAGTGCAGGAGCAATAGTTCGAAAAGAATTCAAACAGGGAAAAGGTAATGTTGTTAAATCAATGTTTATGGATATTGATGCAGATTGTTATATAATGGTTGATGGTGATGATACATACCCTGCTGAATCTGCAATTGAATTTGAAAAGCTTGTTTTAAGTAATGAAGCTGACATGGTTATTGGAGACAGATTATCTTCTACTTATTTCGAAGAAAATGACAGAAGATTTCATAATTCTGGAAATAAATTAGTTAGAAAATTTATTAATTTATTTTTTAAAAGTAACTTAAATGATATTATGACTGGAATGAGGGCATTTAGTTATGATTTTGTTAAATCGTTTCCTATTAGGTCCAAAGAATTTGAAATTGAAACTGAAATGAGTGTATTTGCATTGACCAATAATTTTAAAATTAAAGAAATTCCAATTGATTATCGTGACAGGAAAGAAGGTAGTGAATCTAAATTAAATACTTATCGTGATGGTTTTAAAGTTCTTAGAATGATTTTTTCTTTAGTTCGTAACAAACGTCCATTGTTTTTCTTCACAGCATTATCATTGATTCTTTTAATTATTGCTGGTATTCATTTTTTCCCAATTTTATTTAATTATTTTGTAACTGGTACTGTTTTAAGGATTCCTACTTTGATTGTTATTTCAACTGTGGTTATAGTTGCAACTATAATTCTTTTTACAGGAGTTATTTTACATGTTTTAAAACGTCAACATGAAGAACGTCTTGATTATCATTTAATTTTATTAAATCGTTTTAAAGAGGAATAGACATGTTAAATAAGCTATTTAAAGATCCTACTGATGATATTTTCCTGCAATTATTTAGATATGTTTTTGTTGGAGGAACTGCATTTATTGTAGATTTCTTCTTTTTATATTTCTTCTCAGATATTTGTGGAATTTATTATTTAATCTCAGCTATACTTTCATTTATAATATCTGTTTTAGTAAATTACCTTATGAGTACTAAATGGGTATTTAATCAAAATAATATTGAGAATAAAGTTTTTGAGTTTAATATGTTTATATTAATTAGTACTATCGGATTAGGTTTTACAGAAATTTTATTATATTTATTTACCGATATTTTTGGAATTTATTATTTAATTTCAAAGATAATTTCGGCTATAATTGTATTGTTTTGGAACTTTTTAGCAAGAAGAGTAATGTTTTATGGGAAAAATTTTATTAAGTAAATCTTGGTAGAAAAAAATGAAATTTTTTAATAATTCAGAAAATAATAAAAATATAAACATATCTTTGAATGTAATTAAATGTTTGGCAATTTTTGCAGTTGTATGTATGCATTGTCCATTCTTTCCTCTTGAAACTAAACAATATATAATATCTGATTCTCTTATGAGATTTTCTATCCCTATTTTTTTCTTAGTTTCTGGATATTTTAGTTTTTTTAACAATACTGAAAAATCATTAAATAAATATAAAACTAGAATTATTAGGTTAATAAAAATATATGCACTCGCTATATTTGTCTACTTAATTTTTAATCTTATAACAAATAAACTTGTTGATTTCAATTCTTTAAATAATATTTTTGATTTGTTGTTTAATTTCATTGTTTTTAATATACCTCCAGTAGGTTTCAATTTATGGTTTATTGGGTCTTTATTGTATTGCTATATTATTTTTTATTTAATTAAAAAATTTTCAATAAATATTAAAGTAATTTATTATTATGTTCCAGTATTATTGGCTATATGCCTAATTATGGGTGAATTTTCTCAATATTTTGGAATAATATATCCTGTTCAGTATTATAGAAACTTTTTGTTTTTTGCAATGCCTTTTTTTATTTTAGGATATTATATTCATGATAATGAAAAGAAGATTATTAGTTTATTTTCAAATATGATTTTGATAATATTAATTATTATAGGATGTTTATTAACATGTATTGAGGTATTGGCTGTAGGTAAATCTGATTTGTTTATTGGAACTATTATTGTTTCAATTAGTATGTTTTTATGGTGTATTAAATATCCTGATAAATTAAATTTAAAAATAAGTGCTTTTATTGGAGGAAAACTATTTACTTACATTTATATATTACACATATTAGTTATTCTTACAATTCCTTTGAATTATGGTATTTTAAATCCATTTATAATATTTATAATTACAACAGGAATATCTTATTTATTATATGTCTCATTTAATAAAATTAAGAATTTCACTACTTAATTAATATAATTTTATTTTGGAAAAGTCTATAAATTTTCATTTATTATATTAAAATTAATATTGTGACTACATTAAACCTAAATATGAAATAAATTTTTTTAAAACTATTTAATATTCGTTTATTTTAAATTTTATCAATGCTTTTTTAAAAAAAAGATTTGTCTAGATAAAAATATATATTATTATTTTCAAAACTTTACTTGTTTATGTAATATTTTATAGTGGTTTAAATGAATGAGTATTTTAATAAAAAGTTTTATTTAGGTATTTTTTTGGCAGTAATATTGTCTTTTTTAATGGAAAGTTATATTATTTTTATTGAACATAATAAGTTATTTTATGAGTTTTCTAATGTAAAATTTATTTCTTACTTTTCAATTATTGAATTTATTGTTATATTGGTTATTTTTTCGATAATTGCATATATTTTATCCAATGAAGATATAAATATTAAAGTATTTAATTTTATTTATTCATATCGTTTACCACTTACAGTTATTGTGTTGATTTTTGCGGTTATTTTTCAAATTCATGGATCTTCTATTAATGAATTAAATATTTTTAAAGTTTCTCATAACCCTATTTTAGGAATTTCCAGAGCTATCAGGACTGATGAATATATTGTTAATACATTATTTGCGTTTTCACAGTACCATAATGGATTTCAATATTTCTCCGATATAATTAGGGCAGTACCAACTGATGTGTTTATTGTTTATGGTCAACCTGTTTTGGATATTGGGATGATTTTCAGACCATTTTTAGTTGGATATTTATTTTTAAATCAGGGCCAGGGATTATCATTCTTTTGGATTTCAAGATTGATATTTTTATTATTGGTTTCATTTGAATTTGGAATGCTTTTAACTAATAAAAATAAAATATTGTCATTATCATATGCTCTTTTAATTACATTTTCTCCAGTTGTTCAATGGTGGTTTGCAGTTAATGGTTTGGTTGAAATATTAATTTTTGGCCAATTGGGTGTTTTATTAATTAATTGGTACATGCTGATTAATAATTTTAGAAAAAGATTATTAATTGGTATTGGATTAATGATAAGTATTGGAACATTTATATTAGTATTTTATCCAACATGGCAGATTTCTTTTGTTTATGTATTTATTCCTCTTGCTATTTGGATTATTTTAAAAAACAGACATGAATTTGAATTTGACAAAAAAGATATTTTAATAGCTACTTCTTGTTTTGCAATTTTTTTAGCCGTGATTGCACATGTTTATATTAATTCAGTAGATACAATTAAATTAGTTTTTAACACGGTTTATCCAGGAGCACTTGTATTTAATGGGGATAATTCATTAAACACTTTAGCTGATTATATTCCTTCAATATTTTTCCCTATGGCGCCAAATAATTTAATTCCTAATGTATGCGAATGTTCAATGCAATTTGTTTATTTATTCCCTATTCCGCTTATACTTTCAAGTATAGTATTATTTTATCAAAAAACTAAAGATAACTTGTTATGCGGCCTTTTAATAGTATTTTTAATATTATGTATATTTAATTTTGTACATTTACCTGAAGCTATAATAAAAATATTTTTAAGAGACCATATAAATCACAGATTAATTACTGCAATTTCATTTGTTGGTGTGTTATTATTAATTCGTTCTATTTCTGGATTAAAAGAATTAGAACAAAAGAAATTATTTATTGCAATATCAATAATTTTATCAATCGTTATGGTATATTTATCAACATTTAACTTCAGCAGTTATTATTTATTCTGGATGCCTATTGTTTTAGTTGTTTTTTATTCAATAATATTTTCCGCAAGTTTTATGGCATCATCTAAAAGAAATCAAAAAATATTTTTAATTTGTGTGATCTGTTTGTCATTTTTAACAGGAGCAATGGTTAATCCTATTGATCAGGGAACTGATGTTGTATTTCAATCAAAATTCATGAAAACTGTTGATGGAATTGTTGAAAAAGATCCTAATGCAAAGTGGATTACATATGATACTCTTAGGGATATTCTTATACCTTCAGGAGCAAAAACAATTAATTCAGTGCATACATATCCTGATTTTGACACTTGGCATAAAATTGACCCTGATAAGAAATATGAAGATGTATATAATAGATATGCACATATAGAATTCGAGCTGCAAAATGTTAATAATACATCATTTAATTTGATATCTCCAGATTTATTTGTTGTAAAACTTAATGTTAATGATTTAGAAAAGTTAAATGTTAGTTACATTGCAACTGATAATGAATTAAAAAATCTTTCAAATGATAATGTTAAATTTGAAAATATTTATCAGGATAAAACAGGATTTAAAATTTTTAAAGTAAAATACGTTTAATTAATTTAAATGTATTTTATACATTTTTTATATATAATAATTTATTTATACACAGTCAGATTATTACCTGGTGATAATTTGACTGAAATTTCTATTATAATGCCTGTTTATAATGCAAAACTTTTTTTAAAAGAATCTCTTGAAAGTGTTATCAATCAGAATTTTAAAAATATGGAAATCATATGTGTTGATGACGGATCAACTGACAAATCATTATCTATTTTAAAAAAATATTCAAATAAGTATGATTTTATTAAAGTGTTTTCCAAACAAAATGAGGGTTCAGGAAAAGCCCGTAATTTTGCAATGTCTAAAGCTAAGGGGGATTATATTGCATTTCTTGACAGTGATGATATTTTTTTATGCAAAAATGCATTATGTGATATGTATGAGATGGCAGTTAAAAACAATGCAGATATGGTTTCAGCAAATCTT
>CADAAJ010000004.1 GCA_902785855.1 uncultured Methanobrevibacter sp. | reverse complement strand
GCATCATCAGCTTCAATTCCTGCTGCTTCAATAATACTTTTAACATTTTCTTCGTTAATATCTTTTTCTGCACTGTGCAAAATCATTGCCGCATATATATATTCCATGTTATCACCATTAATTTTTTAAAGTGTTAGTTTATAATAATAAAAATTTTAATAAATTTAACCGAAGAGAGCTCCTAACCCAGCTGCTGCTTCTTCTTCACTACCTTCTTCCTCTTCCTCTTCTTCTTCCTCTTCAACAACTTCTTCTTCTACTGCTGGAGCAGCTGCTACAGCAACATTAGAAAGTTTGTTGGCTAATTCATCATCAATAGCTCCTTCAGTACCAGATACTTCGGATGCTAAAGCTAACATTTTAGCTTGAGCTAAACCAATGATTGAATCTGAAGTTTCAGAAGTCATAATAGCTCCTTCTACACCAACATTAACTGCTCTGGTGTATGCAAGAGTAATAATTGTGGAAATAGTTTTATCAGTAGGGATAGCTGCGTTTACAGATAAGTTTAATGCACTTCTAATTGCATTTTGTACGTCAGCTAATGTTTGTTCTTCATCGATTGCGAGTAAATCAGAAGTATAAACAGAACCTTCTTCATATACTGCTTTTAAATCAATTCCAACTTCCATCGGATTAATATCCATTCTTGATAAAGTTGCTGCTACATCTTTAGAAACTTCTTCACCTTCAGCTACTACAACAGTTTCTTTTTGAACACAGATTTTACCTTTATCAATTTTTGCAGGAATTCCAACTTGTTGTAATTCACCTAAGAATGGACCTGGTTCAAATCCAGTATCCCCTTCAGGTACAATAATATCAGCAGTAGCAATAGATCCTGGTTTAGCAGGAGCAGAAGTTTTACTGTCTTCTAATATTTTGTACAATTTGAAAGGATTCATTTCAGTTGCAATAAGTGCAACTTGACCTTCCATATGCTCAGATAAATCAACAATGTTAGTTTTATCAGCATTGCAATCTTCAAAAGCTAAATCAATAAGGTTTTTCTTAGACATTCTAATAACAGCTTTATTATTAAGAGATTTTCTCATTTCTTGAAGCTGTTTAGCAGGAATGTTTAATAAATCGACAATACCAATTACATCGTATTGAGCGATAATACCTTTTAGCTCATTAACTTCTTCCTTTTTCCATTCAGCAACATGAGCCATTAGATCACCCTCACTACTGGTCCCATAGTTGTTTTAATAAACATGGACTTTATTTGACTTCTTCCTTTTTCTAAATTGCGGTCTAAGACTGTAAGAACAGTTTCCACATTTTCAGCTATATCCTCGTCTGACATAGTATGGCTTCCAACAACAATTTGAATAGAAGGTTGTTGTTTTACACCAACTTTAACAGTACTTTGTAATCTTTCTAAAAGAGGATCTAATTTGATACTTGCAGGCACTGGTTTTGGCATTTTATTACGAGGCCCAAGAATTGGACCTAAAAATCTACCAACAAGTGGCATCATATCTGCTTGAGCAATAAAGAAATCAACAGAGTTTGCAAGTTTTTTTGCACCTTTTCTGTCTTTTCCAATATCCTCTAAATCCGCTTTAGTAATTACAACGTCAAGACCAGCATCTTTAGCTTGAACAATGAGTTCCCCGTCAGCTATGACTCCGATATTTACATCTTTGCCACGGCCGTTAGGAAGAGTAACTTCCTCATTAAACCTATTTTCTGGCTTTTTGACATCTAAGTCACGGATATTAATAATAATATCTATGGACTCAGTGAAGTTTCTCGGCTTTGATTGTTCTTTTGCCTCCTTCACCGCGTTAATTACATCTTGTGTCATATTCATCCCCCATGAACATTAAATGTTCATTGGATATTTTTTTGGTTTCATGAGATCGATTACAAGAAAAAAATTCTTAAACGATTGCATGAATTAAAAACAGTATATCAATTATAATCGAAATTATAACATCATATACACTGTATTTATTAACTTAATTTAAATTTTAAACTGAAAATCTATTCGACTAATATGTCATCATATTTTCCAGCATCAACATCTTTTTGTGCTTCTCTTGGGTCTTTACCATCAACAGATAATCCCATACTTACACAGGTTCCCATAACTTCTTTTACACCTGCTTTGTAATCATTAGCAAGTAATGAATCAAATTTCATCCTAGCTATTTTTAAAGCAGTTTCAATTGGTAAGTCATTAACAATATCCAAACCTGGTTCATGAGAAGCTTTTTCAATGCCTAATTCTTCCATGATAAGTGAAGTAGTTGGCGGAGTACCAATTTCAATATCGAAATCTTTAGTATCTCTGTCAATAATTACTTTAACAGGTACTTTCATTCCTGCAAAGTCAGCACTTTTTTTATTAATTTCATCAACTACTTGCATCATGTTAATACCGAAAGGTCCTAAAGCTGGACCTAATGGTGGTCCAGGAGTTGCACTGCCACCTTCGATAAGAACTTCGACTGTATCCTTAGCCATCAGTCAGCCTCCTTTTGAATTATTCTAATTTGATCAGCTTTAACAGTAACTGGAATAGGTACTGCTGCCTCTATTAACTCAAGAACGACTTCTTCACGTGATTCATCAATACGAACCACTTTTGCTCTTTCTCCTTTGAAAGGACCGGAAATTAACTCCACAATACTTCCTTTTTGAATAGAGGAAATAATAGGTTCGGGTTTTAAGAATCTTTTAGCTTCATCGAAAGTAATACCAACACTACCTTCGACTACTCCTCTTAAATGTTGCACTTTTAAATCTGGATTTCTAAGATCAATTTTTGTTGAGGATTCAACTAAGATATATCCTTTTAAAGATTCAGGAACTAAAATAGCTGAAATACCAATACCATCAATAGTTCTAGCTTTACGAGCTAGAAGTCTAGCAACATTTCTTTCCTGACCTGCAGAGGTCTTTAGAGCATATATGGAACTATTAGTATCTTCCATGAAAAATTCACCTATTTTTAAAAATTTTTACTTGTTAATAAAATCATACATTAAGTTAAAAATATTATAAAAGCCATAATTTCTAAGAAAATAAATCTTAAAAAAGAGATTTTTATAATATGAATATTTATATTAAAAGTAGTATTTAAAAGTTTTCAAAAAATAGAATTTTTAATAAAAAAATAATTATTAAAAAAAATAAGAAATAGGTTTATAATCCTATAAAGGAACCTAATATAATTATAATAAAACCGATAACACCAATGATGACAACACCAATTGATGAAACTTTAGCTAAATCTAAATATTCCGGTCCATCAGGTTTTCTTGAAACTTTTAATACCCTTTTACTATCTTTAATAAATTTATTAAAATCTTCTTGTATATTCATTTAAATACCCGGTAAAATTTGTAATAATAAAAAATTTGACAGAATTAGAAAATTCCATCAATGAAATCATCTAATTGATCATCTACAGCATCAGATTCTGAATCATCACTACCAGATTCAATATCATCAAATTCATCTGAATTATAAGCTGTCTTAATACCTGAAACAACAACTGTAGTTCTAACAATATTTTGGAGACTTTCATCAATTTGAGTACCCCAAATAATATTTGCTTCAGGATCTAATTTATCAGCAACAACCTGAACGATTTTTTCAGCTTCATGTAAAGTTAAATCAGAACTGCCTGAAATGTTAACTAATGCACCAGTAGCATTAGAAATATCAATATCTAATAAAGGACTGCTTAAAGCTTCATGTACAGATTCTAAAGCTCTGTCTCCAGATTCTGATTCGCCCATACCAATCATTGCCATTCCAGAACCACTCATAATACTTCTAATATCAGCAAAGTCTAAACTTACAAGACCTTTTTTAGTAATTAATTCAGTGATGCCTTTAACAGCTCTTCCTAAAATTTCATCAGAAACCATGAAAGCTTTGTTTAAAGGTAAATTTGGTGCAACCTCTAATAATTTATCATTTGGGATAATAATTACTGTATCAGCAGCTTCTTGGAGTTTTTCTAAACCTTGTTCAGCATTGTCTCTTCTTTTAATACCTTCTGCAGAAAATGGCATAGTAGCAACAGCAACAGTTAATGCACCTAATTTTTTAGCTAATTTAGAAATGATTGGTGCAGAACCAGTCCCAGTTCCACCTCCAAGACCGCAAGTAATAAATACCATGTCTGCTCCTTCTAATTCTTCTCTGACTTCATCTTCACTTTCTTCTGCACATTCTTCACCAACAGAAGGTTCTCCTCCAGCACCTAAACCTTTTGAAGTTTGTCTACCTAAAAGGATTTTTTTACTGGATTGACTGTAGAATAAATCTTGAGCATCAGTATTTACTGCGATAGTTGTAGCGCCTTCAATACCCATTTCGTTTAATCTTGAAATGGTATTGTTTCCTGCACCTCCAGCACCAACAACGAAAATATTGGTCTTAACACCTTTAATAATTTCTATTAAATCTTCATCAATGTCTGAAGAAAGCACTTCAGGTGCGTTTTCTTCCATTCTCTGTTCGGATTCTTTGATTGCATCATCTATAAATTTCACGAATTAACCCCACATATAATTATGCTATTAAAAATAATTGTAAATATTTCTATTGTTACTAATATTTAAATGCAACTACTATTTATATAAAATATTCCTTGAAAAATTATTAATAAATTAATCTCTAGGCATTGCAATAATTTCATGAAATTGCAAATTGAATAAATCTTTTGCATTAACTGGAGTTAAAATAACTGCACTATCAACACCATGACCTCTACCACCAATAGCAATTATTTCTTCACCAACAGGAATTAAACCGGCATCTGCTGCCATTATTGATATTTCAGCAGCTACTTTAATACCATGTGAAAACATACGCAAAGTATCAGCAACTATATCCAATGGAGAATAACCTCCATATTTATTGGTAACTCCACGTGCAGCACCACTGAAAGCATGAGCACCATAATAAGTTTTAATATCAACTTTTTCTAATTTTTCAATCATATCATCAGATATATCAGATTCATTTAAACCACTGAATCCCATATGATGAGTTACATTAATAATTTCAATATCTTTTCCAAGTGCTTCACGAAGTTTTAATGCAGATTTACCAGTAGCAGAAGCAATTAAAACTTTATTAATATTATCTGAAAGTTCCAATTTATCTTTAACTGCATTAATTAATTCATCAGTGTAATCATTTCCCTGTTTTTCAAAATATGTAATAAATTTCCTTGCCATATTAGCACCCTTAATAGTAATTATTAAAACATTAATTATATATAATTATATTACTGATTTATATGATAAATGATGAACTCTGCAACATAAAACATGTGGTTAATGGAGATTATATAGTAATCCCAATAGAAACAGGATATATTAAACCAAATGATAATTTAGATTCAATTATTGAACCTGCAAAAAAATTAATGAAAGATGGAGATTATTTAGTAATAGCTGAAACACCCATTTCTGTTTCACAGGGCAGGTTAATTGATGAATCCAAATATACTCCTTCACTAACCGCCAAATTTTTAACTGTTGTGTGGAGTAAATATCTTTGGGGATATATCTTAGGACCAATTTTAGGAATTAAAAAAAGAACAATAAAAAACTTAAGAAAATTACCTAAAGAAACTGAAAGACATAAGGAAGTAGTTTTGCAACTGTATGGTTTAAAACATGCACTAAAACCAGCATCTGAAGCAGGAATTGATTTAAGTAATGCTCCTGGAACTTATGTATCACTTCTTCCAAAAGATCCTGAAAAGGTTTCAAAAGAAATTAAAAATAAAATCGATAAAAACGTTTGTGTTATGATTATTGATACAGATGCAACCTATATGAAAAATAACAAATATTTTACAGGCCTTCCAATAGCTATTGACGGAATTGACAGTGACAATGGATTTTTTGGATATTTCAAAGGACAGTTATCTGAAAATATGGGATCAACACCATTGGGATGTAGTGAAAAAATGGATGTTGAAAGTGCATTAAAAATAGCCAATATTGCTGAAGATTATCAAAAGTCTCTTTCAACAGAAATGAAAACAATACATAGTGTTAAAGAAGTTTTAGGTTCTGAAATTGATGAAGTAACCGTAGAAGATTTGGATTCAATTACCCATACTCCTGCAGTAATAATTAGGAAAATATTATCATAAATTAATGAAGTAATTTTATAATTTTTTAAACATTTGCATGAAAATTATGTAATTAAACAATTATCTAGTTAACTCTATAAGAAAAATATATAATAAAATACACATATATTAATTATTAAAAAAAATGAATGGATGAATTATGTTGAATAGGTTTAAAAAAATCAGTTTAGGTAACTGGATTTTTATAGGAATGTTTTTAGGTGTAATCGTAGGTTTATTTCTAAATTTATTTGTTGATAATCATTTTATTAAAGATGTTATTCTTATGGATAATGTTTTTTATTTGGGAGGAAATATTTTTATCAGACTGATGAAAATGCTTGTTGTTCCACTGGTTTTCTGTTCCCTAGTTGTTGGTGTGTCTTCACTTTCAAATATTAATAAAATCTTTACGATCGGCGGAAGAACTATTATCCTATATCTTATTACATCCCTTATTGGAATTTTCATTGCATTTACAGTAAGTTCTGTTTTTAAACCGGGTGTCGGTGTGAACCTCTCAGCAATCACCCAAACATCAAATGTGACCCTTAATCAGACAATGACTGAATTGGTTTTAGATATTATACCAGAAAATCCTTTAAATGCTTTAGCCAGTAGTGAAATGTTGCCCGTTATCATAGTGGGAGCGATAATGGGTTTTATTTTATTTAAATTAAGCAATAAAACTCCAACCCTTAATAATCTTTTTAAAGAATTAAACAAAATCATGATAACAATGACAGGTATTGTCCTTAAATTTGCTCCTTTCGGCATATTCTGTTTGATGGCCAGAACTTTTGGAACTCTAGGCTTGGAAAATATCTTTTCTTTAACCAGATACATGAACTGTGTAGTATTTGTGCTGTTAATTCAACTCTTTGTAGTTTATCCTATTATACTTCTTATTTTAACAAAAGTGAATCCTTTGAGGTTTTACAAGAAGTTCATGTCTGTGATGTTTTTTGCGTTTTCAACATTATCCTCAAATGCAACAATTCCATTGAATATGCATAAACTGGAAGATATGGGTGTTTCCCATGTTGTTTCATCATTTACAGTTCCTTTAGGAGCTACAATTAACAAAAACGGAACCATCATCATGCAAAGTGTGGCTACAATGTTTGCAGCCCAATACTGCGGAATGGATTTAGGTACTTCGGCCATTTTAACAGCAGTTTTCACACTGATACTGGCTTCAAGCAGTACACCTTCAGTTCCGTTTTCAGGTCTTGCCACTTTAACTTTAGTATTCACCTCTATCGGTATTCCGCTTGAAATGATTGGATTACTAGTAGGTATAGACCATATTCTTGATACATTTAGAACTGCAGTCAATATTACAGGTGATGCCATCTGCACAATTGTCGTTGACTTTAAAAATAAAACATTTGATGTGGATGTTTTTAACAATAAAAAAGAACCTGATAAATCAATACAGAATTTGGAATAAAAAAAGTTATTATGTTTGATTGAAATGAATTTAAGAAAATTAAGTTTGGGAAATTGGATTTTAATATCAATGTTTTTAGGAATATTAACTGGATTATTCCTAAACGTTTATGTTGATAATCATTTCATTAAAGATTTTATCTTAATGAATAATGTTTTTTATTTGGGTGGAGACCTATTCATCAAATTAATGAAAATGCTTGTTGTTCCTCTTGTTTTCTGTTCAATAATCATGAGTCTTGCTTCAATCACTGATATTCGAAAGCTTGCAACAATTGGGGCAAGATCCATAGCGTTTTTCATGTTCACAACCATCATTTCAATAGTCCTTTCTTTAATTATGGCAACAATTATCAGACCAGGTGTGGGTTTAAATATACCTGCATCCGAATCTGTGTCAAATTCAACAAGCATGACATTATCCAACTTAATTTTAAATATTTTTCCTGAAAATCCATTAAATGCATTAACTAATGGAGAAATGTTACCTATTATCCTTTTTGGAGTACTGGTCGGTTTTATTTTAATCAAATTAAAAGATGAAACCCCAACAGTTTATAAAGTTTTTGATGAATTAAACAATATTATGATGAAACTTATAGGCATCATCATGAAAATCGCTCCAATTGGAATATTCTGTATGATGGCAAGAACCTTCGGATCACTAGGATTTGAAAGTATTTTACCCTTAGCCATATTTATCGGATGTATAATACTTGTAACTCTTATGCAGATATTTATGATTTATCCTATTATTTTTGTAATATTTACAAAGGCAAATCCTTTTAAATTTTATAGAAAGTTTTTACCGGCAATGTTTTTTGCATTCTCATCAGCATCCTCAAGTGCACCAATTCCATTATCTATAGAAAAATTAAAGCAAATGGGCGTTTCCCATAATATTTCATTATTTACAATTCCTTTAGGAAGTTCACTTAATAAGAGCGGGTCTGCAGTTTTTTTTAGTGTTGGTTTTTTGTTTACAGCCCAGGCTTATGGAATTGATTTTGGTGCAACCGCTCTTTTAACAGCAATAATTATTATTTTAATGGCTACAATCAGTAGCCCGTCAGTTCCCATGGCAAGTGTATTTACATTATCTATGATACTTTCCATGGTAGGTTTACCTATTGCCGTAATTGATTTGATAACAGGAATATACAGTATAATCGGTATGTTTAATGCTCTAAGTAATCTTACATGCAATGGCGTTTGCACATCTGCTGTTGCATACAACTATAATTCTTTTGACAAAGATATATTTAATGATAAAAAGAAATCTGACAGTTAGTTTAAAGTCATTTTAAAATACTTTTAAAATGAATTGGAAAAATGGAATAATATATATCGGTTAAAAATAATTTATGTTTTTAAAATTTGCATTAAAATCCCAATATGAGAATGATTTAATTATTTAAAATGCCATAATAAATAAATTAAAATAAAAATCCAATATCTTCACCATATTTTACAAATGAAAATTATGGATTTAAAACACTAAAATTAAAACAAATCAAATGTATAAAATCCATACAAATTTTTAATTATCCAAACATGAGACCAAATAGATATATTTTTATATTAATAAATAAATAACTAATAATAATTTTAAACTACTTTTAAATTTAAAAGTTTTAGGGGAAATTAAATGATAAACGATCCATTAGTAAAAACTTTATTAACCAACGTTGTTGAAGACGAAAGTAATTTGCCTATTGTTCAATCATTACTTGACGGTATTGATACTGATGAAGAAATTGCTGAGAAAACTGGCATTAAATTAAATATCGTTAGAAAAATACTTTACAAACTTTATGATTTAGGATTAGCTAGTTATAAAAGAAGTAAAGACCCCGAAACACAATGGTTTACATACACCTGGACATTTGAAGAAGAAGAAGTCATTAACCGCATTATTAAAGATTCTGAAGATTATTTAAAAATGTTAAATGACGAATTAGAACGTGAAGAAAATCATATGTTCTTTATTTGCCCACAAGGCCATGTTAGACTTGATTTTGATGATTCATCCGATTATGAATTTATGTGTCCAGTATGTGGCGAGGAATTAGAATTCCAGGACAATACAGAAACCATAAAACAAATCAAAGAAGATATTAAAATGGTTGAAAGTAATTTTAATTCATTTAACGAAAAAAATAGAAAATAAAAAGATAAAATGGAAAAAAAATTACTTGAAAAAGAAAATACTCCGCCAAATGTTATAAGTCATTGTGAAGCAGTATATAGAAAAGCTATGAAAATAGCTGCTAATTTTGATAATGTTGATGAAGACCTTATAAAAAAAGGTGCACTATTACACGATATCGGAAGGTCCAAAACACATGATATAACTCATGCAGTTGAGGGCGTTAAAATTGCTGAAAAATATGGTTATTCCGAAGATGTTTTAAAAATTATTGAAAGACATATCGGTGCAGGAATAACAAAAGAGGAAGCATCAAATCTTGGACTTCCAGAAAAATCATATATCCCGGAAACACTTGAAGAAAAAATTGTTGCTCATGCAGATAATTTAGTAAGTGGCAGTAAAGAAGTAGATATTGATTTTGTTATAGAAAAATGGAAAAGAAGAATTAAAGATAGTGATGACAATATCGAAAGATTAATCAAACTTGATAATGAATTAATAAAAACTTTTGAGGAATAATATGAAAGTAATATGTTCAAGTGAAGAATCTCTATACCGTCCGGAAGCTGTTCGTTGGAGAAATCGAATGGAAATGATGGAACCATTAGGAGATACAGTTGTTTTGTTACCATGCAGTATGAAAAAACCATATTCCAACTCAAAATCTCATCAAAAATTTAGAAAACTTACAAGATCATTTCAGGAACTTATTGTAACATCACCATTTGGTATTTGTCCAAGAGAACTGGAAAATACTTTTCCGATTCAGTCATATGATGTAAGTACAACAGGTTCATGGTCACAGGATGAAATTAATGAAAGTGGAAAATTAATTGAAAAATACTGTAAAGGCAAAAAAGTTGTAGCAAATCTTAGTGGGGGGTATCTTAAATCATGTGAGGCTTATCTTGATGATTTTGTTAATGTCTGTGAAGATGAACGTCCAACATCACCAGAATCATTATATAAATTACGTATGGAACTTAAAAATCATCAAAAAATAACTCGTCGAGAAAAAGTTATGCATGAATTAAAATCAATAGCCAAATACCAATTTGGAAAAAATGGAGATAAATTCATTCCAGAAAATGTTAAAACAAAAGGAATGTATCATAAACGAATTTTATCCAATGGTACTCAACTTGCACTTTTAAATAAGGATTATGGATTATACAGATTAAATTTAGCTGGTGGAGAAATATTAAAAGATCTTGGAATAAATATAGTCAATATTGATTTTAATTTAGAAACAAATACAGTTTTTGCACCAGGGATTGAAAAAGCCGACCACAATATTATTCCAAATGATGAAGTAGTCGTTGTTCGTGATGATACTGTTGTTGGTGTTGGTAAAGCAATAATGACTGGTCGTGAAATGGAAGAATGTAAAAATGGTATTGGTGTTAAAATTAAACACAGATTAAAATAATTGACAATACATATAAATACTTTTAACAATAATAATAAATTATAGAATTTTATAGGAGAGACTTTATGTCAGAAGAATTAGTAAATGATATTAAAGACGCTATTTCTGTAATTAATGACCCTCATATGGGAATAAGCATTGTAGAAATGGGCATTGTACAAAATATTGCTGTTAACGGAAGTGAAGCAGAAGTTACACTCAAACCTACCAACCCAGGTTGTATGAGTATTACACGTATTGCTGCTGATGCTAAAATCAGAGCAGAAAATGTTGATGGAATTGATAATGTAGTAATTATTGTTGAAGGTCATGCAATGGCAGACTCCATCAATGAAATGATAAATAAATAAATTTTAACATTTAATTAATTTCTATATATAACAACCGAAAAAGTTATATATAGTAAATTAACATACATATTAGTGTTGACAATTAATAAAATTTATTTCTTATAGGCTAGTGGCACAGCTTGGTTAGCGCGCTCGGCTGATAACCGGGAGGTCATGGGTTCGAATCCCATCTAGCCTACTTAAAACTATTTTTTTATAATAAAATTTTTCAAATAATCCATCGCAACAAATATATATCATATTCAACAAAAAGTAACCTGAATGTACAAAAAGTTGGAATGATGATTAAAATGTGGGAAATCGTAAATGAAAAATTCAAAAAATATCCTGCAAGAATAAGAGTTGCAGAAAAAATGATCGAATTAGGATTATCAATAAATGACGATGGTAAAATTTATTGTGGTAATCTTAAAATAAGTGATAAAGCTCTAGCTACAGCATCAAATGTTGATAGAAGAGCAATAAAATCAACAATAGAAGTTATAATATCTGATGAAGAATTATATAATTTATTTAAAAATATTGTTCCTGCCGGAACTCTTTTAAAAAATATAGCTAAAAATCTAAAATTAGGTGTTGTTGAAATAGAAGCCGGACCTAACAGCGAAGGAATATTAGCAAACACAACAAAATTAATTACAAAAAAAGGTATTGGAATAAGACAAGCCTATGCTGAAGATACTGAACTTCAACAAAGCCCCTTATTAACCATAATAACTGATGAACCAGTTAGTGGTGATTTAATAAACGAATTTTTAAAAATAGAAGGAATAACAAGAGTATCAATCTACTGATTTGATCTTGCTCTTTCCATTTCCCTATCTTCTTCTTCAAGAACTTCTAAAAGTTCTTCCCAAGCTTCTAAAGATTCTTTAGCAGCTTCTTCACTTAATTTTTCTATAGCAAAACCAGCATGAATAAGAACATAATCTCCAACTTCTACTTCAGGTAGAAGATCTAATTTTGCTTGTTGTCTTGCTCCACCAAAGTCTGCAAACAACCAATTTTCTTCTCTGTTAATTTCAACAACCTTTGCAGGTGCTGCAATACACATAATTATCTCTCCAAAATTTTAATATATATAGTATAATAAATTGTATTATATAAAATTATCTAAATGTGATTATTATGAAAAATATTGTTATTGGTTCTGGCCCTGCCGGAAGATTAGCTTCTATAGAGCTTGGAAAATTAGGTAAAGATGTTACATTAATTGAAAAAGGCCATATAGCAGGCACATGTTTAAATGAAGGATGTATGGTTATTTGTGCTTTAACAGATGTTACAAAATTTATTGAATCAAATAATAGATTCAATCATCACGGATTTATAAAAAGCCAAGTCGAAGTTTCTTATGAAAAAATTACTGAAAAAATTAAAGAAACTCAAAAAATGGTAAGAAAAATAAATCAAATGGAAAATGAAAACCTTGGAAATACAGTAATATATGGTGAAGCAGAATTGAAAGATGAACAGGTTAGTGTAAACGGAGAAAGTTTCGATTATGATAATTTACTAATAGCTACTGGAGCAAGACCATTTATTCCAAATATTAAAGGTAGTGAATATGGTTTAACTAATAAAGACTTATTGAATCTTGATGATATTCCTGAAAATGTGAATATTATAGGTGGAGGAATAATTGCCTGTGAAATAGCTAATATTTATTCAACACTAGGTAGTGAAGTCAATGTTTTTGCAAGAAGTACATTTTTAAAAGAACTTGATGAAAGTGTTAAAAAATATCTTTTAGAAAGAATTATTCCAGACATTAACATTTTTGAAAATACAAGTATTTCTGAAATCAAAAAAGATAAAGCAATTACTGAAAATAATGAATATGATGGAATAACATTTATTGCAGCTGGAAGAACACCTAATAGTGAACTTGCTGAAGGGGTTGTTGAATTAAATGATGATAAAACCATTAAAGTTAATGAAATGATGAAAACAAATGTTAATAATATTTATGCTGCAGGAGATGTTATCGGAGGATACCAGTTAACACCTGTTGCAAGAATGGAAGGAATTACTGCTGCACGAAATATGGCTAATTATTCAAATAAAATTGATTATCATTGTATTCCACAGACATTAAGTTTAAATACTGAAGTCAGTTTTGTTAAAAATGAAAAATATGATGCAGACAATGATGATTTAACAACTATTGCAATACCGGGTACTGGAGGACCTGGAAACTTTTGGAATATTTTAGATTTAGACACTGGATTGTGTGAAATAGAATTTGATAAGAAAAACAATAAAATTACTAAAATTAATTCAATATCTCCATCTTCAGTAAGTGATGTTGCTTATTTATCATATCTAATGAGAATGGAATACGATTTAGATGATTATGATAGATTTTTAGAAATACATCCATCTACTGATACAAATTACAAAGTTATTAAAAATATGTGGTTATAACCTAAACCACTATTTTAAACTTTTTAACATTTTTTCTACTAAAATATTTCCTGCATTTAAACATTCATCAGCATATTTTGAGTTATTTTCCATTATCAAATCATATTGATCGAAAGCTTTTTTTATATTTTCACAAACATCTTCAATTTCAGATTCAATAATAGCTCCCTCATAAATACCTGCCATGTTTTGATACCTTCCCCATTTTACTTTAGTTAATGTAATTATTGGAAGTTTACATGCAATTGCTTCCTGCAGAGATACACCATCATCTGTTAAAATAACTAAATCAGTATAGGCAAATAAATGACTAATCCAGTCAATATAACCTGCATAAATAATTTTATCCATATCCAATTCATCAAGATACTCATCATGTAATGGTAAACCAACTAAAACTAAATTATATTCTTCACTAAGTTTTGTTGCCAGTTTTACCCCATCAATCATGCCTTTAAAAATAGATGAACCTGAAGAAAATAGTATTGTCTTTTTATTTTCATCAAAATTTGGGAACTCTTTTAATTTTTCAAGAGCGATTTGACTATCTCCCCCACCAATATTTTCTCCTAACGGATAATAAGATCTTACCATATTGTTTGGAAGAGTGTTTTGCCTGTATAATTCAATTTCAGGAAACAAAAATGATAAATTAAATTTTGGACAAACTTTTGAATCTAATGGTGTTGATATTAAAGAAAAAGCAGGTTTTCGAGCAAGTTTAGCACCAACAGATCCAACAATAGCTCCACCACCTAAAACTCCTATAACAAAATCAACATCCAATTTTTTGATAAGATTTCTGGCTTTAAAAACAGCAGATAAAAGTTTTAATGCACCTTTAGCTGCAGATAATTTAGTGGCTGCATGACCTCCTGCCTGAGGAATAGAAATTTTATGCCATGAATATCCATTTTTCTTAAATAATATACCTGGAGCGGATTCATCAAGAGCTATTTCACATTCAACACCATTTTTTTCCAGATATTTTATAGTATTAAGAGCGATAGATGCATCTCCTCCTAAACCTCTTCCAGTAACAATTAATAATGCTTTCATGAAATTATTCTCCTGATTTTAAACTTGGTATGTCATTTTTTGGAATGTATTTTTTTGGATGTTGGGCAAAAGGATTGAATAATAATCTTCTAAATCCTAATGAGATTAATAATGGATTTTTAACTTCAATTTGTCTGCTTCTTAAAATCTGTTTTCTTAATAAATCCCCTAAACCTCCACCAGTCAATATGTCCATGAAAAAATCACCAAATGTAGGGTCAAGGATTCTTAATTGTCTTCTAAAGAATACAGTTAAATTGTTTCTTCTAACATATGCTATTAATACAACTGTTAAAAATCCGAATACTATTACAGACCATAATCCTCCAATTAGATAAAATGCAGAACCTAAAGCAACTCCAAATGTATGATTTCCAACTTCTCCCAACATGATTTTTCCATAAAAATCTAATGGAGAATAAGCTAAACATACAACTAATATTAATAAAGGAGTATAAACAGCCGGAAGTCCTTCAAAAATAGGAGATCCTAAAATTAACATGAATATAATTGATACAATAGACATTATAATTGTAACAATACATGTTGATCCCGGTTGCATATCTGAAATATTAAGCGGTTGAATCATAAGAGCAATGAAAATTGAAGAAATACCTAATCCCTGAACAAAACCCATAAACATAACAAGTAATATTCCAATACCTCTTGAAAGCTGTCCCCATTCAATTCCCAATGGTATACATTTTTTTCTTCCTAAAATATCATCAATCAATGCAAAAATACCAATAAATAATATCAAACTATTAAATGGAGGCAACATATAAAAAGATAATATTATAAAAGGGATTACACCGACTGCACGAGGAATTCCTCCACGAACATTAGGGTATAAATTGCCCAAATACCCTCTTTTTCCAAAAAATCGGAGAATAATATTTAAAATAGCTGTACTAAACATACAAACTATAAAAACAAAAATAAATGCAATTATCATTGATTCATACATAATTTAACCACTATCTAAATTTAACAAAAATATACTTATTATAACTTATAACTTTTTAGTATTATATAATTAACTAACTTCATAGCGTAACATGGCTGCCATACCACCTAAACTTTCAAGTTGTTTACCACCTTCATGTTCGCTACTAATAACCATAACTTCCCCTTTCATGTTTTCAACCATGTCCATAGCTTCACCCATATTTTCACTAGCTACTTTACTATCCAATATTAAAAGCAAACTTACAGCACCTAAATTTATAGCGTTTTTGGTTTCATTTACACCATATGCAATTTTTGATGAATTTTTACCAATTTCACACAGAAGTTTATCAACAGCACCCATTTCAAGTGCAACCCTGTTTTGAGAGGTTAATTTCTCAACTGTTCCTTTCTTTAAAACTTCATTTATTCCATTACGTCCACCAGAACCAGTACTTTCAATAATAGATTTACCAGCTAAATCTTTGTGTTTATTCTTTATATAATCATAAAAATCATTTTTAACAAAACCTGGCCCTGCAATAACAATATTTTGAATAGCATCAAATTTGGTAATTGATTCTATTACTTTTTCATAAAACTGAACTATATTTTTTTCACGGTTTTTATCAATTATCCTTTTACCTGATACATGTCCTTTGATTGGACCATAATACTCTATTCCGAATTGTCTCATTAAACCTAATGTAGCTGTATCATCTTCTAAAACAACAATAATTGCTGATAGTTTTTTAGAATCATCAATAGCCTGATTAAGTCTTTTAATAGCCCAATTTTGCCATCTGTCTTTTTTAATTGTGAGGGGAGTGTTTAATTTCACTTCCAGAGTATGGTGTGATCCGAGTGGTATTAAATCTTCAGGACCTCTTGTAATAACCCCAGTTAATCTTAATTTACCAGTGAATAGGTGAAAACTGATACTTTCAATATCAAGTCCTAAATAAAATGTTTTTTTAACACCCCTGTCACTTCTAAGTTTATCGCCAGTGTTATCCTGAATACGGCGTGTAGTTTTAGATGATGCATTATCACCAACTTCTATAATGTGAGATAAATGCCACAAATCATCTAATGTTTCAGGAATTATTTCAATTATTCCTTCTTTTGTATTTTGATTTATAATTTTCATGATTTCCACAATAACTTTTCTAGTTAATGATTTATATATTTAAATAATCAATAGTATTATTTGGTAAAAATGAAAGTTGGAATAATTGGTGGAAGTGATGGATTAGGTAAAACCTTAATCTATTATTTTAGAGATGAATTTGATGTAATAATAACTGCAAGAAATCATGAAAAAGGAAGAAATGTTGCTAATAAAGCTAATGTTAAATACATTGAATCAAATACAGAACTGGCCAGCATCAGCGACATATTAGTTATTTCAGTACCTATAAATCATACTTCAGATGTTATCAGAGAAGTTGCAGGTTTCATGAAGGAAGGTTCGTTAATGGTTGATGTAACTTCCATTAAAGAGGAACCCTTAAAAACCATGTCAGAAACAGTTCCAGAAAATGTAGAATATATTCCAACACATCCTATTTTTGGACCAAGAACAACAGAACTTGACAATCAGGTGATTGTTTTAACTCCCGATAAAAAGGGAAAATGGTTTGATAAAGTTTATAATTATTTATCAAGTAAGAATATGCGAGTTATTATTACCAGTGCTGAAAAACATGATTTTATGATGAGTATTGTACAGATTTTAACTCATTTTTCATTTATATCAACTACATCTGCTATTGAAAAGTTAAAGGTAGATATTAAAGAAACTGAAAATTATGAAAGTCCAATTTATAATTTAATGATTGATGTAATTGCCCGTATTTCAGCTCAAAATCCATATTTAACCTATAATATTCAGACAATGAATGAAAATGGCCCTAAAATCAGAAATACTTTTGTTGAAGCTGTAAGTGAGCTAAGAGATGTTATCAATAATGGTGATGATGAAAAATTTGTTTCAATAGTTGAGAAATCTGTAGACCATATGGGTGATGTCAGTGATGCTTTAGGACGAAGTGATAAAGCAATAAGAGCATTAAGTCATGAATATACTTTATTAAATCAGTCAATAGGTCATGAAGTCGGATTGAAAAATTTCTATACTGGAGAAATAAATGTTGGCATTTTAGAAAATATTACTCCTAGAACTGCAAGTTTAAACTGTAATGGAAATATTAAAGAGATAATCATTTCACACATTGATGTTTTAGATGAAAATGAACTTCAAAAATGGAAAAATAAAACATTAAATAAAACTGTTGAAAATATTCGCTGTATTTTGCCTGAAAATATTGATACAGAAATAATTAAAAAAACAGTTATGAAAACTACTGAAATTGCTGAAATTGAAGTTATTGAAGATGTTAAAATTAACAATTCAACAGATATAACTTTTAAAGTTACTGCAGTATCACAAAATGATATTGATAAGGTTAAAAAGTTATTAAAAGGATTTGGTGCAATTATTGAATGATTGTTTTAATAGATACGAACAAATATTAAAGTATCTAAAAGTAATTAAATTTTATTTTTAAATATAAATCACCAAAATTTCTTATTTTTTTATAAAACACTATTAAAAATAATTTTTTAAAGTTTTAATAAAAAATATTTTTTTATTAACAAAATTACTAATTTTAAGAAATTTTTAAAATTTTATAAAAACGAAACCTTTATATAGTAGAACTTACACAATTATCTTTGTCAATAAAGTTACAAAAAGTTACAAAAAGATTTTGACAATAAAATTTATTAAAATTATATCCGAAAGGAGATGATAATATGACTCAAAAAGAAATTACACTAAAAGTTGCAGAAGCAATATCTCAAAAGGATGTAGGTCAAGGAATAGCAAGGCTTGATCCAAATGTTATGGATAATTTAGGCATCCATGAAAGAGACTTAATAGAAATAATTGGAGATAGACGAACTGCAGCAATCGCACTCCCTTCACAAACTGACATTGGTCTAGGAGTTATAAGAATTGATGGATTAGTACGTAAAAACTCCGGAGCAACCATTGGAGGAGACATAACTATTAAAAAAGCTAATGCAACAGAAGCTAAAAAAGTTGTTTTAGCACCAACTGAAGATAACATCCGTGTACAAGGTGATGTACATGGTTTATTTGCTGGAAAAGTAATGGTACAGGGAGATATTATAGGATCTCAAATTAGAGCTCCACGTCCAAGTATGTCAATGGGTTTTAATAGTATATTTGATGATTTAATGGACTTTACACCAGCAATGAAAGAAATTAAATTTGCAGTTATATCAACAAGCCCAAAAGATATAGTAATTGTTGGTCCAAATACCGAAGTACAACTACACGAAACACCTGTTGATGTAAGTAAAATAGAAGGTGTTGGAAATCTTGTTGATGTAAGCTATGAAGATATTGGTGGTCTTAAAGAAGAAGTTAAAAAAGTAAGAGAAATGATTGAAATTCCTCTTAAAAGACCAGAACTCTTTGAAAAATTAGGTATTGCACCACCAAAAGGAGTATTAATGCATGGACCACCTGGAACTGGTAAAACATTACTAGCTAAAGCAGTAGCTAGTGAAAGTGATGCTCATTTCATTGCTATTAATGGGCCTGAAATTATGAGCAAATATGTAGGTGGATCTGAAGAGAATCTAAGAGAATACTTTGAAGAAGCTGAAGAAAATTCCCCTTCAATTATATTCATTGATGAACTTGATGCAATAGCTCCAAAAAGAGAAGAAACTAATGGAGAAGTTGAAAGAAGAACTGTTGCACAACTCTTAACATTAATGGATGGTCTTAAATCACGTGGACAAGTAGTAGTTATTGGTGCAACCAACAGACCAGACTCACTTGACCCTGCACTTAGAAGACCTGGAAGATTTGATCGTGAAATTGAAATTGGAGTACCAGATTCAGAAGAAAGAAAAGAAGTTCTTGAAATTCACACAAGAAACATGCCTCTTGCAGATGATGTTGATTTAGACAAAATTGCAAATACTACTCACGGATGTGTAGGAGCTGATCTCGAATCATTATGTAAAGAAGCTGCAATGAGAGTAGTTAGAAGAATATTACCTGAAATAAAAAGTGATGATGAAGAAATCCCAGAAGAAGTAATGAAAAAAATTGTAGTAACTGGAAATGATTTCAAATCAGCACAAAAAGAGATTCAACCTTCAGCTTTAAGAGAAGTACTTGTTCAAATCCCAGATATAAAATGGGATGACGTAGGTGGTCTTGGCGATGTTAAACAGGAATTAAAAGAAGCTGTTGAATGGCCTTTAAAACATCCTGAAACATTCCAACGCCTAGGAATAAGACCTCCTAAAGGAACACTACTTTATGGAGTTCCTGGAACCGGTAAAACATTACTTGCAAAAGCTGTTGCAAGTGAAAGTGAAGCAAACTTCATTTCTGTTAAAGGTCCTGAATTATTATCCAAATGGGTTGGAGAATCTGAAAAAGGTGTTAGAGAAATATTTAGAAAAGCAAAACAAGCTTCACCAACAGTAATATTCTTTGATGAAATTGATGCAATAGCTAGCACCCGTAGTGGAAATGATACTGACAGTGGCGTGACAAAAAGAGTTGTCAATCAGTTATTAACTGAAATGGATGGATTAGAAGAACTTGAAGATGTTGCAATCATTGCAGCAACCAACAGACCAGACATTTTAGATGCAGGATTAATGAGACCTGGAAGATTTGACAGACACATTGAAGTTGCAAAACCAGATGAAGAAGCTAGAATTTCAATATTCAATGTACATACCAAAGATATGCCACTTTCAAAAGATGTTGACATTGAAAAATTAGCTAAAAGTACTGAAGGTTATGTTGGAGCAGATATTGAAGCTGTATGTAGAGAAGCAGCTATGCTTGCCTTAAGAGATAATCTTGAAGCAAATGAAATCACAAATGATTATTTCAAACAAGCAATCGATAAAGTGAAGCCTGGCAAAACACAAGAAGAAGAATTAATTCAGTACATGTAAGGAAGAAATATTTTTCTTCCTTTTTCCTCCTTAACACCACAAATTTAAATACTTTTTTTAATAGAATTACCATCATGAGCGAACATATTATTGAAGCATTAGGATTAAGTAAAGTAACCATAAAAGATGGTAAAGTTGTTAATGTAACAGAACCTGAAATAACATACTGTCCTCTTTTTGATCATCACAAAGGGATTAAAAAACTCACCAAAGAAGAAATAGCTAAAAATATGCAATTTAGAATTGATGACTTTGGAATGTGCACCCCTCAAAGAGTACTTCGAATGAAAGATTTCCTAAATTTTGGAATTTCAGAAATAATGAGCACATTACTTGAAAAAAATGAAATAGACTCAGTAGTGATGGTTTTAGAAGGATGCGGAACATTAATTGTTAATGAACCTGAATTAGTCCAAGGAATTGGAGGAAGAGTATCAGGACTTGTTAAAACAAGCCCAATTCCAGAATTAATAACTAAAATTGGTGAGGACAATATTGTTAATCCTAAAACTGCTGAAATAAATCAGATAAAAGGTATTGAACTTGCAATTGAAAAAGGATTTAAAAATATTGCAGTTACAATAGCACTTGCAAGTGATATTGATAAAATAAACAAGATTAAGGAAAAATATCCTGAAATTAATATTTATGTTTTTGTTGTTCACACATCCAAATTATCAAATAGTGATGCTAAAAAACTATTTAACAACTGTGATGTGGCAACAGGATGTGCTTCTAAAAATATGCGTGAAATAGGTGAAGTGGAAAGTATAAAAACAGTAGGTCAATCAATACCAATTTATGCTAAAACTAAAAAAGGAAAAGAATTCCTTGAAATGCGTTTGGAAAAAATTGGTGGAGAAAAACCTAAAAAAGAAAATCCTGATTTACCATATCCTCTAATTTAAACAATTACTTTTTTGGGAGAATCTTATCAGAACTTAAAAATCCCTGGTTGTGATAAGGTTGTCTTTTATATTCTACAAATGAAAATTCCTCACCACTAACACCCCATTTAGGATTATATCCGAAAATATTTATATATTCATCCAAATCATCTCTTTCAGCTTTCATTGCAAGATAAACTTCATAGAGTGCTTTGGTATCATCAATTGCTCTGTGAAAATTAACTTCCGGAATATTATAATAATTAACAGCATCAATTAATTTATGAAGATAGTCTTTTCTGTCTTTTAAAACTGTTACAGTATCAATCCAATTCATACTTTCAACAATACTATCTGCTTCATCAGGAAAATGTCTTTTAAGTAGATGATAAATAAATAATAAATCAAACTGACAGTTATGAGCAATCATCAGGGACCCAGGTTCTAAAATTTCTTTTAAATCCATGGCAACTGTTTTTTCATCCAGACCATATTCAAGTAACATCTCATCTGTTATACCTGTTAAATCAGTAATTTTTTGTGGAAGTGGAGCTCCAATGTTAATAAATTCATCATACTCAATAATCTTTTCATTTTCAACAACAACCATTGCCAGTTCTATAATTCTGCAGTTATAGCAGTCAAGACCACTAGTTTCTGTATCAAAAAATATTTTTTTAATAATCCCACAACCAAAATAATTATAATTAATTCTATATACTTAAAGCTATATAACTATATAATGATTAGTCAATTCGAGGGATAAATTTGACTCAGAAAAGTGAAGCACAAAAAGGCAATATAACTCCAGAAATGGAATATGTTGCAGAAATAGAAAATATTGATGTAAATAAATTAGTTAAATTAATTGATAACGGTTCAGTTGTTATTCCAAAAAATGTTAATGGAAATTCAAAACCTTGTGGTATAGGTGAAGGTTTAAAAACAAAAATCAATGCAAATATAGGTTCATCATCTAAAATTGATGATTTGGATTTGGAAGTTAACAAAGCAAAATTAGCACAGGAATATGGTGCTGATGCCATAATGGATTTGTCAACCGGTTCTGATTTAAAATTATTCAGAAAAAAAATAATGGATGCAGTAGACTTATGTATAGGAACTGTACCTATTTATGAAACAGGTGTTGTTACACTTTCAAAAAATAGAGAAATTATTGATATGGACCCTGATGACATCTTCAAAGCTATTGAAAACCAGGCAAAAGAAGGTGTTGACTTTATGACACTTCACTGCGGAATCACCAGAGATTTAGTTGAAAAATTGAAAAACTCACAAAGACTTATGGGCATTGTAAGTCGGGGCGGAACCTTTATGGCTTCCTGGATTAACCATAATGAAAAAGAAAATCCATTGTATGAAAATTATGATTATTTACTTGAGTTATCATATGAATATGATATTACATTATCTCTGGGAGATGGTTTAAGACCCGGTTGTCTGGCAGATGCAAGTGATATCCCTCAAATTCAGGAACTTGTTAATTTAGGAGGTCTTGTTAAAAGAGCACAGGACGCTAATGTTCAGGTTATGGTTGAAGGTCCGGGACACATGCCACTAAATCAGATAAAAGCAAATATGGAAATTCAAAAAACAATATGTCATAATGCTCCTTTTTATGTTTTAGGACCCCTTGTAACTGATATTGCACCAGGATATGATCACATTACCGGAGCTATTGGTGGTGCTATTGCTGCTTCTAGTGGAGCAAACTTTTTGTGTTATGTAACTCCTGCAGAACATTTATCCCTCCCAAGTCTTGAAGATGTAAAAGAAGGAGTAATTGCATCTAAGATTGCAGCAGAAGCAGCTGATGTTGCAAAAGGTCTTGACAGTGCATGGACACAGGAACGTGCTATGGCAAATGCTAGAAAAGAATTTGACTGGGAAAAACAGTTTGAATTAGCACTTGATAAATCAAAACCTAGAAAATATCGTGATAAATGTGAACTTGATGATGATGAAATGTGTGCAATGTGCGGAGAGTACTGTGCAGTTAAAATAGCGAAAGGTGATTTTTAGTGAAATATCAGGAATTGGTTGATGTTTACTCAAATCTTGAAGCAACAACCAAACGATTGGAAAAAATTGATATAATCTCCGATTATTTAAAAACACTTGATTCAGATACAATAGAACAAGTCGGATTACTAATATTAGGTGTTGTATTTCCTGCATGGAGTTCTGAGGAAATTGGAATTGGTGCTAAATTAGTTGAACGTGCTGTTGGTGAAGCTATAGGAACAACTCCAGAAATGGTTGAAGATGCTGTTCGTGATGAAGGAGATATTGGACTTGCATGTATTAAATTATATGCCAAAAAATCACAGATGACCTTTTTTTCAAAGCCATTAACAATTGATTTTGTCTTTAAGAGTCTTCAGAAATTATCAAAAATTTCAGGACCAAGATCAACCAATCGTAAAATTTCAATTATTTTAGAATTACTATCACAGGCCAGTGCCACTGAAGCTAAATATTTAACCCGTACAATAACAGAAGAATTAAGAATTGGTGTTGGTGATGGAATCGTTAGAGATGCTATTGCACAGGCATTTGATATTGATAAAAAAGTTGTTGAAAGAGCACAAATGCTTACAAATGATTTTTCAGTAGTTGCAAAAACTGCCAAAGAACAGGGCAGTGAAGGATTGAAAAAACTTAATCTTACACCAGGAACTCCTGTTAAACCAATGCTTGCACAATTAGCTCCTCCATTAGATGAAATTATTCCGGAAATGGGTTGTGCCATTTGTGAGACAAAATATGACGGAATACGTTTACAAGTTCACAGAAATAAAGATGAAATTAAAATATTCACCAGAAGACTGGAAAATATTACTCATGCACTTCCAGAAGTGGTTGACTTATTTGATGAACATATGCCTCATGAAGATTATATTGTAGAAGGAGAAGTAATCGCAACACGTGATGGAAAACCCTTACCATTCCAGAATATTCTTCACAGAGTTAGAAGAAAACACAATGTTGAAGAAGCAATTGAAAATGTTCCATTAAAGTTATTCCTCTTTGATGTATTGTACTATAAAGTTCCAATGATTGATGAAGCTTTAATAAAAAGAAGAGAAACTCTAGAAAATATTGTTGATACATCTGTTGATGAAATGAATTTAAGTACAGAGCTTGTTGGAACTGCAGATAATATTCCTGAAGTTCAAAAATTATTTGAAACATCAATTAAAGAAGGTCACGAAGGAATAATGATTAAAGACTGTAGTGAAGGATATATTCCTGGACTTAGAGGTAAAAAAATGCTTAAATATAAAGCAGAACCTGAAACCCTTGATATGGTCATAATTGGAGGAACATATGGAATTGGAAAAAGAGGAGACTTCGTTGGATCATATCTTGTAGCTTTAAGAGATGAAAATGATGATTTTAAAAGTGTAGCTTATGCTGCAACCGGTCTTGATGATGCCACATTGGAATATTTAACCGAAAAAATGAAAGAACTTGAAATTACAACAAAAGGAAGAGAAATTAAAGTAGAACCTAAAATTGTATTGGAAATTGCATTTTCCGAAATTGTTGAATCTCCAGAATATGAAACAGGATATTCATTAAGATTTCCGGTTGTTAAAAATATACGAAAAGATAAAAGCCCTATGGATGCAGATACAGTTGAACGTTTAATTTCCATGTACAATACTGGAAATTAATTTCAATTTCACAAAAACACCACAATTTTACAGATAAAAAAACTATCACCCATATATACTTCAAAAAGCAATTTAAAAAGTATGGAAATTACAGATGACAAACTTTTAAAAATTGCATTAATAACATCATTAATCGGAATTATAGGCCTAATAGCTTTTACACCCAGTATTGAAGTTAAAGAAGTTGAAATAAAAGATATCAACAGAGGAATGATTGATGAAGAAGTAAGTGTTAAAGGAGTAATAACTGATGTAAGTCAGTCAAAATCCAAGTCCAGTTACTTTTTAACAATAAACGATGGTAAAAGTCAGATTTTATTAATAATCTTTGAAAGTCAAGTAGCAGAAATGGAAACTAATAATTTAGCCATTGAAGATTTTAAAAACCATAAAGTCCAAGTAGTAGGAACAGTTACCGAATATAATTCTAAATTAGAGCTGATATTATCAAGCGGAGATAGTTTAAAAATGATTAATAACTAACAATTCAAATTTTTATATATCAGTTTGGATTGAATGTATCCATATTAATGCCAATAACAATATCTTTTTATTTAAAAAAAATCAAATGTATAGTTAGTATAAAAAAAATTAAAGGAAATAAAATATGTCAAATAAAAAACGATTATTTGGAACATTTGGTGTTAGAAGAACTGCAAATGATGTTTTAACACCAGAATTTGCAACAAGATTAGCTGCTTGTTACGGAACACAAATTAAAGGAACCGTAGCTGTTGGAGGAGATACAAGAACAACTAGTCCAATGTTAATGCAAGCAGTTATAGCTGGATTATTATCTTCAGGTTGTGATGTAGTGGATTTAGGAATATTACCTACTCCTGGAGTTCAATATGCTGTTCGTAAATATTATGACGGCGGAGTAATGATTACTGCTTCACATAATCCTCCAAAATATAATGGAATTAAATTCTTAGATGAAGACGGTATTGGAATACCTGATGATATGGAACTTGCAATTGAAAAATTATACTTTGATGAAGAACCTGACAGAGTACCATATTATGAAATGGGTGAAATAAGTCACAATGACCAAATTATAGATGAATATATTGATGATGCTATCTCAAAAGTTGATGTTGAAGCTATTCGTGATGCTAATTTAAAAGTTGTTGTTGATTGCGGTTCTGGAGCAGGGTGTTATACTGCACCATATTTAATTAGAAAACTTGGATGTGATGTAACAACTCTAAATTCCCAGGCAGACGGATTTTTCCCTGGACGTGACCCTGAGCCAATTGAAGAAAATTTAGGTGAACTGATAACTGTTGTTAAAGAACTTAATGCAGATATCGGTCTTGCACATGATGGTGATGCAGACAGAACCATCTGTATTGATGAGAAAGGGAACTTTGTTTTAGGAGATAAAACATTTAGTCTTGTTGAAAAACAAATGCTTAAAGAAAACAACGGCGGAACCATAGTTACTACTGTTGCAACTTCACAGGCAATTTATGATATTGCAGAAGAATATAATGGTAAAGTAATAGCTACTGCAGTTGGAGATTTACTTGTTGCCCGTAAACTTAAGGACGAAAATGGTTTATTTGGTGGGGAAGAAAATGGTGGTTTGATTTTCCCAGATTTCGTTTATGGAAGAGATGCTGTAATGACTGTAGCTAAAATACTTGAAATCGTTGCAAAAGAGAAAAAACCTATTTCCGAATTAGTTTCAGAACTTCCGGTTTATTATGCAAGTAAAATGAAAATTGAATGTCCTGATGATGAAAAAGAATTTGTTATGGACAGTATTGCAGATGAAGTTAAAAATACAACTGAATATAAATTAGACCTTACTGATGGAGTTAAAATCTTAAAAGATGATGGTTGGATGATTATTAGACCATCAGGAACAGAACCTATATTCAGATGTTTTGCTGAATCAGATTCTCAGATGAAAGCTGATGAGATGACTGACTGGGGAATAAGTTTAATAAAAAAATACAGAAAATAAAACACAACAAAACCATCACCATTTCAAATTAATTTAAATGAAATATTGATTAATTAAAATAAACACCATCATGAAAAAATTAATTTAAAACAAGCAACTATTAAAATTTTTAAAGTATTGTGAAAATTATACTAAAACAATGTTGAATATCTACATTAAAGATTTTCCAAACATTCTTCTTTTAAGAAAAAGGCATCTTCATTATCAGGATTTCTAAGTAAGACCTTGTTGAAACTATCAATAGCTTCTTCAAATTTACCCAGCTCCATTAAAACAACACCTTTATTCAATAAAAAATCAATATTATGTTTTTCTAAAGATATTGCTTTGTTAAAACAGTCTAAAGCATCATCATACTTGCCTAAATCAATATATGCATTACCCATACGATTAATTGATCCAGCATCCATTTCAGAATCATCAAGACACACTTCAACTGCCTTGTCAAATGATTCAATAGCCTGTTCAAGTAAACCCATATCAGACAGTAAATTTCCACGTGAATTCCAAACTTCCGGATTTTCACTGTCAATTTCAATGAGTTTATCATAAACTTTCAGTGCATCATCATATCTTCCAAGCATTTCCAAAATAAAACCTCTCCAATAAAGAATAATAGGGCTGCTTGGTCTGAAATTATAAGCAATAGTACTTACTTTATAAGCTTCATTAATGTTTCCGGAATTAAGAAGAGCAATAGCTTTGTTATTTAAAATATAAACATTATCCGGTTCAATTTCCAATGCCTTGTCATAACACTCAATAGCATCTATAAATTTACCCAGTCTTGATAAATTATCTCCCTGTTTATTTAATAGATATACATCATCTGGATCAATTCTCAATGCAGCATCATAACACATTGTAGATTTATCAAATTTACCACTGTCAAAAAGAATATCGGCTCTTTTAGTAATCATAGCCTTTTCATCGATTTTATCCCCTTTCCAATCATCAATATTGATTTTTTCAAAATATATAATTTGGAAATTTTCATTAGGATTTATTCTTCCACCATACATCTTTTTAAATTCTCTAAGCATGTCTTTTGAATCTTTAAATCCTTCTTCAACTGCTAACTCATCATTGTCCTTAATATCTTCAAAAGGAATATCCTCAATTTTTGTAACAAAAGCTTCAAAAATCTTCATTTTTTCTTTAGAAACTAAATTCCAGTAGCAGTATAATCTGTCTCCTACTTTAAGCGGTGTTTTCCATGCTTTACGTATGGTCCTGGTCTTCTTACCAGTGATAACATCAATATCATTACTTGAAAAAGATAAAATAGGCATAAAAACACATCTTTAAATAACTTGTTCACCGAATTCTCCTGATTTAACTTTAACAATTCCATCAAAGTAAGGTTTAACTTTACGAGCCAATTTTGCCAAATCATGAGGATTTGGAACTTCAACTTTTTCTAAAGCAGGATCAAGAACATTTTTATTTCTGAACTGTTGGATAGTATAAACTTCAGCTTTGATTTCACCTACAAGATCAATTATGTCTTTTTCAGTATGTAGGGTTGGAACATATGTTGTCCTGATTTCTAAATGAACACCAGCATCATTTATTAAATCCATTGATTTTTTAACATCATCTCCTACATCAGCACCAGTAATTTTTCGGTAATCTGAAAAAGTTGTTTTAACATCTAAAGAAACATAATCAACTAAATTTAAATCCAATAATTCCCTGATTTTATCAGGATATATTCCACTTGTATCAAGTTTTGTTTTAAGCCCTACTTCTTTGACATATTTAAATATTTCAATTATAGCATCATTTTGAAGCAATGGTTCTCCACCAGATATAACAATTGCATCTAAAAAATCTCGGGAAGAATCAATTTCTTTTTTAATTTCATCAAATGATTTTTCACTATTATCTTCAAGAAGTTCAACATTATGACAATATCTACATGCAAGAGGACATTTGGACATGAAAATAACTAAAGACATATTTCCATGAAATTCAACAGAAGATATTACAGTTCCTCCAACATACATTAGTTTAAAACCTCTTTTAAGATATTAATGAATTTTTCATCCTCTTTTAAAGTACAGATACTAATTCTAATCCAATATTCATCCAAACCTTTAAATGAAGTACAGTCACGAACAATTATTCCTTTTTTCATAAGTTCTAATGCAAGTTCAGCTGCAGTAAAACCAGTTTCTCTAATATCAATTAACATATAATTTGATTTGGATGGAAATACATTTAAACCGTCAATTTTTGATATTTCATCATAGAGATATTGTCTTGATTCAATACCTTTTTCAATTGACTGGGCAATATATTCCTTATCATCAAAAGTATTGCATGCAGCTACAAATGATAATCTTGTAAGGGAAAATACTGGTTTAATTCTATGCATATATTCAATAATAGTATCACATGCAAGTCCATAACCAATTCTCATTCCTGCAAGTCCCAATACCTTAGACATTGTACGAATTATAAATATATTATCAAATTCATTTATCAAATCTTTATTTGTAACTTCAGCATATTCAAAATAAGCTTCATCAATAACAATTAAAACATCAGGGTTTTTAGAAGCAATATCAACTAAAACTTCCTTATCAATTAAAGTTCCTGTAGGATTGTTTGGAGAACATAAAAAAATCATTTTTGTTTTATCAGTTACAGAATCAAAAATAGATTTAACATCCAATTCATTTTTATCCAAATCCCATTTTGCATAAACCGGTTTTGCACCATACTGTTTAAGCAAATATTCATAATACATATATGAAGGTAGCGGAACTATAAACTCATCACCCTCGTCAATAAAAGTTTTTGCAAGAACATCAATGATTTCATCAGCACCATCTCCACCAACAATTACCTGTGATGTATCAACACCAGAATATTCAGCAATCCTTTTTACCAAATCCTGTAATTGAGATTCAGGATATCTGTTAATTGATTTGATTTCATCCTGAATAGCTTTCATAGCTTTTGGAGATGGACCCCATGGATTTTCATTAGAACCTAATTTGATAATATCTTCTTTGTTTAAATTAAAATCACTAGCTATTTCATCCTGTGATTTTCCAGGAACATATGAATCCATTTCTTCAACGATTTTTCTTGCTTTCATAATTTAATCTTCCTTATACTGTTTGGAAAGTTTAACGTAATTATCTGCATTTTCCTGAATATGAGCTATTTGTTCAGAAGTTAAGTCTTTAACCTTTTTTGCAGGAACACCTAAAATTAAACTGCCTTCTTCAAACTCTTTTCCTTCACTTACAACAGCACCTGCCCCTACAATAGAGTTTTTACCAATATGTGCACCATTTAAAACTGTTGCATTCATTCCAATTAATACATTATCTTCAAGAGTACATCCGTGAACAACAGCACCATGACCTACAGATACATTATCTCCTATTTTTACAGGAAATTCTTTAGTACAGTGGACAACACAGTTATCCTGAACATTGGACTTATTACCAATAGTTATTGAATCTGTATCTCCTCTAATAATAGCACCATGCCATATGGATACATCTTCACCAAGTTCAACGTCACCAAATACCTGTGCACCAGGGCATATTACAATAGAGTCTTTTTTATTTTCCATAATATCGCCAAGTTATTATTTTTCTTTTTTATCTTGAATAATATGATTTTGTTTTACTAATACCCTAGTATCAGAGGGGACATCATCATACAATAAAACCCCAGAACCGATAGTGGAATTAGATCCAACTTTCACACCAGGTGAAAAACTTGAATTAATACCTGTTTTAACAGAATCTCCTATAATTGAACCAAGTTTACGTCTACCACTGTCAATCATTTGATTTTTAATTTTTGTTTTAACAGAACGGTTATCGAAACGTAAATTAGCAATGTTGGTTCCTGCAGCTATATTACAGTTGGATCCAATTACAGAATCTCCAACATAACTTAAGTGACTAACGTTAGTATTTTCCATAACAATTGAATTTTTAATTTCAACCGCATTTCCAACATGTACATTATCACCAAAATAGGAATTGCCTCTAATATAAGAATTTGGACCTATATCACAGTTTTTACCAATATATACATTTCCTTCAATGTATACTCCAGATCGGATAATACTTCCTTCATCCAAAAAGAGTTCACCATGAACATGTGCTCCAGGTTCTACAATACCTCTAATTTCTGTTTTAAGATTTCCAATTAATTCTTCATTAACTTCAATTAATTCCCATGGACGTCCAACATCAATCCAGTCCTTATTTGTTTTATGACCGATGACTTTTTTATTATCCTCAATTTGTAAAGTTACAGAATCTGTAATTTCATATTCCCCACGTTGGGAAATTTCTGTTTTATCAATTTTATCAAAAATATCCTCATTGAATATATAAATACCTGCATTAACAAGATTACTTGGAGCTTCTTCTTTTTTAGGTTTTTCAACAATGTTTCTGATATTTCCATCTTCAATTTCTACAACTCCAAAAGCAGAAGGATTTTCCACTTCTGTTAAAAGCATTAATGTATCAGGATTGAGGTAATTGTATTTTTTAATAATTTCATTGATGATTTCATTATCTAAAATAATATCTCCATTTAAAACAATTAAACTGTCTTCAATGAAGTCTTTTCCATAACCAATAGCATTAGCAGTACCTAAAAAATCCTTTTGAGTTTGATAAGTAATGTTTACACCAAAATCACTGCCGTCGCCAAAATATTCTCTAACCATTTCTTCTTTATAACGAACTATTAATAAAATATCTTTAATACCATTATCTCTTAATGATTCAATATTATATTGAATAATCGGTTTTCCAGCAACTGGTAACATTGTCTTAGGCTTTGTAAGTGTTAATGGCCTCATTCTTGACCCTTCACCAGCACTTAAAATAATTGCTTTCACTTTTATTATCCCCTATAAAAATTACTAATAATATTATATGTGTATTTCTTAACTTATAAATTAACATTATTACCCAATATATACAATAGAATTTTAACTGATTTTAGGTGATTTTTATTTTAATTTAATTTAAATAATTTCCTATAGAAATTTTTCTTAAAAAAACTGCTTTTGATAATATCAACCAGGCATTTTAATCATTTTTTTAAAGATATGAATAAAAATTTTAATATAATCAGTTACCTACAGAGCAAAAAAAATTTCAGCATAATAATCAAATAAGTACTTTTAAATAATAGTTAATATAAACTCAAATTATATTTGCTATACTAATAGCAAAATTTAAAAAAAGGAGAGAATTAAAAATGACTATATATGTTTGTTTACACTGTGAATACAAATTTGATACAGAAAAAGGCGACCCTGCATACAACATTCCTGCTGGAGCTACTCCTGCAGACATGCCAGATGATTGGGTATGCCCAGAATGTGCTGCATTAGGTATTGATGCATTTATTGCTGAAGATGAATAATTCATCTTCTCAAAATCTTTTTTTTAACAAATGTAACATAATACAATAGATACTTTAAATAATTTAACATCAACTTATTTTTTAACCTAAAATTACAATTGTTAAAAATATTTATATAATTTAATATTCAAAAACAATATAAGAACATATTAATATGTTTTACTGAATTTATTATAAATTAGAAATTTATAAACTACATTAAATTTAGGTGTGTGAATTAAATGATAAGAACAAAAAAATTGGTTATAGCAATTCTTATTGTTGTTCTTGTTGGATTGTTAGCTATTATTGGTAGTGCATTTCTTGGTGGCCCAGATTTATCACAAGAAGATAAAGAAATTCTTGTATTGGCTTCTGATAAGGAAGAACAACCTAATGGTGCAGTCGATATGGCATTTATGGTCCATTTAAAAAATGGAAGTTTTAAAAACTATACCCCAGTTTATCCAGGGGGAATGACTCACCCTTCACAGCCTGCGCCCGGTAACATTGGTGGAAAAATGTATCTGCACGATTGTCTCTGGGATGGTACTGAACAAGGTATGAAATATGCGCAGGAAATCGTAGAAGCAAATACTGGAATGAAATCTGACGCTGTAGTTGTTGTTTATGATGAAGGTCTTGACAAAATCATAGATACGATACGGCCGATAAAGATACATGGACAGGAAACTAATCTTAGTGCAGCAGATATCGTTCGTTCCAATGATGCATATAGTGGATACGGCGGTGACCATTCAAGTGTAACTGGAAATCTATCCAGAGGAGATGCTGTTATGGTGTTAGCTAAAACAATGGCTAAATCTGCAAAAGATCCAAATAAAAAGAGTGCAATGGTAAAAGTAGCATTAGAACAATATTCCCAAGGAAATATTTTAATGCAACCAGAAGGCTCATTTAATAAATTGATTGCAACAAAAGGATTTGAAAGTCTAACATGACGATAAATTATCTTTAAAGAATTTAATAATAATTCTTTAAAGACTTTTTTTTATTTTAAAAAAAATTATAAATTTTGTTTAATTATTTCAAGAGAAGTATTTTTAATATAATCTGCTCTTTGTTGATCTCTTGATTCTAAAGTTATTCTAATATAATCTTCAGTTCCTGAAGGTCTTACCAATAACCAACTATCATCTGAAAAAGTTAATCTCAAACCATCAATAGAATTTATATCCTCAATATCATCAAAAGCATTTTTAAGTAATTCTTCCATGTTTTCCATTACTTTAACTTTAGCTTCTTTAGAGCATGTTATTTTTTCACGAATATTAGGATATGAAGGAATATTATTTAACAATTCAGATAGTTTTCCATCTCTTGATACAACTTCCGCCATTCTTAACCCGGATAAAATTCCATCAGGACACATACAGAAATCAGGATGCAACCATGTACCTGAAGGCTCTCCTCCAAAACTGGCATCTTTTTTAATTATTACTTCAGCTACATTAACATCCCCTACAGGAGTTCGGATAACATCTCCATTTACAGATTCATCCATACATAAACCTGCATCAACAGTTGTGACAATGTCCCCTTCAAATTCTTTTGATATTAATGCTAAAAGTGAATCAAAGGGAGATATATTACCTTTTTCATCAACTGTAATCATCCGATCAGCATCTCCATCATGAGCAATACCCAAATCTGCTCCAATTGCTACAACTGTTTTCATTAATGTTTGTAGGTTTTCTGCATTAGGTTCAGGATTTCTTCCAGGAAAAAATCCATCTGGCTGGGAGTTGATTGTGGTTACTTCACAACCGGCTTTTCTAAAAACTAAAGGTGATATTTCGCTTCCAGCACCAGATGCACAGTCAATTACAACTTTTAAACCTTTTTTAATATTAACCATATCTACCAAATCATCAATATATTGGTCTTTAATTTCTTCATTAACATTGATATGACCAACTTTATCCCAGCTAACAGAGATATATGATTTTTCAGCGTAAATTTCTTCTATTTCCCTTTCCTGATTTTGGGAGTATGCCATTCCATTTTTATTCCATAATTTAATTCCATTATACTGGGAAGGATTATGTGAAGCTGTTAACATAATTCCCGCATCAGCATCTAATTTTTCACATGCATAACCTACCAATGGAGTTGGAACCATACCTATTTTAATAACATCCACACCACTTTCAATTAAACCTGCGCAAATTGCATGTTCAAGCATCATATTAGTAGTTCTTGTATCATAACCTACAACAACACTACCAGTATTTCCCAAATAATAAGCAAGAGATTTACCTACGTTTAATGCCAACTCGCAAGTTACTTCAGAAGCAATTTTACCTCTTATTCCAGAAGTACCGAATAATTTTTTTGCTGCCATTAAATCACCTATGCACCAAATTTATGAGCATAATTCATTAAATCCATCATGATATTCATTACATCTGAACCTCTGATTCTTGAAAGCCCACCTTTTGCACATGCAACTTCAGAAAATTCGCAAACATCATCTACTCTAACTTCAGGACCTCTAATTAATACAGGAACTGGGTCTCCTGAATGGTTCATGACAGAAATTGGTGTAGAATGATCAGCAGTTAAATAAATGTAGACATCTTCAAGTTTTATTAATTCGCTCATTACAACTTGATCAACTTTTTCAATGAACTCTTTTTTCTCTTTTGTCTGGCCGTCATGGCCTGCTTCATCAGCACCATCAATATTAATTAGGAAAAAGTCATGGTCTGAGTTTTTAACCTGGTCAATAATGGTATCACGAATATTATCTAAATTTGTGTCAATTCCACCAGTTACATCTTCCATTTCAATAATATCCATTCCTGCAAATCTTCCGATACCCATAATTAAACCTGTTTCTGCAATACATGCAGAATTGATTTCATATTTATCATTTAATGATTCGACAACAGGGACTTCTCCTGCACCACGCGGAATAATAATATTTGCAGGAGGTTCACCTTCATCAATTCTTTTTACATTAACCGGATGGTCCTTAACCATTTCATATGATTTTTTAACTAATTGGTTTAAAATATCTGCAGTTTTTTGAGCTTCAGCGGAGTCATCCAAAGCTTTAACTTCTTTTGGTTTGTTTCCTTCAACTTTAGGATCTGCATCACTTACTTTATCAGATAGTCCTTCACCTCTTAAAACTAAAACTGCTCTGTGACCAGTTGATTCTTTAAAAATGATTTTAACATCTGGATAATCATCAAGTTTCATAGTGTTTAATTTTTCAACAATTTCTTTTGTACCTTCCTTGATTCTTCCTGCACGTCTGTCAGTGACAATAAGATTTTCATCTGCAGTTGAAAAATTACATCTAAATGCAATATCGCCCGGAAGTACATCAACTCCAACACCATTTGCTTCAAATGGACCTCTGCCAGTGTAGACTTCGTATGGATTATAACCTAAAATTGACAGGTGTGCAGTATCACTACCTGGAATAATTCCCGGAGCAATAGAGTCCATAATTCCAGTGATTCCTTCAGCAGCCATTTTATCCATGTTTGGAGTATTAGCAGCTTCAAGGGGTGTTTTATTGCCTAATTCTTTAATAGGGCGGTCCCCCATACCATCCATTATTAATATAATTCCTTTCATTAAATATCACCTTATATATAAAGTATATTATTTTAAATATTAATAAGTATCTTTTGAATTAGAATATTTGAAAAAACTATTTGGAAAATCAACATTTATACCATCACAAAAAAATATTTCATTTTATCCAAGACTTTGAAGCATTGATTTAATTTAAAAAACAGACAATAATTTTATAATATTTATTCATAAGTATTAAAATTAAGAGTCGAAAAATAGATTATATTAAAAGTAAAACAAAAGTAAACAAAAAAGTATTTAGAAATATATATTCACGAAATAAAATTAAAAAAATACAAAATAAAAAGGTGAAAAGGGGGATTTTCACCTTTTTTTGTTTTTAATAAAAAAATTAGTTAAAAAATTTTTTATAGGCTCTGAATTAAAAATTCGTCATCGCCAAAAAAAATTATTTTTTAACATGTAAAGTCCAAAAAATAAATAAAAATAATCCCATACTCTTATATAAATTCATAAAAAGGTATGGGAAGGATTTCCCCATTATTTTTTTACTTTTACCTTACCTTTAACTACATCACCGAAATAGTTAGCAGAGTATTTGTATTTTTTACCCTTTTTAAGTTTTTTAGCTATTTTTTTCTTAATAATTACTTTAGCAAGACCTTTTTTATTGGTTTTTGCTTTATATTTTTTGCCTTTGAACTTAAAGATTATTTTTTGACCTTTCTTGTTAGGTCCTTTAAGTTTAGCTTTAAGTGCAAATTTCTTAGGCTTTTTAAGTTTAATAGTCTTTTTAACTTTAAGGACTTGTTTAACTTTAATTTTATTTGAAACTTTAGTACCCTTATACTCCGCATATACTTTATATTTACCTGGTTTTAAGTTAATAGTAAGTTTTGCGTATCCTTTGCTGTTTGTTTTTTCCGGATAGCTTACTCCATTAATTGAAATTGAAACAATTTCGCCTGCACCAACTGGTTTTCCATTATCACCAATAACTCTTACAGAATATGTAGTACCATCATGGAAATACATTTTAACATTATGGTTATCTGTTAAACGTTCTACAATGCTGAGTTTTTTAGTTACTTGCTCACCAGTTACAGGATTTATAGATGTAACACTATATGACCCAACTTTTAATGTTGATCCAGGTAATCTTGCAATACCTTTATCATCTGTTTTTACTGTGTAGGTTTTACCTTTCACAACAAATTGAACATTAGTATTTTGAAGTACTAATCCATTCTTATCAAGGAATTCTGCTTCATAGTCATAAGGACTGTTAACTCCTCTTGTAAGTGTATCTACAACATTAATTGATGAGATAACTGTTATAGCATTAGTTATTGTTTTCGGACTGTATCTGTCATCACCGCTGTATGTTGTAACAACATCATATGAACCAGGACCTACATTGGATATTACAATATCATTTTCACCGCCTTTAGCAGTTATAGTTTTTGTTTGATTTCCAATTGTAACTGTAATATTACCTTTCGCATCTTCAGGAATAATTACTTTAACAACTACATCTCCACTTGCAACAACATCTGGAACTTCAACAATAACATCTTTAGAAGTGCTAGTTGCATTAAATGAAGTGGTTGCATTACTTAAACCATATTTGTCATCACCCATGTATGTTGCAACAACATCATATTTTCCGGTTTTTGGGATTATGAATTTTAATTCAGTAGTTGAATTAATATTTATTACATAATCGGTTCCGTTAACCTTAATAATTACATATCCTGTTGCATTAGTTGGCAAGTTAGATACAGTAATAATTGCTTCATCACCTATAGCCTCAGCAGTTACATTAATTGAAGTAGGAAGTTTAAGTGCTTCAAAGGTGGTTAAATTAAATCCTGCATAATAAGCACCTGTTTCTGCTGATTCAACAGTAATAGTATATCTTCCAGCTGAAGGTATTGTGAATTTGGTATTATTTGCAATTTCAACACCGTTAAGTTTGATAGTTAAACTGCCATCAGTAATGCCTCCAACAGCAATAGTAACATTATCTCCAACTTTAACATTACCAATTTCAGATATAATTAAAGTAGGTTTGTTTTTAACTGATTCAAACATTATGCTTTTACTTACACCATACATTTGATCATTTTCAGTAGTTGTAGCATCGATTATATTTATTCCCGCACTAGCAACATAATAAGTAATATTTCCGCCATTAATAATTTGTTTTTCACCATTAATCCAGACAGTTAAATTATAACCGTTGGTTGAAACTGAAATATTAATTGTTTCACCGACTTTGACAACTGTAGGTGCAACAATATCAATCCATGTTGCATTTTTGACATCTATTGAAAATGAAGTCATGTTAAATCCTGCATTGTACTTATCAGTTTCTGCTGATTCAACAGTTATTACATAAACACCAGGAACAGTAGGAGTGAACTTAGCATTAGGAATAACTATATCATTAACTTTAATTATTATTTCACCATCAGTAATGTTTAAAACTGCAATATCAAACTCTTTATCTAATTCAGGTACAATTTCACCAATAATTAAAGTAGCATTTAATTTATGAGCATTAAATACAGTAAAGTTAGATGCACCATAAACAGTATTATTTTCACTGACTTTAGCAACAATAGTGTATAAACCTGCTTTAGTTGGAGTAAATGAAATATTACCATCAGTTATAGTTTGTTCAACATCATTAATCCAGACAGTTAAGTTATAACCATTGGTTGAAACAGTAATATTAACAGCCTCACCTACATTAACCTCACTTGGAGCAGTGATAATAATTTCTGGAGTTAATTTGGAGACAACTTTAAATTGAATTTCACTACTTTCATTAGCATTATACTTATCATCTTCAATAAAGTAAGCTTTAGCTGTGTAATTTCCAATTGGTAATGCTACAGTTAAATTAGCAACTTTATTTACGATTTCAACAGTGTAGTTATGATTTGCAACTTCAATTAATAAAGTTCCATTATTAACATTAGCCATAGTAACTGTTATTGTAACATTACTGCCTAAAACAGTATCTCCACTAGGACCAACAATTGAATCAATTACTGGATTGTATTTAGATACATTAAACTCAGCAGTTGTTGCATTTATTCTGTATTTATCATCTCCATTGTATATTGCTGTAATTGTTTTATTTCCGAATGTTATTGCTTCAATTTCAAATGTTGCATTTCCGCTGACTGGTTTTTTGGAGTATTCCTTACCGTCAATCATAATAGTAATATTATCACTTACATCTAAAGGAACACTTACAATGATTTTAACAGTTTGACCTACATAAATACTGCTTTGATTTACTACAGTAATGTTTATTGCAGGATAAGTTTTATTTACAGTAAATAATTTTAGTTGGAGTTCTTTCAAACTCATATTTTACACTTGTGAAATTCTCATTTCCACCATATTCAACAACAATATCATATGATTTATATTGTGAAATAACATTAGTTTTAATAATATTTGAACCTGAAGGAGTATTAACAAATAATGTGTATGTATCACTATCAAAGCTAACATTAACAGCTTCATTTACAATTTCATCATTAATTGAAATGCTCATTGTAGCATTATCATAAATAACGAATGAAGATAAATCAAACAATAAATCAGGATTTGCTTTTTTAATTTCAAATGTTGCAGATTCAGTGCTGTTAATATTATAAATATCACTGCCATTGTAAACTGCATTAACTGTGTAATTACCAGCTGCCAGTTTAGTTAAATTAAATACTGCTTTTCCATTAATGATTTTTTCTGTCATTGTTGTTTGCTGAGTATTGTTGAGTTTAATTGTAATATTTCCCTCAACACCTGCATCAACAGTTACTACAATGACTGCTTTTTCACCATAAGTACTGTTACCACCATTAATCACAAGATCAGTGTTTAATTTTGTTACATTAAATGAAGTGTGATTTGTACTGTTTGAGTAAATATCATCTCCTTCATAAACAACATCAATAGTATAATTACCAACATCCAAGTCAATTAATGTAAATGTTGCATTTCCTTTATTGATTTTTGCAGAGTAGTTTTTACCGTTTACAGTTATTGTTACAAATCCAGTTTGATTTTCTCCAACCTGAACAGTTACTTTTACAGGAGTTCCATAAACTGTGTCATTTGCAGTTACATTTACACTGGAAGCAATTTTACCTAAAACATAGTTTTTAGAGATTTGTGTTGAAGTATGGTTACCATCAGGATTATATATTGCAACAACACTATTATTTCCAATTATTAATTTGCCAGATAAAGTTGCATTACCATTAGTTAAATTAACAACATATTCAATACCATTTACAATAAATGAAACATTACCATATGCATTACCATCAACAGTAGCTACAATCACATTATCATCAATTCTGGTTAAATTAATTGTTGGAGTTAATTTAACTATATGATAACTGGCTGTGAAATTATTTTTCACATATCTTGCATTTCCATTAAATGATAATACCGCATCATGCATTCCGGCGGAGATATTATTAAAAGTTTTATTACCTTTACCATTTGTAATTTGAATAGCATAAGTTACACCTTCAACAGTTAAATTAAGATAAGTACTGTTGAAATCATCTGGAACTTCAATGCTGAATGTTGTATTCTGACTATAAATACCCTCTTCAATGTTAATTACCGGCACCCATTGAGCAGGAGCTACAAATACAGTTATATTTCTCTCTTGAGGAGCATATACATCACAACCATTATAATGTACAGTTATATTATGTAAACCTGCATCAATTAAAATATTTTCCCATAATGCAACATAATCTGAGTCTAAAGGTAAAGTTTTATTTAATTTTCCATCTATGTATACAGTTACATTTCCACTAGCACCTTCAGGCATTAAAACACAGACAGTAGCATTTTGACCATATGTAAGGTTATTGGAAATTATAGTCATATTATAATTACCAGTAGCACTCACAACGAATGAAATATTAGTTGAATTTCTATTATAATGATTATTATCTGGATAATATATAACTGGAATAGTGTAATTTCCTACAGTTACACTTCTAATATCAAAGTAAGCAGTACCATTGTTAATTGGTGCTGTGAAAATTACACCATCAATTCTAATTGCAATATAACCTGTTGCATTTTTCTCTACAGTAACATTGATTTTTAAATTTTCACCATAGGTAAAGTTTGTTGTTGTTGCATTAACAGTAGTATTTAATGAATAAACTCTAAATGACGATTCATTAGAAGTAGTCTCATAATAGGTACCATTTTGGAAAATTACAGAAACCATATGTTCACCAGGTTCTAATAATTCAGGATAATCAGTATTTGGCAATACATAAAGATATGATCCTGTTTCATTATCAAGTTTTAATGGAACACTTACTATTTTACCATCTACCCTAATAGTTATTCTACCATTTACAGTATTAAATGCATTTGAAGTTACATTTACAAGGAGTGTGCCTCCATATAATATGTCATTTGCATGTACTTTAATCCATATTGAATGTGAAAAGAGAGCAAACTCTTTTGAATCATAAGCATCCCAGTGATAATCATCACCTTCATAATCAGCAGTTATAGTATATGTTCCAACAGGCATGTGGAATTCAGTAAAGTTAACATAAATTTCATACCAGTGAATACCACCAATTGTTGAGTTAACAATATTTCTGGTGTATTTAAATGAATCAAATGATACTCCATTAATTTTTATTTTTAATTTATCCCATGAGAATGTATAATTACTTTCAACAGGAACAGATAATTTTACTACAATTGGAATTTGTTCTTGTTGAGTATTAGTATAGTTTATTGTTAATACTGTAGGTAATTTAACATTAATTGTACCATAATAAATTGTAGGATTAATTAAACCTGAATCATTAGCCATAATTTGGAATTTACCTTGATATGCCAATGGAACTTGTAAGAAGTTATATGGCATTGCGTAATGTTTATCCCCATCAATTGAATTATCATTCCAGGTATCCAAAGTACAGACAGATATGATAGTATTGTCATTATCATCTGTAATGTTAGCCCAGAAATTATATGTAGTATTCCAAGTTTCGTTTATAGTAATATTATCTAAAATCCAAAGTGTAGTTGGAGATGTAATTGTACCATTATTAAATACAATGTAGTCAAAAGTATTTTTATTGAGGTATAATTTACCGTCATTCCATATTGCATAATCATATTTGTTATATCTTGAATTATACGGTTCTTCTAGATATTTTACATCTTTATTTGGATAAGCACCAGTAATATAATTTTCAGCCAGATGTGCTTCTCCATGTTCACCAACCCATACCGCATCAGGACCAATGAATGTTGAATTGATAATTGTTGAGTTTCCACCTGCAACAAAGATTCCTCCAGCATAATCATCAAATGCTTCATATTGGCAGAGAGTGTTATTGTCAAATGTAGCATTACCATCGACATAAATTCCTCCTCCATTACCCCATAAAGCAGAAGTATTGTTAAAGTATGAATTTTTAACAACAGCTTTATCAGTATTATTTAAGAATATAGAACCACCGTTGTATGATGCTGCAGTATCTAAAAAGTCACAGGAATCAATAGTTATATTATTTGAATTAACCCATGAAACAGATCCACCGTTTCTTATAGTAATTTCACCTTTAAAATGTACTTTATACAATTTGGAATTGTTACAGTTAATTAATGAAACTGCACCGTTTGCGTGAGATTCTGTGTCAAATACTTTTGTATTAGATATAGTAACATTATTAGCATTTTCCCAGAATATTGCTCCACCTTCACCTGAAGCAGTATTTGCTTCATCAATGAAACCTGCACCTACATTAAATTCAAATAAACAACCATCAATGATTGCATTATTACTATTATGAGCTGAAATTGCTCCACCATTTAAAGATGAAACTGAATATGAGAAGTTTGTTTTAATAATGTATACATTATCACCATATAAATCAATTGAACCTCCTTCACTTAAAGCACGGGAAGCAATAAATCTGCTTTCAGTAATATTCATCATATTAGATTCAGGAGCCACATATATTGAACCACCATTTAAAGCAAATGAATTTTCAAATGTAGTATTGAATATATGTCCCCTAGTACCATGCCAATCAATAGCTCCACCATGACTGTCCCTAATATCAGTTACATAATTGTTATCAAACTTACAGTTACTTACTTTACAGTTAGCACTATCTGAACGTACATATATTCCTCCACCACTTTTAGATGCAGTGTTGTTAATAAATGTATAATTATGAATATCAATTCCATTTACACCTAACCATGCAAGAGCAGCACCTGAAATTCCAGCCTTATTATCAATGAAAGTGTTATTTTCACCAAAACCATTAGCCGCTCCAGCTTCTCTACATAAACCAGCACCAAATTCACCAGCATAATTATTTATAAATAGAGTATTATTAAGACAGATGTAACTAGCATTACAGTCAATAGCTCCACCGTTTTTAGTAGCTGTGTTATTTATAAAGATAACATTAGCTATTTTATCATTATTTGAAATACCACTTAAGTGAATTGCTCCACCATATTCTGCTTGGTTGTTTGTGAAGTTAGAGAATAATACATCACCAGGATAACTGAACCAGTTAATAGCACCACCATCTTCAGTAGCTTTATTATTGTTAAATACTGAACGGTCAATTACATTAGAGTTTTCAGTACTGTTAACAAAGATAGCACCACCAGATTTTCCAGCAGTGTTTGAAGTGAAATTAGTGTGATTTAAACTAACAGCTAATCCTAAAATTTCAACTGCACCACCGTTTGCTGTTGCTTCATTCTCTTTAAATGTTACATTTAAGATATGTATATTACCTGAAGTAACACCAGTATATATTGCTCCACCTTCAAATGCATAGTTATTAACGAATTCAGAGTTTTTAATGTTAGAACCATTACCAAGAATAGCCATAGCTCCACCATAACCCTCTAAATTATTAGCAATTTCATTTCCTTCAAAGTAACTGAAATCAATTGTAGAGTTATCACTGTTTCTTGATACATAAATTGCTCCACCACTATAACCTGCAGTGTTGTTTATGAAATAATAATGATCTATAGCCATATTTTTCACATTTAACCATGCAATAGCAGCACCTGCAATTCCTGCATGATTGTATAAGAATGTATTATTTTGACCATGACCTCTTGTAGAACCTGACTCTCTACATAATGCTGCACCATATTCACCAGCATAATTTGCTTCAAATGTAATGTTATAAATTCCAATGTTTGCTGCATTACTGTCAATAGCACCACCATTTTTAATAGCAGTGTTAAATCTAAATGTTGAATTTGTAATATTTGTATTAGCAGATACACCATTTAAATACATAGCTCCACCAACATACGCATTATTACTATCAAATTGAGAATCTTTGATTTCACCTGCAGATGCTCTCCAGTAAATACCTGCACCATAACCGGTTGCATTGTTTCCTATGAAAATAGAAGAGTGAACTTGATTGCTTGTACCAATACCTCCAACATATAAAGCAGCACCGTCGATTGCTAAATTGTCAATAAATTCAGAATCATCAATATGTACCGCAGAAGCATATAAGTAAATTGCTCCTCCGTTTTCATAAGCAGTGTTAGATTCAAATTTTGATTCTTCAACAAAAGTACTACCACTATTAGCACCTACATATATACTTCCACCTAGTTTAGCAGAATTTTTAATGAAATCAGAGTTGATAATTTTTGAATCAGCACCAATAACATATATTGCACCACCAATGCCTAATTTTTCACGATAATTATCACCATAAGCATAGTAATAGGTAGTTACAGTTTCGCCCATAATAGTTTTATTAACTAATGTAGCGTTATATGTAATATCTGCTGCGAATTCCATTACAGTTTCATCCCATGCAATCCAAGTAAATGAATCAACACCAAGAGTTTCATTTGTTACAAAGTTATTTTCAAAGTAGGAATCAATAATTGAACAGTTGTGGCTAGTTGGGCTTGCATAAATTGCTCCACCACTAACATCAGCAGAGTTGTTGATGAAAGTGTAGTTTATAATTTTAATATCAGCAGAACCCATCCATCCAAGAGCTGCACCTGAAATATATGCATGATTATTAATGAAAAGGTTGTTTGAACCGTTACCACCAATAGCATTAACTTCTCTGCATAAAGCAGCACCAAATTGAGCGTAATTAGAATCAAATCTTGAATCATATAAAAGCAAGTTTGATGAATTACAGTCAATAGCACCACCAGTGTATTTAGCATGGTTATCAGTGAAATTACATCTTCTGACAATACTTTGTGCTGCAAGTCCTCCGAAGTAAATACCTCCACCATAATTAGCACAGTTACCAGTTAAATCTGAATCAAGAATAGTACCTGAAGATGCTACCCAATCAATAGCTCCACCAGTACCTTTATTTGCCCTATTTCCTACAAAAATAGAGGAATATACATAATTCATATGTCCTTCCCCACCAATATATAATGCTCCACCATTAGTAGCATTATTGTAATAGAAATTAGATGCATTAATAATTACAGAAGATACACGGATATCAACAGCTCCTCCTTTAAGAGTTGCATAGTTTTCAGAGAAAGTGGATTCAGTAATATTAATTTTTTCAGAGTCACCACCCACATACATTGCTCCACCATAGGATGCATGATTTCTGGTGAATGTAGAATTGAAAACTAAACCTTCTTTTGAATTCCAGTCAATAGCACCACCATAACCTAAACCAGTACCATTTACAGAGTTATTATCAAAGACACAGTTTCTTACTTCACAATTTATACTACCCTCATTAGCGTGAATTGCTCCACCATTAGTACCAGCAACATTATCATAGAAATAATATGAATTAATGGAAATATTTTTTGCATGTATCCATGCAAGAGCAGATCCGTTGGTTAAAGCAATGTTTGATCTGAAAGTATTGTTAAAACCATATCCTAATGTTGCATTAATTTCTCTACATAATCCACCACCAACATTAGCAGTGTTAAAGTTAAATTCATTGTTGAAAATTCCTAATCTGGAAGCATTACAATCAATAGCACCACCAAAACTGTCAGCAGTGTTATTTAAAAATGTTGAACCGTTAATTAAACAGTTAATAGCTGAAGAGTTATAATAAATTGCTCCACCTCTATTAGCATAATTATTATATAACTGGGAATCAACAAGACTACCATATTTACCTGCCCAGAATATTGCTCCCCCCATATTTACACCATCAGAGAAGTTACCACTTGCATTTCCATAAGCTAATCTGAAGTTAATTAAAGTAACATTTGAAGCAGTAATGTTAAATATTCTGGCAAATCCTTTTGCATTAATAAGACTACCGTTACCATCAATTATTATTGGTCTGTCAATATTTGTAAGGTTAATACATTTAGTATCTAATCTATTATTATAATAATCACGAGTAAAAGTATAATCCCTGCTTAAAGTAATAATGTAGTAATCATAAGGATTTGTTTTTTGGATTGTAAGTTCATCTTCAATAGTTTTTTGGAGAAGTTCGAATTCTCCCATTGCAATACCTTTTGCAGTTACATTTTTTGAAAATTCCTTATACATATAGTCATCATCACTAAATCCTACAGATATAGTATAATTTCCATTAATTCTTAAATCTTCAACAGATACATATACCATCTTACTAGTTGGATTGTAATGTAAATCATAATTATCTTTATTAACAATAATTGGAGCTCCAACCTGAGAAGTTGAATTAGTTACATTTACAATTAAATAAATGGACTCCGGATCTTGATCAGTAGGATTTGCTAAATAAACTACAATAGTAGGAGATTCAGCAAGAGCAATAGTTGTAATTATTAATTGATAATCATTATTATTTCTGAATAATGAATCAGTAATTCCAATTTTTGAGTATGTAGTTCTCATAGTAGTTGGTGAAACAGTTGCTCTTTCATCAAAATCATTATAATCCCTGTATTTTTCACCAGCCATAATATATAAGACAGCACCACCATTACGAGCAGCAGTATTATCTATGAATGTATCATTTCTAATTATAAGAGTTGCAGTAGCAGAATTATCTTTATATATTGCTCCACCATTACGTGCATATGAATTTGTAAATGTTGAATCCTGAATTGTTGTTGAAGATAAACTTTTAACAACATAAATAGAACCACCATTACCAGATGCATTATTTTTATCAAATATACAATTTAATACTCTTTGATAAGAACCGTTTACATAAATAGCTCCACCATCGACAGCTTTGTTATTTGTAAAGTTACAATATTGAACAATTTTATTTGCTGCATCTGAATTACTTGTAGCTCCTAAATCAAGAGCACCACCATAAATTGCATTATTTTCATTGAAAATAGAATTAGTTATGGAAATAGTGAAAATCGCATTCGGCTGATAAATAGCTCCACCATAATCTGCACTATTTTTTGTGAAATTGTTATTGGAGATATATACATTAGTTACACCTGCATAAATAGCTCCACCATAGTAAGCAAAGTTATTTGTGAAATTATTATTTTGAATACGATTTGTAGAAGATTTAGTAAGAGATGGAAGATACATTGCACCACCCTGATAAGCAGTGTTATTGATAAATACAAGATGTTGAATTATTTTTTCTCCATCTTTAAACCATGATATTGCACCACCCTGATAAGCAGAGTTATTTATGAAAGTTAAATTACTGTATGAAAATCCACCCAAGTTGAAAATTGCACCACCTCTACCATCTGCAACATTATCATAGAAGACAGCATCATATAACTTAAGTGAGAATTTTCCAACCCATATAGCTCCTCCATCATCTTCAGCTTTATTACCTATGAAAGTACATTTATTAAACTCAATAGTATCTTCTTGAGGAGAAAGACTAAATGCACCACCATTATTTGCAGTGTTATTTATAAATGTAACATTTTCAAAGTAAGCACGAGTACATTCTTTTACGAAAACAGCTCCTCCACCCATAGTATTATCTGAAGATACTGGACCTAAAGCTTTAGCAGTGTTGTTTATAAATGTAACATTAATTACCCACACTCCAATAGGATTCATAGTACCTGAAGGATTTCTGGTGGATAAATACATTGCTCCACCTTCTTTATCAGACCAACAATTTTTAAATATACAGTTACTAATAGTATAATTGTTTGCAGCTCTTAAAAAGACAGCTCCACCTTGTATGTATAATTTATTATTATTTATCATTATACTGGTGATATAATTTCCATCAAAGATACAGTTGTCAATTATTCCATGGAAACTTTGGTCCCATAAAATAGCTCCACCATCTGCTTTATGGTTTGTTTGAACAGAGTTGTTAATAAATTTGGAGTTTTTAACAGCACCATTGGAACCTTTTTGTGACCAGAAAATAGCTCCTCCACCTCTGGTAGAATCTAAACCAGAAAGTGCGTAAGCAGTATTACGTACAAATGTACAACCATCAACAACATTGAATTTTGAATTATCAAATTGAGAAGTACCTTGCCAGTAGATAGCACCACCATCATATTCTGCAAGATTATCAGTAAAGTTTGAATCAATAACATTTGAATATGAACCAGTTGAGTAAATTGCTCCTCCTGATGTGGAAGCATATGAAAGGTCAAATGTTGAATTTATAATATTAGCTCTAATACCATAAATGTAAATTGCTCCACCGGTTACCGCATTAGTAAAGTTAGTTGAAGATTTATCTATTTTAACATCATTACCCTGAATATAAACAGCTCCACCTTCTCTTCCTTCACAGTTGTGGAAAGTACAGTTTAAAATAGAAGTGTAATCACCAAATAAGTATAGTGCACCTCCACCATTTACATAAGCTTTTCCAGGAACTGATGTAATATTTTTATATACTCTACAATTATCAAAGGAAGTATCTGTAATATTAATATAATTACCTGTGATGAATATAGCCCCACCTGATACTTTTGCATAAGTTTGTTTGAAACTGGATTTTGCAATAGTAACATTATGTCCAACAAGTGAAATAGTACCACCGTTTGGTGTGGAGTAACCTAAATCTTCACATCTGTTATTAGTACATGTAATATTATATATAGTACCTAAGTCACCTTGCCAAAATATTGCTCCACCATCATCACCAACAAAGTTATCATCGAAAGTTGAATTGGATAAATTACAGTATAAACCTTCAATATATAATGCTCCACCATCTTTGGTTGCATTACAATTTATAAAACTACAGTTATCAATTAAAGAATAATTACCAATTACTCTTATTGCACCAGCAACATATGGAACCATTGCTCCACCATCAGTTCTGTCAAGATCACCTTTATTATGTAAAACAGTAGATATGTTAATTGAAGAACCATCGATAGTTACGTTATCACCTTTAATAAATACAGTTCCTCCTCTTGATGAAGATGCTCCTGTAACTGGATCTGCAAAAGCAACAGCAGTATTATTGTAGAATTTAGAATATTTAACAAATCCTAAATTACCTTCCCAGTTAATTGCACCACCGTCATCACCAGCTGAGTTGTTTGTGAAATTACAATTTTCAATTGTTGCATTGAATGAATTTAGTGCAATGTTAATAGCACCCCCATCACGACGTGCATAGTTATATATAAACTCTGAATTTTTAATCAAAGCATCAGTTGCACCAATATCAAATGCAATAGCCCCACCATGACCTGTGAGTTTGTAGTTATAACCTTTATGGTCATATTCTGATTTATAATCATCCCATGTATTATTAGCAATACCTAATGCTTCACAACCAAGGAATCTGCATGAATCAAATGTAATATTTGTATTGTCCTGTAAAAATACAGCTCCACCACGGCCTTGAGCAGTTGCATTGAAGAATGTAATATTGTATAAATATTCATGGTCTCCAGTAATCATAATTGCACCAGCGTCACCACCAGTAGTATTAGTATCCCAGTGACTTGAATCCCAACCAGCATACTTAACACGACCATCACGGCTTTGGTATAATGAACCTCCCCATGATCTGGTATTGATAATAGTTATATTAACCATTTCACCATACCAACCGTCATAGTAAATTGCACCAGCAGAACGTGCAGCTCTGGTTTCATTAAATATACAATTATAAATTTTACCGTAATTAGCACCAGCTAACCAATCAACTCCACCACCATTAGTACCAGAAGTACAATTAATAAACTGACAGTTAGCATATGTAACATTATCACTACCAGTCATATAAGCACCTCCACCACGACGAGCAGAATTAGACTCTATGAAAATACAATTTTCAACATATCCAACATCTCCACTCCAAAGGATTGAACCACCATCACCACCAAAGAACTGATCAATAGCCCAATCAGTAGGAGAAGAAGCACTACCATTAATCTTAATCTCTTACCCATTTATAACCACCATCATTAACAGCAACCCAAGACTGATACCAAAAATCAGAATCAGTTGATGATTTATTTAAAACATACAATTTATTTAAATTGGAAGCAGTTGGAGTTACAGAAGGTAAATCAGATAAAACAATGAGATTACCCATTGTTAAACTCATATCATATTGAAGAGATTCACCAGTAGCTCTATTATTAATAAATCTAGAATTAATAACACTACCATTATATCCGTCCCAGTATAATGCTCCACCAGAACGTTTAGCAGTATTATTTATAAATAAACTATCACGAACAACACCATTTGCTGAATCAGAGTCAAAACTAATAGCACCACCATTATTTAAAGCATTATTAGAATCAAAATAACAATTTTTAATAACACCATCTGTAGCACCAGAATCAAAAGCAATAGCACCACCATGACCAGATAAGGCTTTACTAAGTGGTTTAGATGCATCATGAGTATTGTTTGCAGTACCTAATGCACGGTTATTAGTAAAGTTACATAATTCAAAAGTAACATTATGATTATCCTGTAAAAATACAGCTCCAC
>CADAAJ010000003.1 GCA_902785855.1 uncultured Methanobrevibacter sp. | reverse complement strand
TGTTGAAATTGATGAATTATTTGATGAATTTAAAAGAAGGAGAAAATAATTAAATTTATTAAATAATAACAATAAAAATTTATTTTAATTCAAAAAAAATAATTGGTTATAAACATGTTTGATACATTCGCAGAAAAAAGATTTCTATTAAAACAATTAGTTAAAAATAATTTAACTGCCAAATATAAAGATTCAATTTTAGGAATCCTTTGGAGTTTTATTAATCCATTACTAACAATGTTAATTTTTACAGCAGTGTTTTCAATGTTATTTGGGAAAAATGTTTCAAATTATCCTGTTTATTACTTATCTGGAAGACTTGTATTTGAATTTTTTAGTCATGGAACCAAAGGATCAATGAATTCCATTAGAAAGAATGCTCGATTGTTAAAAAAGATTTATGTACCTCGAGCAATGTTTCCTGTAAGTTCAATTTCTTATGAATTTGTTAACTTTTTAATATCATTTGCTATATTATTTGGAGTTATGATTATTACAGCCTTTCCACTTTACATTAATCTACACATTATTACCAATTTCATTATTAATTGTATTGATCTTTGGTGTTGGATTAATTTTAGCTGTTTGTAATACTTACTTTACAGATATCGGATACCTATACAGTGTATTTTTATTAGTATTATTATATGCATCAGCATTATTCTATCCAATGGAAATCGTACCAACAAGATTCCAATTAATATTTTCACTAAATCCAGTTTACTGTGCAATGACATGTTTTAGACAATGTGTTTATGGAGTAGTTCCAAGTATGTCCACAGTATTATATTTAGGAGCATTTGCTTTTACAACATTAGGAATTGGAATCTTATTATTCAATATTTATAGTAAAAGATTAACTTTAGAATTATAGGTGTTAAAATGAGTTTCAAAGATAAATTTAGTAAAAAACCAAATAAAAATAAAACACCTACTATAGACGATAATGTTGCAATTCGTGTAACTAATTTATCAATGGATTTCAAATATTCAAAAGATAAAATAGACTCATTAAAAGAGTATATAATACGAACTATCAAAAGAGACAAACGTAAAAGTAGAAAAGTAAGAGTTCTCGATAATATTAACTTTGAAGTGAAAAGAGGAGAAAAATTAGGTATTCTTGGATTTAATGGGGCTGGAAAAAGTACTCTATTAAAAATTATATCCGGTATTTATGAACCTAGTGAAGGTGAAGTTAAGATAAACGGTAAAATTGCTCCACTTTTAGAGTTAAGTGCCGGTTTTGATAAAAATTATACTGGAAGAGACAATATTTACCTAAATGGTGCTTTTTTAAGTATGGATAAAAAATATTTAGATAGTAAAATTGATGAAATTATCGAATACTCCGAACTTGGAGAATATATTGATGTTCCGATAAAAAATTATTCCAAAGGTATGAAGGCAAAATTAGGGTTTTCAATTGCTACACTTATCGAACCTGACATATTGATTATTGATGAAATATTATCTGTCGGAGATATTAAATTCAGAAAAAAAAGTGGTAAAAAAATCAATGAAATGATGGCTGAAGGAGTAACAGTTATATTGGTTTCACATTCCATCAGACAAGTTAAAAGAATCTGTGACAGATGTATTTGGATTGATGATGGTAAATTAGTCATGGAAGGTCCTGCTGAGGAAGTATGTAATGCATATATAGAAGATGCTAATTATAGTAAAATAAGAAAAGAAAGAAAAATTAAAAAGAGATTGAGGCGAAAATATGGATAGACGCTGGATGGGAATTATTATTATATTTCTAGTAGGAGCTTTAGGAATAGGAATGATTGTTGATACCTCAGACACAGTTGGACAAGCTGTTACAGTTTGTAATGAAATGACTATAACTATTCCAGATGGATTTAAGTTGTTTTTAAGCAATCCAACAAATACTACATTAATGAATAATCAAAATGAAACCATTTTTATCAAGATTTCAACTGATACCAGTTCAAAAGATCAATTTAATCAAAGATATGTACTTTTAAAAAACGATCCAAAAATACAAATTGATAAAGTAGAACATAATGGAGATGTGCATAATATCCATTATACTCATTTAGATAAAGATGTAAAAGTATTTGGATCATATTTTGAAAAAGACAATAGAACTATTGAACTTAGGATGAATGAGTTTAAAGATTATGATAAAAATGCAAAATTCATACAGGATACAATAGTTCATGACTTTAAACAAAATAAGATGGATTAAAATTTCTATAATTTTAATTCCATATTATACATCCCCCTTTCAAATTTTCCAATTTTAACTCTTTTTTTATTGAATTCTTTAAATCCTATTTTTTCATAAAGATTTTTTGCTTTTATATTTCTAAAATCAGCATCCAGAATAACTCTATTTAATTTTCTAGATTTAGCATGATTTATAACATCTTCCAATACTTTTCTTCCTAAACCCTGACCTCTCATAGATTCATCAATTGCAACATCAGCAATGTATAAATCTCCTTCACCAACATCGCACAATACAAAATAATCTAATAAATCAATTAAAAATAGTCTAAATGATTTAATATAAAATTTTTTAGGAAATTTTGAAATATAATATATTAAAATACCAATAATATTATTTTCATCATCCAAAATTACCTTAAATGTGTCCAAATCTTCATCAGCAATACTTTTTGAAATTGCTTTAACAGCTTTATTTTTATCTCTAAAAAATAAGTCAAAAGTTCGAAAATCAACATCATAAATTAAGGATGCAACTTTTAAAATATCATGTCTTTTAGGATTAAATGTTTCATATTTCATTTAATCACATTTAAAATTGTTAAAGCAAAAACACCTGCTCCAAATCCATTGTCAATATTTACAACAGCAATACCTGGTGCACATGATTGAAGCATTGCATCTAAAGCTACTCTTCCACCTTCACCAACACCATAACCAACAGATGTTGGAACAGCAATTACCGGCACATCAACAAGACCAGCAACAACTGAAGGGAGGGCTCCTTCCATTCCTGCACAGACAATAAATACTTTAACTCCTTCACGAACCATATAAGCAATTTGTGGGAATAATCTGTGAATTCCTGCTACTCCAATATCATATGATGTTATAGCCTCACATCCTCCTTCCTCAACAATTACTTTTGCTTCCTCAGCAATATTAATATCAGAGGTTCCGGCCGTGATTATTCCAATTTTAGCTATTGGAGATTTTTTATTAATTTCTTTTCTAATAATTAATATTTGAGCTCTTTTATTATAATCAAAGATAAATGAATTTTCACCTAAATCATTTAAAATTTTATCATATCTTTCTTGCGAGAGTTTTGTAATAATTAAATTTTTATCTGATTTTTCAAGATAATTTTTTATAATTGAAATTAAATCTTCATAATCTTTACTTGGCGAAAATACTGCTTCTGGAAAACCTGTTCTTTCATTTCTTTTAATATCAAATTTTGCAATCTCATCAAATTCCAAAATATTATCTGATTTTAACATTAACTAATTTTTCAAGAATATCTTTCATAATATAATATTTAAGATAAAATTATATAAAATTTAACTTACAATATTATAATTTAATGAAAGCTTTAAAGATTTTAACACAAGGAATAGTTCAGGGTGTTGGCTTCAGGCCATATGTTTACCGAATAGCTAGTGAATTAAAACTCAACGGATATGTTAGAAACCTTGGAAATATAGTTGAAATCATTGTTGAAGGCAAAAATACAGAAGATTTTGTGAAAAGACTTCCAAATGAATTACCACCAATAGCTAAAATCGATTCTATGGAAGTAGAAGAAATTACTGTTGAAAATTATACTGATTTTGAAATTATTGAAAGTGGTGATTCATACTCTGGAGTTAGTGTAATACCACCAGATATTGCAATTTGTGATAGTTGTCTTAGTGAAATTAGAAATCCTAATGACAGAAGATATAAATATCCATTTAATGCATGTACCGACTGCGGACCAAGATTTACTGTTATTGAAAGTGTCCCATATGACAGAATTCGTACATCCATGGATGAATTTCCATTATGTGATGAGTGTCTTGAAGAATACAAAGAACCACTTAACAGACGCTATCATGGAGAGGCAATCTGTTGCAGTGAATGTGGACCCCAAATGGCAATATATAAAGAAGATAAGAATCTTAATGAAAAAAATCCAATCAAATATGGTGCAGACATATTAAAAACAGGGAAAATATTGGCAATTAAAGGAATTGGAGGAACACATTTAGTTGTTGATGCATATAACGATAAAGCAATAAAAGAATTAAGAAAAAGACTAAACAGACCAAATCAGGCATTTGCAGTAATGAGCAAAGATTTAAAAAGTGTTAAAAATTATGCTCAATTGTCTGAAAATGAAATAAAAACAATTACCTCTAATAAAAGGCCAATCGTTATCTTAAAGAAAAATAACAATTACAAATTTCCGGAAAGTCTATCTCCCGGACTTCACAACATTGGTGTAATGCTTCCCTACTCCCCAATGCATTATTTATTATTTGATGAATCTGACATTGATACATTTGTTATGACATCAGCAAATATTCCCGGAGAACCAATGATGATTGAAAATAATGAGATAATCACCGGAGTTAATGATTATTCCCTAATACATAATCGTAAAATCCTAAACAGATGTGATGACTCTGTAATCAGATTCAGAAATGATGAATTATCATTCATTCGAAGGTCAAGAGGATATACTCCTGAAGCATATACAATTAATTATGAAGTTAATGATTTGGATGTTCTTGCATTAGGTCCTGAACTTGACGTAACATTTTCCATTGCCAGAGATGATAAAGTATATCCTTCACAGCATATTGGAAATACAAACAAACCAAAAACATTGGAATTTTTAAAAAGTGCTATTAAAAATCTTGAGCGAATAACAAAAATCAATGAATTTGATATTATTGCATGTGATATGCATCCTCACTTTTTTACAACACGACTGGCTCATGAATTAGGTGAAAAATATGATGCTGAAGTTATGCCTGTGCAGCACCATCATGCACATAGTGTAGCTCTTTTAAATGACCACAGTATTGATGAAGCTATTGTTATTGCCTGCGATGGAGTTGGTTATGGTAGTGACGGGACAAGTTGGGGAGGAGAAATTCTCTATACTAATGTTAATTCATTTAAACGAATGGGACATCTTGAAAGTCATCTGATGCCCGGAGGAGATGTTGCAACTAGATATCCTGCAAGAATGCTTGCAAGTATATTGAAAGATGAAGATTTAATTAAATATTATTCTGATTATTTCAAATATGGAGCTATTGAAATTAAAAATATTTTCAAACAACTTGAATCCGGGATAAATGTTGGAAAAACAACAAGTACCGGAAGAGTTCTTGATTCAATGGCTGTTGCTTTAGAAATATGTCACGAACGAACATATGAAGGAGAATGTTCCATGAAACTTGAATCTGCAGCATATTATGCAACTAAAGAATTGGAAATTCCTGTGATAATAGAAAAAAATCAGCTAAACACTACTGAAATTCTAAAAGAAGTTGTCAGATTATATCAAAGTGGTGAAAAAGCTTGTGATGTTGCATCAGCAGGTCAAAAAGCAGTAGCAAATGGATTAAGTGAACTTGCCGTTCAATCAGCAAGTAAAAAAAATATTGATGTTGTAGGAGCTACCGGCGGAGTATTTTACAATGAAGCTATAACAGAACATGTTAAAAATTATATTGAAAATAGCGGATATAAATTTATACAGCACACCAATACCTGTGCCGGAGACGGATCTGTTTCACTTGGACAAAGTATTGTTGCTAAAAAAAAGTAAAAAAAAAGTTTGAAATTAAATTCAAACTAAACAAATTATCTGTTCATGGTCCTTTCAAGAATATATTCAGCCCTTTCTTTTAAATTACCATATAAACGAATTTGGTTTTTCAACTCTTCGATTGCTTCAAGCTGACCTGCATCTATTCTTTTTTCAATATCTAATAATTTGGACCATTCATCCCCTGATGGAAGTTGTAATGTATTTAATATATCATCTGAAAAATTAACATCAAATGTATTTCTGTTAATTGTAATATGGATGTTAACTTCATTTTGTAAATCATAGTATTTACGAGGACGTCCCCTTAAAATCTTTTTATAAGAAGAATTTAAAATACCTATATCTTCCATAGCACGTAAATGAGCTATAATAGCTTTTTGACCAATATCCAATTCATTGGATATTTCACTAACAAACATCGGTTCTTGCCTTAAAAGATTTATAATATCTCTTCTAGTCTTACAACCCATCACATCAAGGATATCTTCTTCATCAATCTCGCCTAAAGGGTCATCATACCTACCTCTAATTTCTATATGAGTATCGGTAGAATCCAGATTATTGCGAGATTTTTTATTTTTCTCAATGTCGTTTGCATTAGTCATGATTATACCTTATGTATCGAAACCTTTATATAACTTTTTGTTACTATAATAATGTAAGAGAAAGATAACTTTTGGTTACTTTAATATTTGGTTAAGAAAAACTTGAAGTAATAACTCTTATAATAAGAACCATTTTCCTATATGTCCATAAATTCTCAAAAACCAATGTTGAAGTCCAAAAAGTAACAATTCTCGGTTTAGAGTTATTACAAAAGTTTTTCAAAAAACCTAAAAAAGGTGTCAAAATGACTGACGAAAATAAAAGCGAAACTGAAGTTGAAACAACAGATTTTCAAGAAGAATATGAAGAACTTCAAAAAGAACTAGAAGCAAAAAATGAAGAAATTGAAAATCTTCAAAAAGATCTTGAAAATGCAAAAGCTGAAACACAAGAATATGTTTCACTATCCCAAAGACTTCAAGCAGATTTTGAAAATTTCAAAAAAATAAATGAAAAACAAAACAAAGAAATTGTAAAATTTGCTAATGAAAAAGTTATAAAAGACTTTTTAGACTGTTATGAAGACTTCACAAGAGCTTTAGAAACTGAAGATAATGAAAATTTAAGAGAAGGAGTCGAACTTATCTATAATAAATTTGGTGATGTTTTACAAAAAGAAGGTGTGGAAGAAATTCCAGCTAAAGGTGAAAAATTCGATTTGAACAAACATGAAGCATTAATGGTTCAGGAATCAGATGATGTTGAAAATGGATATATTATAGATGAACTAATGAAAGGCTACATGTACAAAGATAAAGTTCTTAAATATTCAAAAGTTATAGTTTGTAAAAAATAATGTTTATTAAATAATTATATTAATAAAAAATAGGTGATATTTATGTCTGATACTAAAAAAGAAAAAATTATTGGAATCGACCTTGGTACTAGTAACTCCGCTGCATCAGTTCTTGTTGCAGGTAAACCAACCACAATTCCATCAGCAGAAGGAGCAAGTCAATACGGAAAATCATTCCCAAGTTATGTTGCATTTACCGAAGAAGGTCAAATGTTAGTAGGAGAACCTGCTAGAAGACAAGCAGTAACCAATCCTGAAAATACAATCAGTGCTATTAAAAGAAGTATGGGTACTGATCACAAAGTTACAGTAAACGGAAAACAATACTCTCCACAAGAAATTTCTGCATTTATCTTACAAAAAATTAAAAAAGATGCTGAAACATTCTTAGGTGAACCTGTAGAAAAAGCTGTAATTACTGTTCCTGCTTACTTTGACGATAACCAAAGGACCGCAACAAAAGATGCAGGTACTATTGCTGGACTTGATGTTGTAAGACTTGTAAACGAACCAACTGCAGCAAGCCTTGCATACGGACTTGATAAATCTGAAGAAGATGACATGAACATTATGGTATACGATTTAGGTGGAGGTACCTTAGACGTAACCATTATGGAATTCGGTGGCGGAGTATTTGAAGTAAGATCTACCAGTGGAGATACCCAACTTGGTGGTACCGATATGGATAATGTATTACTCAAATACTTAGCAGATGAATTTAAATCCAAAGAAGGAATAGACTTAATGGATAATGACCAAGCAGTTCAAAGATTAAGAGAAGCTGCTGAAAAAGCAAAAATTGAATTATCCACTACCACTACAACCGAAGTAAACTTACCATTCATTGCAATGGGAAGTGATGGATCTCCTAAAAACTTAATCATTACTCTTACAAGAGCAAAATTAGAAGAACTTGTTGATTCCATTGTTGAAAAATCAGGAAAACCAATGCAACAAGCTTTAGACGATGCTAAAATGAGTAAAAGTGACATTGATAAAATTATCTTAGTTGGAGGACCTACCAGAATGCCTATTGTACAACAATATGTTGAAAAATTCATAGGTAAACCAATTGAAAGAGGAATTGACCCAATGGAATGTGTATCTATGGGTGCAGCTATTCAAGGTGGAGTATTAGCTGGTGAAATTAAAGACATTGTTCTTTTAGATGTAACTCCATTATCTTTAGGTATTGAAACCTTAGGTGGAGTATCAACCACATTAATTGAAAGAAACACAACTATTCCTACCAAAAAAAGCCAAGTCTTTTCAACAGCTGCTGATAACCAACCATCAGTAGACATTAATGTATTACAAGGTGAAAGGAAAATGGCAGCAGACAATACCTCACTTGGACGTTTCCAACTTGTAGGAATCCCACCTGCACCAAGAGGCGTTCCACAAATTGAAGTAACCTTCGATATTGATGCAAATGGTATTATTAATGTAACTGCAAAAGATAAAGGAACTGGAAAAGAACAAGCAATTACAATTACTTCTTCAACTAAATTATCCGATGAGGAAATCGAACAAAAAATTAAAGAAGCAGAAATGAATGCTGAAGCGGATGCAAAAAGACAAGAAGAAATTGAAGTTAGAAACAATGCAGATTCCTTAATTTATACTTCAGAAAAAACTTTAGAAGAACTCAAAGACCAAGTATCTGAAGATGAAAAAACTAAAGTCGAAGGACTTGTAAGTGAATTAAGAGAACTTATAGCTGGCGATGATATTGATGCCATTAAAGCAAAGTCTGATGAATTATCCAATGTAGTTCAAGAGATTGGTGCTAAAGTATACCAACAAGCACAAGCTGAAGCTCAAGCTCAAGCACAACAACAAGGTGGTGCTGAAGGAGCAGATGCAGGTGCAGACAAAGGCGATGATGACACAATTGATGCAGACTATGAAGTAAAAGACTAGATTAAATAATGTAGTTTTATTATAATTGTTAGGTTAATACAAAATCAGAATCAAAATAAAACTGACAATTAGATAAAACTATTATTTTTTCTATCTATTTTTTTAAAATTTATTTTTAAGGTGAACAAATGGCAGACAAGCGAGATTATTATGAAGTTCTTGGAGTAGATAAAACTGCTGATGAAAAGACAATCAAAAAAGCTTATCGTAAATTAGCCAGACAATACCATCCTGATGTTTGTGACGAGGAAGGTGCTGAAGAAAAGTTCAAAGAAGTTAGTGAAGCTTATGCTGTCTTGTCTGATGATGAAAAACGTCAAAGATATGATCAATTTGGTCATGCTGGAATGGACGGATACACTGCAGAAGACTTCTATCAGAATGTAAACTTTGAAGATATTTTCCAAGGATTCGATATAGGAAATATCTTTGAAATGTTTGGTTTTGGTGGAGGTGCTCGTTCAAGAAACAGAAATGCCGGTCCTCAAAGAGGTTCAGACATTTATACTGAAGTTCCAATTACTCTTGAAGAAGCATTTAATGGATGCGAAAAAGAAATTAAAATTAGCAGAAATGAACTATGTCCTACATGTAACGGAACAAAATCAAAACCAGGTGTTGAACCTGAAACATGTAAAACCTGTGGTGGAACAGGACAAGTTAAAGAAGTTAGCAATACATTTTTAGGGCAAATGGTTAATATAAGACCATGTAGAGAATGTAAAGGTACTGGTAAGATAATCAAAGAACCCTGTGAAGATTGTCATGGAAAAGGTAATAAACGTAAAACAAAAACAATTAAAATTGAAATTCCAGAAGGAGTTGACGAAGGTAACCATTTAAGAGTTTCAGGAGAAGGAAACTGTGGAGATAGAGAAGGTCTTGCAGGAGATTTAATTGTTACTGTTCATATTAAAAGACATGACAAATTCCAACGTGAAGGGGATCACTTATACTTAGACCAGGAAATCAGTTTTCCACAAGCTGCCCTTGGAGATATAATTAGTATACCTACAATTGAAGGAAAAGAAGTTGAATTTAAAGTTGCACCAGGAACACAAAGCGAAACTGTATTTAAATTAAGAGGGCAAGGTATGACTTCTGTTAGACATAAAGGTAGAGGAAATATGTACGTTGCCGTTAAAGTAGTTGTTCCTAAAAAATTAAATCAAAAACAAAAAGAAATCCTTCATGAATTCGCTGAAGTAAGTGGCGAAGAAATTAAACATATTGAAAAAGGAATCTTTGATAGAGTCAAAGATGCAATGAAATAACTTAGCTTTAAATAGCTAATTATTTCAACTAATTTTTAACACATATTCTATTTTTTGAAAATTGAAATTTTGGATGAAAAATTCTATTGATTTACTTAAAAGTAGCATTAATTAAAATAGCTATTAAGAAAATGTAATCAAAATAATGATAAGAATATTTAATAATTTTTATAGTAGATAGTAAAAATAGTTAGAATAAATAAAGACATCTACATGAAAAAATAAAAAAAAGTATAGAGATTTAAAAATCTCTATTTTTTAACAACAACTTTACCTTTTACAGCATCTTTAACAAATATTGCTTTGAAAGCGTATTTTTTACCAGCTTTAAGTTTTTTGATAACTTTTTTACCTAATTTAACTGCAGCAATACCTTTTTTATTGGTTTTTGCAGCGTATTTTTTACCATTAAACTTAAAGGTGATTTTTTTACCTTTGAGTTTGTTGACAAGTTTAGCTTTTAAAACCAATTTTTTAGATGATTTTTTAACTTTAACATTGCTTGTTTTTAATACTTGTTTTACTTGAACTTTATTTTCAGTAGTAACACCTTTATAAGTTGCAGTAACAGTATATGTTTTAGGCAATTCTTTAATCACTAAAGAAGCATAACCGTTAGCATCGGTTTTAACTTCATATGCTTTAGAACCAACAGTAATAATAACAGTTTCGCCTGCACCTACAGGGTTACCATTATCATCTAAAGCACGAACTCTGAAAGCAGTTCCATCATAGTAATACATTTTAACATCACTGTTTTCAGCTATTCTGGATACAATGTTAATTACAGCGTTTACAGTTTCATTAGTAACTGGGTTTGAAATTGAAACAGTATGAGTTCCAATAGCGCTAACTTCCTTATTGGTTAAGGTTATAGTACCGTTAGCATCAGTGGTTTTAGTAATTTTTACACCATCTACAGTTAAGGTTATATTTGTATTAGCTACACCTTTACCATCGATACCAAGAATAGTAATTTGGAAAGTATAATCAGCACCATATGCTTTAGTAAGGTTGTTTACGAGAATAGTTCCTTCAACATTTGAAACTGAAATATTTTTATCAGTTGAAGTAATATTATTATCATTTATTACAACATTACCTCTTAATGATTTAATTCCTACAGTTTCAACACCCATACCTTCCCAAATAGATAAATTACCAACATTGGAACCTTGTGCAGAAATATTGTTATTAGTTGCAACTAATTTATCAGCAACTGAACCAATACCCATAGTATAATTACCAGTTAAGTCAATGTTGTTGTTTTCTACAGTAATTTCTTTACCTGCAGTTTCAATACCACATACAAAGTAACCATCACCAGATATGTTGTTGTTTTTAATATCTATAATCATATTATCTGGATTAGCCATACCTCCGTAAATAGGGTATGCAGTTCCAATATCATTAGCTTTAACATTAATATTATTGTTTTCAATTACACCATTAGCAGGACCTTCAATATTAATACCATTTGCATAAGGACCGTTTGGTTCAACAGTAATATTGTTTTTGGAAATATTGAATTTACCTGATGCAACAAGTGCATATGAATAATTTCCACCAGCAATATCTATTTTATTATCCGCAATTAAAATATTGTTAGAGTTAACATCTATTCCGTAAATGGTATCAAAGCCTGCACCATATTGCTTATCAATAATACAAAATTCATCAGAAGTTATATTTATTATATTATTTGTGAATTTAGCATTATCTGAACCTTTAATTTCAATACCTTCAGAAAATACAACTGGAGCATTAGGAGCATACCAGTCAATATCACATGAAACTAAATTAATAGTAAAATTATTATTATTAATATTTGCATTTGGAGAAGCAATAATTTGAACAGCTCTATCTTTAGCAGAACCATTAGTAGATCCAACATAAGTTACATTATTATTATTTAATGTTAAATTTGAAACAGAATCTGCATAAATACCAATTAAATCAGTTGCATTGTTTGAATTATATCTTGTAACAACTATTAAATTATTACTAGCAACAATATTGTCACTCATAATAAAAGAAAGAGCTTTATTTGAAGAACCAATTTTGTTATCAGAAATAACTGCATTTACAGAAGGACTACTCCATCCAGGCATTATTTTAATACCTGCAGTTTCAGCACCAAAACTGTCACCAACATATGTATCACCATAGTTAGAACCAACAGATACAATAGTGTTTCCGAAAACGTTTAAATTTTTTGCATTAGATGCAATACCTACAGTATAATTACCAAAAGTTACAATTGTATTATTATCACGTGTAGGATGATCTTTACTACCTATAGTAACATTTCCAGCAGCTTCAATACCACAAGCAAAGTAAGAATCACTTATTAAATGATTTCCTATAATTGTAATTTTAGTATCTACACCGTTCATACCTGAATAGATTGAATATGCGGAATTTGTTGCAGTTGTATTAATATTATTATATTCAACAATACCAACTGCAGGACCTTCAATATCAATACCATTTGCATAGTTTTGAGAAGAAACAGAAATATTATTTTTACCTATATTAAAGCTATCAGCACCTTCGATTTTAATACCATGAAGATAAGTTTGGTTTTTACTGCTACTTTTAGCAGTGATGTTATTATTAGTGACAAATATATTGTTTCCATTGAATATATCTAAAACATATAAAGTAGGATAATTTCCATAAACACCATTATCCATAAAATTAACATCATTTTTATCAAAATCAAATCTTCCTTTAAAATTAACAACTTTAATACCTGAAGAACGTCCTGGATCTGGCCAGTTTACCTGCATTAAATTTGAATTAATATTAAATTTATTATTCCTAATTACAGCAACAGCATCTTCAACATCCACTTGCAAAATACGAAGAGCAGAATAGAAATAATTCATATCAGTTATAACATTATCATAATTTATTACACAATTTTCTATTGTAATATTTTTTATATCTTCAATAGCAATTGCATAAAAACCCTTTGAAGAAGTAACAGGAGTTAAATGTTTATAATCAATATTTAAATCATTCATACTAACGGCAGTAGCATTTGAAACTCTAATTGCATATTCACCGTTCTCTTGGACAAATTTAATACCAGTAATGCTTATATTACTATTAGTCTTATTAAAATAAAAAGAAATATTATTGAAAGTTGCATCACCAGTTATTTTAGTACCATTATTAAAAGTAATTTCCTTAAATGTAGTGTTACCATTAAAAGTACCCTTAAATTCAATTTCACTTAAAGTCGTATTCATAACTCCATTTTTATCAACATATTGATTAATATTTTCTGGAGTTATTTCTTGTGATGCTTTTAAAACATCATTTTTAGCTTCTTTAGAACCTAATGAAGATTCTTTATCAACAGAAGCTACAATATCATCATTATCATCATTATCAACTGCTGCAGCTATATCTGCATCTTCAGCTGCAAAAGCAGCACTAGCAGACATTACTACAAAAAGCAATAATAATGAAACAAATAAGTATTTAAACTTAATAATTCCACCTCATTTTTTATAAATTAAATTAAACTATAGTAAAACAAATATTGATAAAAATTACCAATAACTTGACTACATACATAGATTAGATATTAAAGATATTTAAAAGTAATTAAAGTGAAATTGAAAAAAAAGTAAAATAAAGGTTACTGCCTTTATTTTTTAATTTTAATTGTGTTTTTAATAGTGCAACCACCATAACTGGAACTTATAGTATATTTTCCAGGTTTAAGTTTTTTAATAACAATAGTTGCTTTTCCTTTTTTATTAGTTTTTGCATAATATTTCTTATTTTTAATTTTAAAGGTTACTTTTTTCTTTTTTAAGACTTTACCATTTTTATCAACAAGTTTTGCTGAAAATTTAACCTTTTTAGATTTTTTAACAGAAATATTTTTAGCAGATAATGTTGGTTTAACAGTGATTTTATTTGATACAAAATAATCATTGTAATTTGCAGTTATAGTATATTTACCAACACCTAATTTAATGTCTAAAACAGCATAACCATTTTTATCTGTTTTAACATTATATGTTTTACCGCCAACATTAATTGCAACTTCATGACCTTCACCAACAAAATTACCATCACTACCTCTAACATGCACTTTATATTGTATGTTAGATCCATAATAAACATTGAAATCATTATTTTCAGATAGCGGAGGTAAAATTGTCAATTCCCCATTATAATTTGCAGATTTATAAACTGAATCACCTTCAAAAGTAATTGAAAGAGCATGATTACCTATAGCAATGTTTGGAAGTATAAGTTTTCCTTCACCATTAGTTTTAAGAGAATAGGAAGTACCACCAATGTTTACAGAAACTTTTTTATTAGCTACAGCAAAACCGTTATTATCAACTAAAGTAGCAAAAACACTATTTGAACTTACTTGCCTATTAACATTAATACTAACAGGAGCAATATCCAATATTTTCAATTTACCCAAACCAGAATCAGCTAAATAATAATCAGATTCTCTCACTTCAGCTTTAATGTCATATTCCCCATTTAATGTTTTAGGAACAAGTGTAATTCTTGTTGCAACACCATTATTATCTGTAACTGCAGAACCTATTGGAACAGAACCTCTATAAAATACAACATATAATCCTGAAACAGGTTTACCTAAAGCATTTGTAACTTTAACTATAAATTTACCATTTAAACCGTCTTTAACAGAAGCATTTAAAACCTCAACATTAAGATTACCTTTTGTAATTTCTAGTTCTGATTCAAATTCTGTGACTTTATAGTTTTCCTGAGTTATAACTGCAGAAATAATATAATATGCAGGAAGGTATCCTTCATCCAAGGCATAATTTAAAACAGCAGTTCCATTTTTAACATATGCAGTTCCAATATATTTATCTACATAAAAATCAACTTTTGCACCTTCAAGATCATCGATTAAATCTTTACTGATATTTAAGACAAGTTTACCAGATTCCAAGTATTGGACTTGAGCTTTAAAAAGTGTTGCATTAATTAAATAGATATAATTTCCAACAATATTATTATTGCCTGAAGCATTTACAGCATTATTTGCATTTCCTAAAGGAGAAATCAAATAATTATTTGAAATTAAATTATTTACAGACATAGGTTGAATATTAATAGCATAACCCTCATTAGATGTGATATTATTATCATCAATAACATTTCCAGTTGAATCAGAAACCAATAAAATTCCGGAAATTGGTCCGTTTAATGAATCAAATTCTTTATAATCTATATCTCTTCCAGAAGCATTAACAATTATTTTATTTGATTTAATATTATTTCTATTAGCATTTAATGCAATACCATATATTTTATCCCCATTTAATAGGAAATCATTATTTAAAATCTCATTATCATAAGACTGGAAAACTTCAGCACCATAAACAATATTTGAATTTAATGTGACTATATTATTTTTAACAATAGATTTATGAGACATTTCCAATGTAATACCATAAGATACATTGTTTGATTTTGCATTAATTACATTGTTTTCAACAGTTGTGTATTCAGACTCATCACCAACAATGATTCCAGTTACAAAATAATTTCCGTCAATATTAATTACATTATTTAAGAATTGATTTAATGTGGCACCTTCACCAATTGGTGCATTCATTCCACTATAATATCCTAATACTCCCATACCATACATATAATTATCATTACCTTTAAGGAATACAATATTATCAGATATGATATTAGCATGAGTATTATAATACAAATCTATTCCTATAATTGTATTTGCAGACAAATTCTCTCCAACATGTGCAAAAGTTCTGTTTAATTTTGAAGAAACATTAACACGGTTTCTTGAAATTTCATTTCCTGATGAGTATAATGATAAAATACCATAAGTTCTGTGAATTTCCTGAACAATATGACTTCCATCCAAACAAGAACCATCAAGACATGTTTCCTGACCATCTAAACAAACTGAATTTCCATCTAAACAGTATTCTTCAAATTTTGAGTAAACTTCTCCAGTACCAACAGTAGTTATAGTGTTATTGATAAATCTGCAATCAGATACAGAATATGAAAGTAAAGTGTATGTTAAAAAATCACCTGATGAAAATAATGTGTTGTTGATTACATCAATATACGCAGAATCAACAACATAAATCGCATATGCAGATTTCAAATCATAAACACTAATATTATTTTTAAATACAACTACACCATCGTCAACTTTGTTTATTAAAATACCCCAATTATTTATTCTTGAATATGAATTATTAATATTAATGTTTTCAATCCATACCCCCCCAGAAATAATTTTAAATGTAGTATTTTTAAAAAATGCACCCTCACCGAGAATCTTAATTCTTTCATTGATTATAATGTTTTTATTTGAAAATGTTCCTTTAAATTTTACAATATCCAATTCTTTGATATTATTTGACTTTATATTTCCATTTTCATCAAAATAATTTAAATAATTTTCAGGAGTAACTTCAATAACACTTCCATTATAATTATAAGTTGGACGATCTGCATTATATGAACCATTTGGAGTTAATACTAAACCACCTTTATTATCGATAATTTCCCAATCAGAATCTTTTTCAACATCATTAGCATCAATAACATACTTTGCTTTTGTAGTAATATTATTTTTAATAATTTTTACGGAAGATGGTCTTTCCCTATTATTGATTTTTTTAATAAGAATACCAATTCCAGTGTTACTGATAATTCTATTAGATTCAACAATTAAACCAGTACTGGCAGACTGTTGAAAAATTCCTGCACCAGATGTTGTTGATATAATATTATTTCTTACAATTATATTAGAACCATAAGCATGAATTCCATTACCCGGAAGATCTTTAATGTAAATCTGATTGTTTTCAACAATAGAACCATCAAGAGCAATAATACCAGATCCTGAAGCTGAAATTGATGAATTTTGAATAATATTTCCACTTACAATAGAATTATATGTTGCAACAATTGCATTTTGACCACCAATAGTCTCATGGCTAGAATAATCAATACCCCCAAGGTTAATAATTCTATTATTTATGAATTTATTACCACCGTCATACTCTGTTGATGAAGAAATTCCTCTAAATGCACCATTAACAGTATTAGACTCTACAGTATTATTTGATCCCATCACCTGAATTCCATAACTCCATGATGTTGGAATTACAGAATATATTATAGTATTATTAAAAATTCTATTAAAATTAGATTCTGCTCCTTTAAAAGGTCCTGCACCATAACTTGAAAGATAAATACCGTTAGCATCAGCACATAAAATAACATTGTTTGCTACATAATTATAATGTGATCCAAAGAGAACTAAAGGTGTTGTTGACCTTGAACCATGACCATAAGATGCACCTGAAGTTTTTAAATCATTATTAATAATTTGATTATGATTAGCACCATTTCCCACAGCAATAGGGTAAGCAGCCTGGCCTGTAGTATATATATTACAATTTTTAACAATACACTCATCTGCATCATCTAAACAAACCCCATAAGCATATTGCTTTGTATTTGTAATTTTTAAGTTCATAACAATACTACCAGAAGCTCCAGATAATAATTTAATAGTACAATCAGCCATTGAATTTGATGAAGTTCCTTCTACTGTTACTTTTTTATCAAAAATAAAATTACGATTAGAAAATGAACCATCCAATTTAATAGTATCTCCAGAATTTATATTTGATGAAGCTTTTCCATCACTACCGAAGTAATCATTATAATTTACTTCATTAACAGTGATTTGATTAGTTAATAAATCATCATTATTCTGAGATAATATTATATTTTCACCACTATTATCAGAAATTGTAGTATTTACATCTTCATTAGCGCTAACTACGCTAATTGATAAAAATAATAGCAATAATAAGATTAAAATACTAATTTTTTTAAACATAATTTATCACATCTCATAAAAATTCAAATATATAAAAGTAAAATATAATTTAAAACTTTTCTATTATACTGATATTATGTTGAAATAATATTTAAAAATTACTAAAAAAAAAGAAAAATGAGATGATTAATATTAATAATCATCTTCCTGATTTCTAACATATCCTGCCATGAATATTCCAATTAAAGCAATAACCGCAATAATTACAAATATTGGCATGTTAGATTCTGAAGAACTTGAAGATTTAGAAACTGATTTCTCAGAAATCTCATATGCTTTAGCACCAGAAGCACCTGCATCAGAAGAAGCAGATGAATCCTGTGAAGTAGAAAGTTCTGAAGCAGATTTAGCATTACCTGCAGAAGACGGATTATTACCCGCAGCAGTATTTCCACCATCACTAGAACCACTGGATTTCTGTTTTGAAGTTCCATTTGCATAATCATTAGCATTGTTTTCACCATCACCACTGCTGGAAGCTTCACCTTGGCCCTGATTTGTATCAGATTGTGAATTTTCTTCCATTTTATATAATGGATCAGTTTCTGTAGCATGTGCTAAAGTTTCTGCAAATTTTTGTTTCATAGCTGGAGATAAAGAACTTAATTGAATAACCCAATCATTGAAGTCTAAATTCTTACATGTATGGTGACAACAAGCCACATTATATTGGATAGCCTGACTCATATATGCATCCGCTAATTGAGATAAAGTCTGTTTATCAGCACTCCAGTAACCTTCTTTAGCTAGATACATCATCCATGCCAATGAAGATTGTGAACCTGGAGATGTGGATGCATCATTAACCCTACCTGCAATATCCAACATGGTTTTAGCCATCTGATTATATAAATTATTATTCACTTTTGCACCAACAACAAAACTGGAACCAATGAAATTCTGCATTTGAGCAGCATATGCATTACTTCCAGCTCCAGTACCAATGAGAGGTAAATAATAATTCGGATTTAACAATTTTGTACGAATCTCAAATTCCATTTCTTCCTCATAAGTTCTTGAAATATAATTATTTTTATTTCTTATATCTACAAATGCAGTATCTGGAGAGGATTTACCAGCATCTTTTTTAAATTGATTAGCTGCATTTAATAAACCTCCAAACCAGTCATAATAATCATCAGAATCAAATAGTCTCCAAGTACTATCAAAATTCTGAGTTACTAAATCAACATTAGTAAGTAGATATTTAAATTCATCTTTTGCACTTTTAATAACTATATTACCTTTATCATCAATAGACCAAGAATATGAAACTCTATTCATATAAATATCTGCAAGATATGAGTTCAATGTATCGCTGTCCCAATCTGCAGTATTTGGAATAAGAGTAGACATACCAGTTCCTTCCAATATATTACCTGGAAGACCAAATAACCTATCTAATGAAGGATTTTCAGCATAATGTTTTATAACAAAATTATTGGATGCATCTTCGCCAGTAGCATTAGCTGCTAATCTAACAGCTGTTACCATCCATTTAATCCAGTCTTTATTGCTTGTAACAATACTTGCAAAAACATCAACTCTAGGCCTATTCATAACAGTACCATTATCGAATTTTACAGTTAAATCACCTAACGGCAATAATTCAACACCAATAACCTTACCATTTTCTGCCCATACAGGTTTACAGCCTAAAAGATACAAGAATTCCGCAACACCGATTCCCTCAGTTCTTGAAATTTCTGTACCCCATAAAATTAATGAAGTTAATTCTGGCCATTTACCATGTTTTTCATAATAATTAGTTAAAAGCAAGTTAACAATATTTTTAGCAGATTCAAAAGCAGCTTGTGAAGGCATTCTTGAAGAATCTGAAGCATAACCACTATAACCAGTAGGAATTGAATCACTATAAGCAGGATCTGCAAATAAACCAGATTTTAAATATCTTCCACCTAAAGCAGCAAATATAGCTTCCCACTCATTGTTATTTTGAATATTAACTATAACATTCTGACAGAATTTAGTAGAATTATATAAAGTAGAGTTTGGTAAAATTTTATATTTAATATTTAATTCTTCAACAGAACTACCGTTAACTAATAGACCAACATATTCTCTTAAAAATGCTTTAATAGTATTTGATTCGTTAATATAATTAACATTATTCCTAATATCATTATAATAACTTTTACCAGTCAAATTAGGATATAATAAAGCAAGAATTTGATCATAAATCTTAGTGTGAGAAGTTACAATAGTAACAACTTCTTCAACAAGTTCATAACCAGTTAATACTTTACCTAAAACATGTAATCCATAAGTATTAAAATCATCAGTCATATTTTCCAAATACAAATGCAATTCATCAACCCAATGAGTGAAATCTTCAGCAGTTGTATAATTTCTAAAACCTAAACTAGGTGCTAACTCGATGATTTTTTTCTTATATTCTTCAGCATTAGAAGTTACATTAAGTTTAAGTTGGTCTTTGTAACGATTAATATAATCTTCCAATTGAGTATAATTACCATACAAACCAGAAATTACCATAGCTGGAGTCATATGAGTAATTGTTAAAGCATTGATTCTATCTCTTGCAACCATTGCTTCACCAGGGTTGGAAACAATATAAGGATAAATTGTAGGATTTAAAGTTAATTCAAAAGTCCAGTCACCTTTAGTAGCTCCCAAATTAGTTCCAGGAAGCCATTCTAAAGTTCCGTGAGTACCCATATTAACTATAGCATCAATTCCCGCAGTTTTATCCAACCATTTATAAAATGTAACATATTGCTGATGAGGAGGTAAAGTCAAATCGTGGTAATTGCTAACTTCTTCCCATCCCCTACTTGGCTGGAATGTGACAAATACATTCCCAAACCAGACACCTGGAAGAACAATATATGTATCTTTATAAACCATTGCAGGACCTAAACCATCACCCCAATAGTTAATCATTTGGAGATATAAATCTCTGTCCAAATCTGAAGTTAAATCATAAAAGTCATTTAATGAAATTAATTGATGATTTTTCATTAATGAATCCCAATTAGCTTCAACATAATCATTAAGCAAACCTTTAGCCCAAGATCCTTTGTTGTTCATGTCCATGATTGTATGAGTTAAATCTAATAAACTCATTAAATCTTTGACATCACATCCAATATCATAACCTTGTTCAGCCATTTTAATAATTAATTGATAAGTACTATTGAAAACATCAAGATAAGAAGCACCAATTTCTGCTTTACCTGGCGGATAGTTCCACAAGACAATAGCTACTTTTTTATCAGAATTTTTCATATCTTTTAAATCAGCCCATCCACAGCTTAATTTAACCATTTTGTCAATACCTGACTGAACAACATGAGTTTTACCAAGTGAATCGACATAAGATAAAATAACCGGACTGAAAACACCTTCAAAACTAGGATAAGTTACAGAATATGTCCATTCAATTTGTGGACCAAGTTCACTTTCATAACTATATTGTGAAATATCAGTAACTCCTTTAAGAATAGCTAAATCAATATCTGATAAATCATTTTCAGCAGAGCCATTAGCATAACTTAAAGACCAGCTGTATAATGAAGTAACTGATGAAATTCCAACACTTGATACTGAATTAATTTTATTCAATATTGAAGACATTGATGGTTCTGTACCTGTTTTAAAAATATTAAATGCAGGTCTACCATTAGCTTCATAACTTCTAATCAAAGCTTCAGAAACTTCTTCACCACAATAATAAGAAGCAATAGCTATGAATTTCTTTGAAGGATTGAATTTTGAAATATAATCCTGTTCAAATCTCTTAAATAGATTTGTAGGATCCAATTTCTGAATTAACCAGTCCTTATAATTTTCAATCATCCAGTTTAAACTACCGTCACTGCTGTGAGTATAACCAGGATTTTGACAAATCCATTGATTAATTTCATCTCCTTCAGGAACTAGAGTATAAACCCCTAAATCAGGATGATAAAATCCACATTCAGGACTCATTAAAGGAGTTCCATTAGGTTTTAAAGTAGGATTTTCATAAGCACTTGAATTAATCAAATAAGAAACATATGCCAAATAATTTTTCATGTTATTCAACAAAATATCAGATTCAGCAATATCTCTTGCCTGGAAGTAAGAACCAATATATGTATTTTCAATTGTATCATATGTATTATTCGTACTATTTGCTCCAACAATATGAATACCAGTATTATTTAAAATTTGTTGAGAATAAACACCAAATGTGTAAGCAACCTTGTAATTCTTATTAGCTGGAGATTTAGCTAAAAATTCTTTTAGATACCTGGCAGTTAATATATTATAAGAAGATTCTGAAAACATATCTATATGAATAAAATTAGCATAATAAGCAAGCCAAGACCTTGTAATATCAAAATCTGTAGTACTGATATATGCTACTCTTCTTGACATGTTCATCAAAACATCAACCTTTTCATTGTGAGATGAGTAATCAACAAGCAATAAAATATCCGGAACAAATACATGGTTTATATTTACAGTTCCTGCAGAACCAGTTTCATTGAACTCAATAGAATAATTTGTCGGATTGTAAGTTGAATATGATAATTCAACATGATATTTTCCAGTGTTTAAATTGTTGATGATCAAATTACCACCAGAATTTGAAACACCCTCAAATATTAATTTATTAGACGAATCGAATAATTTAACTGTTGCTCCAGCTAAGTTAAATCCATCTTCATCCCAATTTTTGCTAGTTTTATTATATGAATCAGTTACATGAATATTAATAATATTATTATTAGCTTCAAGTTTATCCCCATCTAAATGAGAAGACTGTGCCGGTGAAACATGAGCAATTTCATCTAAATCACTTTGAGTACTTATTACATCAGATATGGTTTCATTATCTCCTGCAAATACAGTATTTATAGAAACTAAAAGTAACATTAAAAAGATTAATGTAAATAATAGCTTATTTTCAACTTTCGTATTTTCACCTCCTTTGCACTTATTATAACAACATAGCAAAATTAAAATATTTACTATATGTTTAAATTTAATTTGAAAACATATAAAGTTTAGTAAAATTAGGAACACCTTACAAAATTTCTGTTGTTATTAATAATTACAAGAATAAATTTAAATAGCATAAATACAAAATAAAATTAAGAAAATAATCATGAGGTGATATAAATGCGTAAGGCTAGTATAGGTATTGTAATTTTATCTATAATTGTTATAGGAATGATAATTCCAGCAGGTTTTTCAACTAATGACAAACAAATTGTAATTACCTATGGTGAAACTACACAGAACAATGCAAATTACAAAAATATTGTAGATGATTTCTTTAAAGGCCAGACCAATGTTGATATAACTAAAGCCAATTCTAAAATAATCACTGCAGATGAAGTAAATAAAATTTCTAAAGGCATAACAGGTAAAACATATGATTCAAGTCAGATATTTTCATCAGCACTTGTTAATTTAAAAGATAATGATAATTTACAGGTCAGTGTTGATAAATCAAAAATCACAACAATAACTGGAGATATGTATTTATCTGCATTAAAATCAGCAGGAATTACAAGCGGACATGTTTATGTAACAAGCCCTGTTTCTTCAACTGGAGAATCTGCTCTTGCTGGAATCATGAATGCTTATGAAACAGCAACTGATGTTAAAATTCCAGAAACCATCAAAGAATCCGCAAACAAAGAGATTTATACTCAATCTGAAATTGTTGAAAATTCAGGAGTCAGTTCTGATAAATTATCAAAATTAGTTAATGATGTAAAAGAAGTTGTAAAAGAAAAAAATGTTACAGATCACCAAACTATTGTAAACATTATTAACAATTACACTATAAACAACAATATCAATATTACAAATAATGATATTGAAAACCTTGCAACTACAATCGAACAAGTACAAAATGTGCAAGGTGATGTAAATAAATATGAATCAGAAGTATCTAATGCTATAAATAATTCGGATTCAGGTAATGGATTATTAGATGGAATATTCAATTAATATTCCATTTTTCTTATTTTTAAATTTAAATTAAATGAATTACTATATAATACTATGAAATGGAAAATTGGTAATGTAACTATTGCTAACCAACTAGTTTTAGCCCCAATGGCCGGAATCTGTGAAACAACATTCCGAAGCATAATTAAATCAATGGGTTGTGGACTTATAGAAACTGAAATGGTTTCAGATAAAGCCATAATGTATGAAAATACAAGAACCCAGGAAATGCTTGAAATGAATGAATTTGAAAGGCCAATATCTCAACAAATATTCGGATGTGAGGTAAAATCATTTAAAATTGCATCAAAATACATTTATGAAAATATGGCTCCAGACATAATAGATATTAATATGGGTTGTCCGGTTAAAAAAGTAGCTATTAAAAGCAAAGCTGGAAGTGCATTACTTAAAAATCCAGAAAAAGTTGAAAACATAGTAAAAAATGTTGTAGACACAGTTCCAATTCCAGTAACGGCTAAAATCCGAAGTGGATGGGATGAAGATAATATAAATGCTGTTGAAATAGCACAAATTATTGAAGATGCAGGAGCATCAGCAATTACAGTTCATCCACGTACAAGAAATCAAAAATATGATGTTCACTCCGACTGGTCAATAATTAAAGAAGTTAAAGAAAATGTATCAATACCCGTTATAGGAAACGGAGATATAAAAAGTTGTTATGATGCAAAAAGAATGATTGATGAAACTAATTGTGATGCTGTTATGATTGGAAGAGGTGTTTTAGGAAATCCTTGGTTAATAAAACAGTGTATTGATTATCTGGATTATGGAATTGAACCTGAAAAAATTACAATCGAAGAAAAGATTAGTATGCTAAAAAAACATACTGAAATGCTTTTTGAAAGTAAACCTGAAAAGGTAGCAATAGCTAAAATGAGACTTCATTCAGCATATTATTTAAAAAATTTGCCTAAAAGTGTTGAAATAAAACCTAAAATTTTTAAAACAAACTCCCCAGAAGAATTATTCAAAATAATTGACGAATATATTTTGGATTTATCTAGTAATTACAAATATTAATTAAATTAGTTTTTTTATTTCTGAAAGGTTGTGTTGGATAAAATCTTTGTATTTAGGATTGGCTAAGATTTTAAACTGTTTTTTTCCTGTTTTTCTATAAGCTTCATCCATAACAAATTGAAGCTCATCAATATCACTATTCAATATAATATCCAGTTTATTTTTTTGATCATCAGTTAAATTTGCCATATGAGACTGAATTGTGGATTTGAACTTTAAAACTAAATTTGAATTTTTTCGAGCCATCATTTCAAGAACAAATGAAGGCACCATAGTAAAAAGATGAGTATATTCTATTACATCATCATATGTAATTTTATCTGTCATGATTCACCAACAATAAAGTTTTTAGTCTTACTATGTTTTAATTTAGTTTTAGCTTTTTAATAAATGATATTATTTTCCAAATCTCTAAAACTTAGTTAAAAATGAATTTTGGCATGTTAAGAGTAACCCACATTCTGTTTAACAGCATTCATCTTAGCGAACTACCTTGCCTACAACAGGTGATCATCAGCATCTTTGTTCTTGCATCCTATGGAATGGCCGTTTCACCGATTCTTTTTAATGTCCTCAATTAAATATCATTGTCATTCATTAAAAGACGTGTCGTTTCTGCTCCAGAGTCATACTTCTCAGTATACGTTTTTCAACGCCATAGTTCTGTATTGATGTGCGGAGTTTCCTTAGTTTAAATAAAACCAGTAGCTGTCTTTAACTTGCCAAAAAATATTAATTAAAAGTAGCAGGGCCTAGATTTGAACTAGGGATCTCGGGGTTATGAGCCCCGCGGGATCACCAGACTACCCCACCCTGCTATAAAAACAGTATAAAACTATATAATAATTATGTTAAAAACAATATATAAACTTTTCTAAAAATTAAAAATTAAAGAAAATAAAATTAATTATTTTCTAATGAATCAATTCTTTTATCCAATTCTTCTAATTTATCTTTAGTAGAATTTTGGAATTCTTCAGATGATTTTTTAAATTCAAGGAAATCTTTTTCTAAATTATCAACATTAGAAGTAGTTTCAGAAAATTTATCTTCTAAAGAATTAATATCATGCTTAGTAGCTAAAGACCAATCTTTAATTAATTGGTCACTTTTATCATTTAAGAATGCGTCTATTTTATTTGAAAAAGCATCAGTACTTAAACTTGACATATCAATATCACTTAATTTAACTTTGATTCTTTTACCCATAGATTCTGATTCTTCATTTTCATCACTAACAACCTCTTTAGATAAATCAGTGTATTCTGAAGAAGAAGAACCTTTACCTAAAACCGCATTCATATGTGCATCCGCACTAGCAGGAACATAACCACGGATTTTATTCATAGTAGTTGGACTATTTAACAAGTAATAATAAACAAGAATTGCAATAGCAACGACTAATATTATAACAGCAACAACTTCCATAGCATCCATAATATCACCTATTTTTTCATGTTTTTGATTTTATTTTCTTTTTCTTCGATTTCTGCAAGCATTTTTTCAAGCTTTCTTTGCTCGGTTTCTGCTTCTAATCTAGCTAATCTTTCATTTATTTCAGAATGAAGATAACCGACACGACTTCTCGCTTCAGTTGTGGATTGTCTGATTGCAGAGAGATTATCTTGTTGATCTTGTGGTAATGGAATTGGATTATCCATTAATCTTTTAGATTCAATATCTTTTTCTACCATTGACATCTTTTTAAGTTCAATTTCTTTTTCCAAAAGTGCAATGGAATTTTTAGATTTTGACATACTTTTCCATTGAGAAACAATAATAATCAATACAATTGCAACAATGATCAAAACAATTAACAAAAAGGTTTGTTCAGGTATTGTAGGAATCTCCATTTTTTTACCTCCAAGTAATATATAGTGTATAATAATACAAAATATTATATAAACTTTATCAATTATATAATTAATTATTTAAATGTAGAAGGTAAAAATTTATGATAGATTCTTATTTAAAATCTGGTAAACTTGCATCAAAAATTAGAAATGATGCTTCTAAAATGATTAAAGATGGAACATTAGTTATAGATTTAGTAGAATATGTAGAAAGTGAAATATTAAAATCAGGAGCAGAAATAGCATTTCCATGTAATGTATCATTAAATGAAATTGCAGCACATTACACATCACCTGCTGATGATAAAACCACTATAAAAGCTGGAGATATGGTAAAATTAGATTTAGGAGCAATGATTGATGGATATATTGCAGATACAGCAGTTACTGTTATTGCTGATGGAAATATTGATGAAAATTACACACAAGATGAAATAAACTTACATGAAGAAATTGTTGAAGCATCAGCAGCAGGACTTGATGCAGCAATTGCAACTGCAAGAGCAGGAATTGAAGTTTCAAAAATTGGTCAAGCAGTTCATGAAGCAATATCAGAATATAAATTAAATCCTATTTTTAATTTAACTGGTCACAGTTTAGAACAAAATAATTTACATGCAGGAATTTCAATTCCAAATTACGATAATAATGATGATTACATTCTTGAAGAAGGTCAAGCAATAGCAATTGAACCATTTGCAACCAATGGTAAAGGAATAGTTAATGATGCACCAGGACACTATATTTTTTCATACATGGCAAATAAACCATTTAGAATGAAAAGTACTCAAAGAGTTTTAAAACACATCCAACACAATCACAAATATGTTCCATTTTCAGGCAGATGGATTACAGAAGAATTTGGTATAAGAAAAGGAAACATTGCACTTAAACAGTTATCTGAAGCAATGGCTATTTATCCATATGCACCACTTCGTGAAAAACAAGATTGTTTTGTAAGTCAAAAAGAACACACATTTATTATAGAAAAAGAAGGCTGTACAATTACAACACTTTAAAAAAAAAGAAAAAAGGAAAGAAGATTAGTAAATAGTTGGGATTTTAACTCCCATTTTTGCTCTTCTTTCACGTTCTTTTTTGTTTTTATCTTTTTTACCTTTAGCTAATTTTTCAAGTAAAGGAAGACCTGGTTTTACATCATCCATTGGTTTTGTTTCAATTAAACCAGCGTCAACTGCTTTAGAGAATACGTCTGAACCAGCATCAGTTCTGGTTAAAACAGTGGACCAACCGTCAGGAGATCCTACAGAACCAGTTGATACATCAGCCCATTCAGCAACATAATCATTACAGATGTTACATCCAGCTTGTTCGTAACCATGGGTTTCTTTAATAGCTAAACCTTTGTCTTCACCATCTTTAGTTAACCAGAATTTACCTTTACCAATGTCCATTTTACTAGCATCGGTTAAGTCATCAAATCCTAATTTAGCTGTAGCAAAGGTGTCAAGAGAAGCCATAGGGAAGTTTTCCATACAATAAATACCGACAATTAATTTAATTTTGTCAGCAACAAATCTTGAAAATGGATAAGCTTGTGCTTTTCTTAAACCTTGTGTTTGACATGGAGTTGTTACTACTCCAACTTTTTCTAATCCGTATTGACGGGTTGCTTCTTTTAAAGCAGATAAAGTAGGAGACATTGAGTATTTAGTTCCAGCAGCTTCAATAACTTCATCAGCAGAAGTTACTACAGTAGGAACAGGTCTCCAATTTTTATCAGGAGTGCCAGCTACAACTGCACCTTCAATAATTCCTTCATCAAGTGCATAACAAAGTAATGCAGATACAATACCTCCATCTTGTGATACATCTTGAATTCTTTTTTCAGTAGATCTTGCAGATACTGCTTCTTTATAAGTACCTAATGGCATATCTATTCCTCCTAAAGTCCTGTTTCCTTTTTAATTCTTCCTTCAGGTAACCATGACCTTGGACACATCATATAACAAGATCCACATTTAATACATCTGTCTCTATCACAGCTAGGTCTACCTTCGGAAAAGCCCATTGCTCTAGTTGGACAAGCAAGAGCACAAGTTCCACATCCAGTACATAATCCTTGACGGATTACATTTGTTAATACATCACAACCGCATCCTTGATCGCATGCAGCCCAATCCATTGCTGGTTTTAAATAATCTAAATCGCCTTCACATAAAGCTACAACAGTTTTAGCAATCATTTCTGGAGCCACAGGACAACCAGGAAGTGCTACGTCAACTTTAACCAATGAACTAATTGGTAAGAAAGATTCATGTTTAGGTTGTGCTTGTTGACCACCACGAGCGAAAGTGGTGAAACATCCAGTAATTGCACAAGAACCAAATGCAGCAATTAAACCAGACTTTTTCCTTGCTTCTAAAAGTTCATGTACACTGTGTTCATCTTGTAAACAAACAGATCCTTCAATTAAACATAAGTCCATTTCAGGCATTTCTTCAGCAAAAGTACCATGAATCCATTTATCAACTAAAGTTTGTCCATATACAATATCAACCATATCAGTTAAAACAGTAGATAAAATGTCATAATTTTCAGTTAAAGACATTGCATCTCCAGTACAACCACTTAAGTGTATGTAACCTATACGTGGTTTTGATGAAGCAGCTTTACTTTTTTCTGCAGGAGCAGATTTAGGTGTTTTAGGAGCAGCTTCAGCTTTTTTCTCTGTTTTTGGTGCAGGTTCAGAAGAACCTCCAAAAATCTTTTTAATACCATCAAACATTATTTAACCCCTATTTCATTTAAAATAAGATCAATAGCTTTAGGAATCGCCTTTGTTACAGGTTCTGTTAAACCCATATCCACATCCGGTGTTGGAATTTCTGCAGGTTTACAACCTACAACAACCACTTCACATTTTTTAGAAATCTCTTGAAGTGGTTCTTCAACAGTCATTCCATGAGGATTATCGTATTTTCCTTTTTGCATTATGTTTGGATCAAATGTTTTAACAGTTCCAGGTTCTGCGTCAAACTCTACAACATCAATAACAATTAATTTTTTCCAATCATATTCAGTATACATTGGGAAAAAATTAGTTGGAGCTGCAGTTCCACCATCAATAAATTGAACACTTTCAGGTAATTCAACACCTTCAAACTTCGCTTTAATCTGGTTTAAAACATCTTTATCAAATTCATCCTCAACATATGCAGTTACAGCAGGATCGAAATAATCATTTTTATCATGTAAATATTTTTGTAAAATATTAACAACGATTGGACCAAATCCATCGTCTTTAAATAAAACGTTTCCGCATCCAATAACGATAATATCCGAATGATAAGGCATTAATTTTCCTCCACTACTTAGATTCTCACCATTTCATTTTTAAGAATGGATTTATCTTCATCATCAACTACCATCACGTGAGTTGCACATGATAAACATGGGTCATATGCTCTAATTACATGTGGACCATATTCATGATGGAATCCTTCTGTTGCAGGACCCATTGTTGGAATGTTCCAAGTAGTTGGTACAATTGCAGAATAGAATTGAGTTTTTCCATCTTTAACTTGTGCCATGTGAGCATTGGTTCCTCTAGGACCTTCGATGATACCGAATCCTAATTCTCCAGTTCCTCTAGGATCATAGTCAGCTCTTGCAGAAGCGGAAGTATCAAGTGCATCTAATGCTTCCATACATGCATCATAGTTTTTCAACATTTCATCAGCACGAGCTACATGTTGAGCAATAACACCTTTATCTTTAAATCCTTGGTATTTTTCCATTCTTGCTCTTGGACCAGTTTCAACATTGGTTCCGTTAATTAAAGGAATAACTGAACATGCTTTTGTACCAATTTCAGGGTCGTCGTACCATGCTTCAGGTAACACTTCAGAGAATGCATCCATATCAAACTCATTGGTACCATAAGTTGCATCGGTTGCAAGTAATGGCTGATTAACGACACCTAAATCTTTAGGTAATCCTGCTTCAAGAACCCAATTCTTGATTAATTCAATGTGTGCTTCAAGTTTTGGTCTGAGTGCAGTCATTCTTTCTACTAATCTTTCTTTAGTAAATGGAGTAATGTTTCTTGCCATTCCTCCGACTCTAATATCAGATGGGTGAATACCTTCACCAGCAATCATATCAACAACATATTGTACATTTTTTCTGATTTCACTTACACTGTCAACAGCAGCAGCAAAACTGTCATCTGGGACAATATCTGGTGCTACTAAAAAGTGGTGAATAGCTGCACTGTTAATGTTGTGTGCTGCTAAGGTAGCTTTTCTTAACAATTTAGCTGCTTTAGGAATTTCAATACCTAAAGCCATATCAATAGCTTCAGCAGAAGCCAAAGTATGTGGAATTGGACAGACTCCACAAATTCTTTGACATAATACAGGAGCTGTTTCAGGAGCTTTGTCAAGAACCATCTTTTCTAAACCCCTAACAGGAGTTATACTTAAATACATACCTTTTGTAACTATCCCTTCATCATCGACTTCCATGACGAGTTCGGCATGGCCCTCTTGACGAGATGTAGGAGATATAACTACTCTATCTTTCAAATATGTCACCTCAATTAAGAAATTAGAAACTAACATTTACTATATATGTACCCTCCTATTAATAAATAATGGTTAAAAAAAATAATAGAAACATATATTAAATATAAGATAGATAATTAAATTCATTATAAAACTAAGGAGGAATACAATGGAAAAATCAAATATTATTATTTCAATTATTATAGTATTGTGTATTGCAGCAGCAGTAGCTGCATACGGAATAACCAATAGTAATAACCCAATATTCTCCGATTTATCTAGTATGAATTCTAATAATAATCTTGGGGACGGAATTGGAAATAACAGTACTGTAGGAAACTCATCAAATACTGCTACTTCATCAGGTTCCTCAAATGGAGGCAGTTCTAATGGAGTTAGTTCAGGCGGATCATCATCTAGTGGATCACACCAAAGTAGTTCATCCAGTAGTTCACGTTCAAGTTCAGGCGGATCATCATCTAGTGGTACTGCAAAATTATCTTATGCAACTGCAAAAAGTATTGCTAATGGTGCAGTTGGAGAACCAGGTTGTTATGCCGGTAGTGGATATTATTCTGGAGGTTACTGGTATTTCACTATTTTAGATGAAGACGGAAAAGCTGTAGATACCATTTCAGTTAATGATGCTACAGGTGCAACCGGAAGAGGATAGGATTAATATCCATCCTTAATTTAATTTTTTTTAAAAATAATAGTTAAATATATATAATAAAAAGTAACATAATTATTATTGTTATATGTGAGGGCCCGTAGCCTAGCTGGATAGGGCGTCGGACTTCTAATCCGAAGGTCCCGGGTTCAAATCCCGGCGGGTCCGTTACAATATATTCTTTTTTTAGATTAAAAATTTTTTTATTGCTATTTTTTGTTTTGGGCTTGTAGCCTAGTCTGGAAGGGCGTAAGACTCCTAATCTTAAGATCGAGGGTTCAAATCCCTCCAAGTCCGTTTAAAAACTATCCAATGTTGTAATTTTCTTCTGTTTTTCAAAAGTTATTCTACCATATTTACCGCCACCACCAGGAATAATATCAATAGAATTATTTCTAAAAGATTTGATAGCTAAAGATATTTTTGAATCAATATTTGCAATATCTGCCAAATCTACATTAATTAAAATATCTATTTCATTACCAAAATTATCAATTAACTTTTGCCATAGATTTTGAACTGTTTTGGTTGTAACACCTTTATCATAAACAGTAGCAATTAATTCTGCTAAAGGCATTAAATGAACATATTTTGGGCGGTGTTTTGGATGATGAGGCTTTTCAAAATCAGATATTTCTGAAATTCTAAAATCAACACCTTTTTTAATCACACCCCCACATGAGCATTTCATTTTATTTTCTTTAGCAATGACAGGATTTATTAATTTATAGCATTTGGTACATGCAGTCATGTGATACTTTCCCAGATTAGGAACTAACCCATAATTTGCTTTAATTTTCTTGTGTTTAAATGCACTTTTTATCGATGAATATGATAAATCTTGAAGCTCAATTTGATTAAATTCCCTACCTAATCTGTGAGGCCATGGAGAATGTGCATCTGAATTTGACAAAAATACAAAATCTTTAAGTTCACTAATTGTATCAGCCATGAAAGTATCAGCAGACAAACCTAATTCAACAAAATCAACTTTTTTCTCATAACAATCATAAATACTATCATAAGATTTATACATCCCAGTCCAGGGAGTAAAAGCATGAGCAGGACCAATTAAACAATCATATTCTCTAACCATTTCTAAAAGTTCAACACCACCATAGTTTGTTTTAGGTCTACCATCAGTATTTTTGTTTTTGGAAGGTAATTTAGCTGATAACTCACGTGCAATATCAATATCCGGAATAATAATTAAATGATGAATTCTATTTTTTCCTTCAACTTCCGTTGTTAATACAAAATCACTGCCACCTGCACTATAAATTCCATCACCTGAATATGTAGTACTTTCCTCAATACTATCCAACCACTTGGGATGAAATGCGTCTCCCGTTCCAATAAGTTGCAGTCCTTTTAATTTAGACTTTGAAGAAATATTTTTAATTAACATATCCTTTGATGAAGCCATTGAAAAACAACTGTGAATATGAAAATCTGCATTAATTAACATGATTAATAGTTAGAAAAAAGTATTATAAATAAATTAAAAAAAAAGAAATAAAAATTGGAATTAACCAATATATCTTAAATCATCTGCATTTCCAGCATTGGATTTATTAATTAAATCTTGTTCCATTTGTTGAGCTTTAGCAATCATTTGTCTTGTTTCTTCAGCCCTTTCATCTAGTTTTTCAGTATTAATTTCAAAATTAAGTAACTGAGATAATTTAATTAATAATGCTTCTGCAGATTCAGCATCGATAAAGTAACCTGGAGTTTCACCCATAAGACAGGACCCATGAATACCACGACGAAGACCTAAACCTAAAAATAAACCAGAAGCACCAACAATACCCCCATCATTAGATCTTAACTCAACTCCAGCTTCTTTTAATAATTCCGCATTAGCTTCATTAGTAGCTGCACCAAAAACTGTTGGATTTTCAACAGGTTGTGGAGATGTAGCCATTCCACCTAATGTAAAAATACGGGAAATATCATATTCAGAAACAAAATCTAAGATTTCCTGACATACAAAGTATTGTCCTTCCGGAGATAAAGATTGAGTATTACCAACTAGAATAATTAAATCCAAATTATCTTCACCAACATCTTTTAAATAATATAATTCATTGAACATATTTTCAATAATTCCTTCCTCTTTAACAATTACTTGAGGAGGAAAAGTTGGAGAATGAATTTCAGCAAATTTTGTTGCATCAAACTCATCAATAATATGATCAGCAGCTAATTTACCTACATGTCCCATACCAGGTAAAGCTTCTATAAAAATAGGATTATCCAAATTAACTTCTTCTAAAACATTTATTTCAGTGGTTTTCATAATGAATTACTCCTTCATTGCCTCTTTTTTTAAAATGCGTCGATATTTACCATATTTATCCTCAACAGAAAATTTAGGAGGATAAATAACTTTAAGTTGTCCGCCACATTTTGGACAAGCATCTTTTAAAGTATAAATTCCACATTCCGGACATTTATTCATTTTCATATTCATAGAAATCTAATTATCTAATTCTCTTAAAAATGAACCATTTCCATCAGATTCTTCAACAACAGCTATACATCTATCTGCAGCTGATTTAAGAGCTTTTTCTGCTAAAATATAATCAGTAGATTTTACAGTAATCCTATATCTTGGTGCACCAACACATTGGACTTTAATTTCTTCTTCATCATCACCATTATCTTCAGCAGCTTTAAGAGCAGAAATGATAACATCTACACCATCAGGAACAAAAGTTTCAATATCAACATATCCACTAATATGAACTTCAGGAGGAGTAATATTCTTTATAGCAACTTCAGTTATAGCATCGGCCCACTCTTGAGAAATTCCTTCTTCAGTGAGAGATTCAGCACCTTCATCGGATGCAGTTTCAAAAGCTCCATAAACATCACCAAAAATTTCCATAAGTTCATAACCTACTTCATCATAAGCTTCATCTAAAGATTTATCTAATGATTTAGCAGATAATTCTAAGAATTTTTCAGCTTTTTGTTCAATTTTCCAATGTTGGATTTTTTTAGTTCTTTGGTCTTCACGGATTCTTTTCAAAGAAACATCAACATGTCCTTTTTTAGGATTAACTCTGAGAACACGACAAACAATCTTTTGGTTTTCTCTCACATGATCTCTAATATTTTTAACCCAACCAGAAGATACTTCAGAAATATGAATAAACGCTTCTTTGCCCTGATATTCTTCTAATTTAGCAAAAGCCCCATAATTAAGAACTTTATAAACAGTACCTACAATAAGTTCTCCTTCATCAGGCCATTCTTGACTTTTTCTTACCATATTCTCACCAACATCAATAAAAATATAAAAAAATAGTAAAAAAATAGTTAAAAACTAAAATATTTAGTTTAAAACTTTTTCAATGTGTGCAGTGATTTTAGCTTTAGCACCACGAGATTTGACAAGGGTTTTACCACAAATAATACATTTAACGTCAGATGCTGCACGGTCAAATATTACTTGTTCATTGTCACAATCTAAACATTTAACTTTTAAAAAGTTTCCTCTACCTTTACTAACCATCTTAACCACCTATTTAGCTACGAAATCAGGTTTACCTGTTCTGAAAGCTTTTTTAATATGAGATTTACCGCATTCTTTACATTTAAGTCTTAAATCTAATTTTTTAACTGGTTTGTTTCCAGCAGGTAAAGGCCTTGGGTAACCTCTATAACCAGCAGTTACACGTCTAAATTGTCTTTGTCCCCATTTTAATTCACTAGCTTTTCTTCTTTTAGCAGTGTGAACTTCATGAACAGTGTGTTTCCTACAGTGAGGACAGTATGTTCTTTTTTCTTTTGGTATTTTCATTTTTTCACCGTAATTAATAAGTTATGATAAATCTATTTATGAATTTATCTAAATTCAATTTCTATTAAAAAACGATAGAGATAAAAACTATATTGTAACGCATCAAGTCTACATATAGCAGAAATCCAAATTATATAAAATATAATTTTTTATTATCACAAATAGATACGATTAGTATATCTATAAATTAAGTTATTTAAAGGTAATGGAAAAATTAAATTTTTACTTTTCTACCTTTACGATTTTTGAAAAATATTTTTGCATTAATTAATGGTAAAGTTACTATATCCTGTGGTCTGAAAGGTCCATAAACCTTTTCATCAACTCCAACAATAGCTCCCACATCATCAAAAACCAGCATAGTAACAAGTTCAGTATCTTTAGCTAATTTTTCAGATTCAAAATCATAAAATTCATCCTGATTATCAAAAACATTAGGATTATCCTCAATATTCTCAACAGGTTCGGGTTTTGGATTTTTAATAGGTTCGGATTTTACTTCTTTAACCGGTTCCAGTTTGACTTCTTTAACAATTTTTGGTTTAATAATTTCTTCTGTTGTTTGATCAACTTCAGGAGTTAAAGTGTTTGATTGAATATCTTTTGGTTTGATAATAGGTTTATCACCATCAGAAAATTCATCTAAAGAAATATTATTCCTATGATTCTTTAAAGTATCAATTAATGAATAATAAAATTTTTCTTCTTCAGGAGTTAAATTTAAAGGAGTAGTATCAATTAAATCAAATTGTGGTTCTTTTCCAGTGAATAAATGATAAGACCTATGAATATTAAGAACAGCAGATTCTGTTATTTTACTTTCTCTTCTCTGACAGATTTCTGTAGCTATAATTTGAGCTTCTTTTAGTATTGCCGGAGCTTTAGAAAATGGATCATTAATAGCTTCTTGTTTTAAATTATTCATATACTCATGCATATCATTAAAAAAAGTCTCTTCTACACGAGCCAATGTACCATTATTACGTTCCTTTTTTTGAATTTTCCGCAATTCTTGATAAAACTGATCCACTTAATACCATCTCTAAAATTAAATTTAAAAAAATAAAAATAGAGAACAAATGAAATTATTCATCTTGTTCTAATCTAGGAGCAAGCAAGAAACTAAGTTTACCGTCACCAGTAACCATATTTAAAGTTAAACTTAATGGCATGTCAGTACCTAAACTAATTTCTGCTTCTTCTGAAAATTTATCCGCCTTAAGCATTTCTCTAATCTTATCTAATGAGAATAAAGATTTAGCATGTTCTTGAATATTTTCTCCATGGAGATATTTAATACTAGCATCACCAAACTCTCCATCTGCAGAAGCAATGAAGTAATCTTCATCAACTTGCAAAGCAATCTTATCTGAAAATATGTCAATATCATTAATACTATCTTTTAATATAGAGAAACGTACTTTGAATGAAGTTGGATGTTCAATTTCAGGCGGAGTAGGATTATCATACTCAATATCAATTAATCTTATTTTGAAAGTTCTAGTTGCATCTCCTTCGAAAGTAATGATAAAATTACCCTCATCAACAGACATTAATACTCTATCTTGAGATTTAGCACGTTTGAGAACTCTCATGAATTCATCAGTATCGATATTAATCTTTTCTGGAACATCACAAACATATTCATCGAACAAAGTATTTTTAAGTTCTAAATGAACAAAAGTTATATGACTACGGTCTAAGGCATCTAATCTCATGCCTTCACTATCAGTTTGGATTTGAACTTCATCTACGATAGATGAAATCGCATCAAAACTGGTTTTTAATATACTAGAATCACTTAATTCTGCTTTAAACATAAATAATCCTCTTATAAATAATAAATTTATATTTGTTTTTTCTATATAATAAGTTTATCTTTTTATATAAAAATTTTATCTACAAGCTTCTTTCATACTTGAAACATATTCTTTTAAAGTCAATGTTGCATTTTCACCATATTCTTCTATAATTTTTACAATTGCACTACCTACAATAACACCATCAGCAATTTTACCAATTTCATGAGCCTGTTTTGGAGTATTGATACCAAAACCAACAGCTAAAGGTAAATCACTTACTTCACGAATATCAGATAAAATAGCATTTAAGTCTGTTTTAATCTCACTTCTCATTCCTGTTACTCCCAAAGATGAAACAACATAAATAAAACCACTTGCATCACTTGCAATTTTCTGAATTCTTTGTTTGGATGTAGGTGCAATTAAAGAAATAACATCAACATCATTAGCTAAAGCAATATCTTTAATTTCATTTTTTTCTTCAAATGGTAAATCAGGAGATATAATCCCATCAACTCCAAGTTCATTACATTTTTTAAAGAATTTTTCATAACCATAAAAGAAAACAGGATTGATATAAGTTAAAAATACCAATGGAACATCAGTTTTTTTACGTACCTCACGAACAATATCAAATACATCATCAGTGGTAGTATTATGTTTTAAAGCTCTAACATTAGCATCTTGAATTACAATTCCTTCAGCCATAGGATCTGAAAATGGAATTCCAATTTCTATTAAATCACAACCTGCTTCTTCCATAGCTAAAATATATTCAACAGTTTTTTCAGTTGTAGGATCTCCTGCAGTTAAAAATCCTATAAAAGCAGTCCCATTTTTAAAAGCATTTGCTATTTTACTCATTTAATTCAACCCCACGATATTTTGCAATTGATCTGACATCTTTATCACCACGTCCTGATAAACAGACTATGATAACATCATCTGTATCCATTTGAGGTGCAACTTTCATTGCATATGCAACAGCATGTGCACTTTCTATAGCAGGAATAATACCCTCCATTCTTGATAAATATTCAAAAGCATTTACAGCTTCTTCATCATTTATTGGAACATATTCAGCACGACCCTTATCTTTTAAATATGCATGTTCAGGACCAACACCTGGATAATCAAGACCTGCTGAAACGGAATAAACCGGAGCAATTTGACCATAATCGCCCTGATTAAACATTGATTTCATACCATGAAAAATACCAATTTTACCATTGGTTAGAGCAGCTGCATTATAAGGAGTATCAACTCCCCTCCCACCAGCTTCACAACCTACCAATTTAACATTTTCATCATCAATAAAATTATAAAATGCTCCCATTGCATTACTTCCACCACCAACACATGCAATTACCATGTTTGGAAGTTTATTTTCCTTATCTAAAATTTGTTGACGTGCTTCTTTACTTATAATAGCTTGAAAATCTCTAACCATCATAGGAAATGGATGGGGACCCATAGTAGAACCAATAACATAATTTGTATCATGTACTCTAGCAATCCAATCTCTAAATGCATCGTTAACTGCATCTTTTAATGTTTTAGTACCTGATTTAACAGGATTAACTTTAGCACCAAGCAATTCCATACGATACACATTTAAAGCCTGTCTTTCAGTGTCAACTTCACCCATATACACTTCACATTCCATATCTAAAAGTGCTGCAGCTGTAGCTGTTGCAACACCATGTTGACCTGCACCAGTTTCAGCAATGACTCTTGTTTTACCCATTTTTTTAGCAAGTAAAACTTGACCCAAAACATTATTAATTTTGTGAGCACCAGTATGATTTAAATCCTCACGTTTTAAATAGACTTTTGCCCCACCAAGGTCTTCAGTCATTCTTTTAGCATAATACAATAATGATGGACGACCCGCATATTCTTTTAATAAAAAATTTAATTCATCTAAAAAGTCAGGATCTTTCATATAATAATTATACTGCTCTTCCAAATATAACAGCTCATTCATCAAAGTTTCAGATATGTACTGACCTCCATACTCACCATATCTTCCATCATTCATTTTATAACCTCAATAATTTCTTTAATCTTATTTTCATCTTTAACACCATCAATTTCCAAACTAGAACTTAAATCAACACCATAAGGATTAAACTCATCAATTACTAATGGAATATTTGAAATATCTAACCCACCTGCAATAAAAAATTCTTTATCTAAATTTTTACCTATTAAATTCCAATCAAAGGTAATTCCACTACCTTTACCACTATCAAATAATAAATAATCCGCATGAGAATTATTATATATAGTTAAATCAATATTTTCATGCATCTCTATTGCATTTATAATTTTTAATTTATAATCTGTTTTTTCTTTTAAGGATAAAATATATTCATCACTTTCATTTCCATGAAGCTGTGCCATATCTATAATACCCTCATCATATAATCTTAAGATTTCATTTTCATCAGCATCAACAAAAACACCAACAGCAAGAATATCAGAGTCTAATTTATTCTTTAATTTACTAGCAAAATCATGAGATACTTTTCTTTTACTTTTAGCAAATACAAATCCTATATAATCTGGTTTATATCTATTAACTATTTCAATATCTTCAAATCTTTTAATACCACAGATTTTAATTTTAACCATTCTTCAACTCCGAAATCATTGATATTTTATTATCACTTTTCATTAAAGTTTCACCAATTAAAACAGCATCAACATTATTTTCTCTTAATTTAATGATATCTTCTTTGGTTTTAATTCCACTTTCAGAAATAAATATTACATCACTACTCACACATCTACGTAGATTGATACTATTTTCAATATTTACACTAAAATCTTTCAAATCTCTATTATTCACACCAATAATTTCAGCACCAACAATTAAAGCATTTGAAATTTCATAAGAATCATGAACTTCAACAATAGCAGAAAGTCCCAAATCATGAGCCAAATCTAAAAATTTTTTTAATTGAACAATATCCAATATTGAAACAATCAAAAGAATAGCTGAAGCCCCAATAAGCTTAGCTTCCCAAATCATATATTCATCAATAATAAAATCTTTTCTTAAAAGTGGAATATTGACATTTTTAGAAATTGAAGACAAATACTCATTTGAACCCATGAAAAAATAAGGTTCAGTTAAAACAGAAATTGCTGAAGCACCTGCCAGTTCATATTCTTTTGCAATTTCAATATAATCAAAATCATCAACAATTAAACCTTTTGAAGGAGAAGCCCTTTTAACTTCAGCAATTATAGATATGTCCTCTTCAGATAATGCTTTTTTAAATGGAAATTCTTTAGAAATTTCTAATGCCAAAACTTCTTTTTTTAAATCATCCAAAGGTTTATTCTTTTTTGATTCTTCAACACGTTCTTTTGTTTTTAAAACTATTTCCTCAAGCATAATAATCAACTGTTTGTAACTTCAATAAATTTTTCAAGTTGCTCTAAGGCTTTTCCCGAATCAATAATCTGACAAGCCAAATCAACACCTTCAGCCAATGACTGAACTTTACCTGCAACATACAATCCCGCAGCAGAATTTAAAACAACTGCATCTCTTTTAGGACCCTTTTGACCATTCAAAATATCCAATGTTATTTTTGCATTTTCTTTTGCATCTCCACCAACCAAATCTTTTTTAGATGCTATTTCTATTCCAAAATCTTCTGGTGAAAGTTCATATGAAAAAGTTTCACCATCTTTAAGTTCACAGACAAAAGTTTTGTCACTAACAGAAATTTCATCCATATTATCCATCCCATAGACAGACAAAGCAGAACTAACACCAAGATTATTTAAAACATTGATTAAAGGTTCTACTAATTCTTTTTCATAAACTCCCAATACCTGCATTGTAGCTCCTGCAGGATTTGTAAGAGGGCCTAAAATATTGAATATTGTTCTAATAGAAAGTTCACTGCGAACATTAGCAACATATTTCATAGACAAATGATAATTTTGAGCAAATAAAAAACATAAATTAATTTCTTTCAAACATTTTAAACTTTTTTCGGGTTCGATGAAAATATTAACACCAAGTTCCTCCAAAACATCAGCAGCACCACATTTACTTGATGCTGATCGGTTACCATGTTTTGCAACAGGAACCCCAGCTGCTGAAATAACAATTGATGAAGTTGTTGATATATTAAAAGTATTTGAACCATCACCTCCAGTACCAACAATTTCCAATACTTCTTCATCATTTAATAATCTTACACAATGATTTCTCATAGCTTCAGCAGATGCAGTAATTTCATCAATTGTTTCTCCTTTCATTGACATTGCTGTTAAATAAGCACTCATTTGAACTTCACTTGCTTCACCACTCATAATTTCATCCATTGTTTGGTAAGCTTCATCATAAGTTAAATTTTCATGTTTATATACTTTCAATATCGCTTCTTTAATCATAAAAATCCCCTCGAATATTATTTATAAAATTTTTTATTATTGATAATCCACATGGAGTTAAAATTGATTCAGGATGAAATTGAAGGCCGTAAACATCATAGTTTTTATGTTTAATAGCCATCACTTCATCATCATTTAAATCTCTGGAAATAACTTCTAATGAATCAGGAATACTATCTTCAACCAAACTTAAAGAATGATACCTTCCAACTGTAACTTCATTTCCTAATTCTTTAAAAATATCATCTGCTTTTAATTTTATCACAGAAGATTTTCCATGCATTAACCTTTTTGCATAAGAAACATTACCTCCAAAAGCAACACATATCGCCTGATGACCTAAACAAACGCCCAATATTGGAATTTTACTGTGAAATTTTTTAACAATATCAACACAAATTCCTGCATTTTCCGGTTTACCAGGTCCTGGAGATAAAATAATAGCTTCAGGTTTTAAGAGTTCTATTTCATTTAAAGTAATTTTATCATTTCTATAAACTTGAATATCACTGGTAACTTCACCAATTAATTGAAATAAGTTATATGAAAAACTATCATAATTATCAACTAAAAGAATCATTCAATCCCCCCATCAGCCATTTTTAAAGCATCAATGACCGCCCGAGCTTTATTCAAACATTCATCAAATTCATTTTCAGGAACACTATCTGCAACTATACCTGCTCCAGAGCGGATGAATACCTTGTTGTTGCGAGCAAAAGCAATTCTAATTGATATACAAGTATCAATATTACCACTTAAATCAAGATATCCTATAGCTCCACCATAAATTCCTCTTTTATTATTTTCCAATTCATTAATAATTTCACAGGCCCTAATTTTTGGAGCTCCCGATAAAGTACCAGCAGGTAAAATAGAATCAATAGCAGAAAGAGAGTCCAAATCACTGCGTAATTTACCAGATATTGTTGATCCAATATGCATGACATGAGAAAATTTTTCAACGGACAGATATTTTTCAACTTTAACAGAGCCAATTTCTGAAATTTTACCAATATCATTACGTCCCAAATCAACCAACATATTATGCTCAGCGAGTTCTTTTTCATCAGACAATAATTCTTTTTCTAAAATTAAATCTTCTTTATCTGTTTTTCCACGAGGCCTAGTACCAGCTAATGGAAATGTGTATAATTTACCATCATTTAATTTAACTAAAGTTTCAGGAGATGCACCTGCAATTTCAATATCCTCACTTGAAAAATAAAACATGTATGGAGAAGGATTTGTAGTTCTTAAAATTCTGTATGTATCAAATAAGCTTCCAGAAATTTCTGCTTCAATCCTATTTGAAAGGACAACTTGAAAAATATCTCCTTCATAAATATAATCTTTAGCTTTATCGACCATTTCGCAATATTTTTCGCGTGAAAAAACTGGTGAAAAATCAGATTTTAATTCAAGTGATGGGATTTTAGCCTTTGACCCATTTTTAATTAAATTTGCCATGTTTTTTAAGTCACTACAAGCTTTATTATAATTATTAATTAAATCATCAGTTTTCATATTGACAATAAGAATTATCTTTTGTTTGAAATTATCAAAAGCAATGACTTTATCAAATAACATTAAATCAATATCTTTAAAACAATCCAAGGTAAATTATCAACTTTTGGAGATTTATTTTTTAAAATTAAATCTTTAATAATTTCTCCAGGATTATCTGTTGATATAACTGATTTATCCTCATTTAATTCATTAAAATTCATATCTCCTTTAATTGAAACGACCCCATTTTGACATGTGAATTCCAAAAGAGGATCATAACCTAAAAAACTATATCTTCCCCAATTTTTTGAATCCTCTACACTTTCTAACATGTAAACATGAGCACTAATATCTTTTAAAATTCTTAAAACTTCAATAGGAGTTGAAATATCTGAAAATAACTCATATGAAATAGGGATTCTTTTAAATTCCGTGTTTTTTGCAATTTTTTTAACTTCTTCGAAATTTGGGGAAAACATTTTATCACCAAAATTAATTATATAAAATGTACTATTTAAAACCTTGTTGTCATAAAATGTACATTATAAGAAAACTTCAAAAAAAATTCAATCCATTTTATCTTGTTCTTTACTGAATTGAATAACAATATTTTTAATTTCCCTACTTTCCAAATAAGGAAGACTTTGAGAAATTTCTTTTTCCAAACTTTTATTTAATTCTAATCTTTTTTTAGAGTATTCTTCATCCGAATACTCTTGTTTATACTGTTTATTTAAATTAGAATATTTAGTAATTAAAGGCTGAAGAATAGTTGCAACATCATCACTTAACTTATCACTAACAATTTTTCTTCTTTTAATAGCCCCAATAAAACCCAAAAGAGTAACAAAAAAACCAATAACAGTAATTGTTAATCCAGGTATAAGAATTTCTCTAGTATTTACAAAAACAATACTAATAACAACACCAACAAATATTAGTAAAATTCCAATTTTTTTTAAGTCCATGATAAAAATATTAAGATTTATTAATATTTAAGATTATTTAATTGTTTAACAATGAAAATTAAAATAATAATAAAAGACAGAACTGCAACAATAGAAATACAATTCATCACCAAAACATTGTTAAAAATAATTTCCTGTTTATCTATAAAAACAATACTTTCAGCAAAAAGATTGTTTAAAAAATGTGCAAATATTGGAACTAAAATATTATCAGTTTTTAAATATAAAATTGCCATACAAACTGCAAAAATAAAAGCAGAAAAAATAGATCCGAAACTATGAAGGGCAGCAAACAACAATGAGGAAATAAAAATTGAAAATAATACAGGAACAACTAATCTCAACCTATTTAATAAAACACCATGAAAAATCAATTCTTCAGCAATAGGAGAAACAATGATAATAAAAATCATGTTTCCAAAGGTGATTGAAAAAGGTAATATCGAATTTAGATTAAAATTTGCAGATAAAAAATTAGCCAAATATAAAAATCCATATGAAATAAAAATATTCAAGATTACAACAAACAAAACATTTTTAATTGTTTCAAAAGAAAAAATAGATAAAAAATCTTGTTTTAATGAAAAAATACAATCTCTAAGTTTAAATAAAATATATGCAATAATAACTAAATACATATACTTAAAATCAATGTGAATAATATTTAATTCATTTAAAACAAACTGAATTAAAAACAAAATAATAATTATTGAAAAAATTTCCTTAATTGTAACAGTTTTAATCTTATCTTTAAATAAATACATTTCCATCAAAAAAAATATATATTAAACCCGTAATACGGATTTAAATATAAAATTTAATATTCGGTTAGAAAGCACTCTACCTAAAACACTGGCAGATGCTTATTTCAATTAAATTATCTTTAATTAATCATCATTCATTATAAATACATCTTCAATAATATTTTTTCCCAAAATTTTTGTAATTTTATAGGCCAATAATAAGGAAGGGTTATAACGAGCATTTTCTAAAGCATTTATTGTTTGACGTGTTACACCGACCAAATCAGCTAACTCCTGTTGAGTTATACCTTTATCCTGGCGAAACTGTCTTATTTTAGTTTCCAAATAATCACCTATCATTGAATAATAATAGTAATAATAACTCTTTAGATATAACAATATAAATGTTTCCTTAAAATTATCGGTAAAAAATGAATATTTAACTAACTACATATGTACATTATAAAAAATTTCTGAAAAAATTCAACATTTAAGTTGATTTAAATATATGAAAAAATATAACAATACATGTTTATAATTCATTAAAATTTTCTATGATATTTACTATTAAAGAAAAGAAATGAAAAAAGTAAATAGCTTTATCCTTAAAATAAGGAAATTTAATATAAAAATTCAAGAGTTGATATAATGGCTATACATCCTATTGAATTTAGGTATGGTACCCCAGAAATGAAAAATATTTGGGAAGAAGAAAATAAATTACAGAGAATGTTAGATGTTGAATCTGCTTTAGCTCAAGCTGAAGGAAAATTAGGAATAATACCTCAAGATGTTGCTGATGAAATTGCGTCTAAAGCAAATACTAATTATGTGAAATTAGAAAGAATGAAAGAAATAGAAGCTGAAACTAATCACGACATAGCAGCGCTTTCAAAATCAATCACAGAAGTATGTGAAAATGGTGCTGGAGAATATGTTCACTTTGGAGCTACATCCAATGATATAGTAGATAGTTCTAATTCTTTATTAATACGTGACTCCATTGATGTATTAGAAGAAAAATTAGAAAGATTAACTAAAATAATGCTTGATTTAGCAAGTGAAAATAAAATGAAAGTATGTATTGGGCGTACTCATGGACAGCATGCACTTCCAACCACATATGGGATGAAATTTGGTCTTTGGGCAGATGAACTTCACAGACAATATGTGAGATTGAACAATGCAAAAGAAAATGTTTGTATTGGAATGATGGATGGAGCTGTTGGAACCACTGCTGCTTTAGGTGAACAAGGCTGGGAAATTCATAAAACTGTAGCTGAAATTTTAGGCCTTCCTGCTGCTACAATAACAAATCAAGTTGTACAAAGAGACAATCATGTAGAATTTATTAGTGTATTAGCAAATATTGCAAGTACTTTAGATAAAATTGCTTTAGAAATTAGAAGCCTACAAAGAACTGAAATAATGGAAGTAGGAGAATATTTCGACCCTGAAAAACAAGTCGGCAGTAGTACTATGCCTCATAAAATGAATCCTATTACTGCTGAAAGAATCTGTGGTGTTGCAAGAATAGTTAAATCCTATGTAAATGCAGCATTAGATAATAATCCATTATGGCACGAAAGAGACTTAACTAATTCATCATGTGAAAGAATTATGTTTCCTGAAAGTTGTATCTTAACTGATTACATCTTAAATTTAACAATTAAATTAATGACAAACTTAGTATTCTATGATGAAAATATTGAACGTAATTTGAACTTAACAAATGGATTAATTATGGCTGAAAGATTAATGGCTGAACTTACACGTGCAGGAATGGGAAAACAAACTGCATATGGTATTGTAAGAAAAAATGCTATTAAAGCAAATAAGGAAAAATTATTACTTGGAGAATTAATTTTAGAAGACAAAGAAGTTCAAAAGTATTTGAATAAAGAAGATGTTGATAAAATTATGGACCCACATACTTATACCGGCTCCATACCAACAATCATTGATGAATTGTTAGAAAAATCTAAAAATTGGTTCTAGGTGATAAAATGAGTATTAAAGAAATAAAATCTATTGAATTAGCATCCTATACCGTCATTACAACAAGTATTGGAATAGTTTTTTCAATTATTGCAGCAATTGCTTTAATGATACCTATTAGTATGAGTAGCCCTGAAGGAATTAATATTGCAATATACATATTGCCCACAATAGTTGTTGGAACTTTAATATATGAGACTTATAGAAACTTTTTTGAAGGATTTATATTTAATGCCTTATCAAAAAGATTAAAAAAGATTAAATTTGTATTAAATGATGAAAGTGAAATTGTTCAAGTCAGTACCACCGAACCTGCAATAATAACTTCCATTATTTTAACAATAGAAATAATATTATTATATTTAGTTTTAGTAATGTTATTACCTATTTTAGTCACTTCATTCATACAAACTTTAATGTTTACCGGACAACAAGCATTGGCTTATAATTTATACCAATTTTTAATGATTTTAAGCCAACCAACAACAATCTTAATGATTATATTCGGTACATTTATAATTACATTTGTATTTACATTGCTTGCAACTTACATTTACAATATTCTTGCAAAAAGTGGTAGAGGAATTGTTGTAGAATTAAGTGATGAAAACAATTTAACAGTTCTTGAGTCTATTAATACATTAAAATTTGCTATTGCATTTGCTGTTGTTAGTGGTGTTTTAAATATAATTCTTGCAATAATTATGATGATTAGTGGAGGACAACCTACAGCAGCTCTTGGAAATATCATCGGAGGATTTATTAGTGGATTTGTATTGGGAGCATTAATCTCAATATTTTATAATGTCCTTTCACCAAAACTCGGAAAATTAAAATTAGAATTAATTGATCGTTAAATCAATTAATTTTTTTCTTTTTTATTTCAGGAACATATTTTTTAAGCATTAAAGATAATGAAATAACTGTTACAGAACTCATTGCCATTGCCAGACCTGCTAAAGCAGGTTCAAATATTATTCCAAAAGTAGGATACAAAACACCAGCTGCTACTGGAATTAAAATAGAATTATAAGCAAATGCCCAGAATATATTTTCTTTAATTCTCCGCATTACTTTTTTAGAAAATTGTATCGCTGCTACAACATTTTCCAAATCCCCTTCTATAAGAACAATATCACCACTTTCCATTGCAATATCAGTTCCATTACCCATAGCTACACCAATATCAGCTTGAGTAAGTGCTGGAGCATCATTTATACCATCCCCAATAAATAAAACTTTATTATTCTCGGATTGTATTTGTTTAACAATATCTAATTTATCATTAGGTAAAACACTTGAATAGACCTTATCAATTCCCACTTCAAAAGCAACATTTTCAGCATTGGATTTATTATCCCCAGTCAACATATAATTTTCAATACTCATATTATGTAGTTCATCAATTGTTATTTTAGAATTATCTTTAATTTTATCCGATAAACTTATAATTCCTAAAATATTTTTATTTTGAGCAATGAAAATAGTTGTTTTAGAACATTTTTCCAGATTATGATAATGATTTAAAGCTTCATTTAAAACTTTAACATCGAAAGTTTCCATTAAAGCAAAATTACCAACTAAAACCTCACTTGAATTTAACTGTGCTTTAAATCCTTTACCCGGAATATTTTCAACTTTAGAAGTGGAAAGTAAATCAATATTTAATTCATTAGCTTTATTTAAAATAGCTTTAGCAATCGGATGTGTTGAATTCTGTTCAACACTTGCAGCAATTTTAATTAACTCTTCTTTTAAAGTATCATAAGCAATAATATCATCTACTTCAGGTTTTCCTTCTGTTATTGTTCCGGTTTTATCAAAAGCGGCGATATTTATTTGTCCTGCATTTTCTAAAGTATCCCCATTTTTAATTAAAATTCCAAATTCTGCTGCTCTTCCAACACCAACAGTAACAGCCGTTGGAGTAGCAAGACCCAATGCACATGGACATGCTACAACAAGTATCGAAATTAAACAGGTAAGTGAGAATAATAATGTTGCATGAAAAACAACATACCAAATTAAGAAAACAACAATAGCTATTGTTAAAATTATTGGAATAAAATATGAAACAATTGTATTTGCAAATTTTTGAACAGGAGGTCTTGATGATTGAGCTTTTTCTACTAATCGAATAATATTTGATAATACTGTATCTTTACCAATTTTTTTAGCCCTAATATATAAAATACCATCCTGATTAATAGTTCCTGAAAAAACTTCTTCACCTTCGGTTTTAACTTTAGGAACAGGTTCTCCATTAATCATAGATTCATCCACATAAGATTCCCCACCTACAACATCACCATCAACAGGGATTTTTTCACCTGGTTTAACCAAAAGTAAATCTTCCAATTCAATATCTGATATTTGAATTTCTTTTTGTGAAATAACTTCACCATGATTATCAAGTTCAATTGCTGTTGCCACAGTTGGTTGAAGACCAATTAAATCTTTTATAGAATCAGATGTTCTTTTTTTAGCTCTTGATTCTAAATATCTTCCAATCATCAGAAATGAAGAAAGCATTATTGCAGAATCATAAAACATAAAACTATGATCAAGAATTATTCCAAATGTTCCCAAAATACTTGAAATATATGCAACTAAAATACCCATTGAATACATTACATCCATATTCAAATTCTTATGAATTAAACCATTTACCCCTGCTTTTAAAATAGGTAATGAAACATATAAAAAAGGTAAAATACTAATAATTAATGAAAATAATCCCATTGAAGAAATATGAGCATTTATACCACTAGTAAAAGTTTTTAATGGATCAAACCCACTGAACATTAAAATCATTAAAATAGCAGAAAAAATTAAACCAACAATAATCCTATTACGTTTTTGAGATAAATCCTTTTGATAAATAGCTTCTTCATCAATTTCACTTTGACCTTCGATACCTAAAAGTTCAAATCCCAAAGATGTAATGACATTATCAATTTCATTTAATGTAACTTTTGAAGAATCATACCTTATTCTAGCAGATTGAGAAGTTAAATCTGCCTTAACATCAAAAATTCCATCTAATCTTATTAAAAAATTTTCAACATTCATGGTACATGAAGCACAATGCATACCCTGGATTCTAATTGTCATTTCATCAGTGTGAAGTTCAAATCCAAGATTTTTTATTAATTTCTCCATCTCTTCATAAGAAATTTTTTTTGTATCAACAGTAATATGGAGTTTATTTGCTGATAAATCTGCATCAACTTCCTCAACACCGTCAATTTTTTCAAAGGTTTTATTTACACTTAAAACACATGAAGCACAATGCATTCCTTCAATCGGTAAGTCCATATGTTTGTGTTTTACCATCTCATCACAACCATTCAAATATAGATAGACTTAATTTATTTTCTAAGATATAAAAAGTTTAGGTAAAACTAAATTTTAATAATAAGTGACCTTAATATCCTTATGAGGAATAGTTTTCCTAAATAGTTTTTTAGGATAACCAATTATAAAAGCTGAAAACATATGTTTATTTTTATCAATATCCGGGAAAAATTCCATGAGTTTTTCATGATTTATTTCATCAGATTTTAAAATAAATAATGAATAAAAACCACCCAATCCTAAAGAATAAGCAAGTAATTCCAAACGAGTATTAGCAATGACAGCACTAGTTTTATCAGTGGAAAATGTTAAAATTAACTGTTTACCTTCCCATAATAATGGATGAAACTTTTTAGTAGTATTATCTGCTAAATACTCACCAAACTCTTTTATTCTGAAAAATTCATCTTCTTCAACTTTAATAATATCATAAACCAAATTCATAAATTCATCAAGTTTATCATCCAAAACTACAAATTCAACATCCTGTGCATTTTGTGCAGATGGAGAGTAATAAGCTCCTTTAAATAATTTATCAAAAGTAACTTCATCAATTTTTTTATTTTTAAACCATCTAATAGATCTTCTTCTTTTTAAAAACTCGAGCAAATCATCATATTCTAAAATACTTTCACGAGGATCATATTCAACAATTTTATCCGAATCATGTTCAAAACTTTTTAAAGTAATTGCATTCTGTCTGCAAATTGCCATACAATGACCACATTCAAAACAATTACTACCTGTTTCAACAGCAAAATCTTCAACAATAATATTATCTCTAATACAAACTTGTTGACACTGTTTACAAGCAATACATAAATCTTCATTAATTTTTAACTTCAGTTCCATCCTGAAAAACCCCTAAAATATTATCATTATCACTTAATATAGACACATCATCCAAAGGATTTGAATTAACCAAAATCAAATCAGCAATATAATTTTCTTTAACAAGACCCATATTATTAAAACCTAAAAATTTAGCTGCATTAGAAGTTCCGCTAGCTATTGCTTCATCAGCAGACATTCCAATTTCAGTCAAATGAATTAATTCCTCCAAATTATGTCCATGAGGAATAACACCACTATCTGTTCCCATTAATATTTCAACACCTTCCTGATATGCAATAGAGATATTTTCTTTGTGAATTTTAACTATCTCTTTTAATTTTTGAGTTTTTTCAAAAGCATAAGTATCCCATGCAGGAAAACCATTTTTATATAAAAATTGGTGAACAAGTAATGTAGGAATGAGTGAAACATTTTTTTCAATCATCTTTTGAGCAGTTTTTTTATCTACAAATGTTCCGTGTTCAATAGAACTAAAACCAACATCAATACAGTTATTCATTCCTTTAAGACTATGACAATGAGCAGAAACTTTCATATTATTAGCATTTGCTTCATTAACTATGGTTTTTAACTCCTTTTTATTGAATTGAGGAAATTCAACAGAAGTATTTGTAGTTAACACACCACCACTAGCCATTACCTTAATGAAATCAGCACCAGCTCTTTTAACTTCTCGAGTCTTTTTTAAAACTTCTTCAACACCATCACACCTGCCTTTAGGAAATCCAGGATACATTATTTCCATATCAAATCCAGAAGGCAATAATAAATCAAAATGACCCCCAGTCATAACTAAAGGAGTGATGGATAAATGAATTTTAGGAGCCGTGAATAGTTTTCTTTTTTGAGCTAATTTAAAACTTAAATCAGCAGATCCGCAATCTCTAATTGTTGTAATTCCGGCATTTATTGTTTGAGATGCATGTAAAACAGCATTGTAAAAATGAATTCCCAATGGATTACTCATGTTTTCCTGTTTATAAAAACCTTTAGCAAAAATATGAGTATGGCAGTCAATAAAACCGGCAAGAAGATAATTATCTCCACCATCAATTATTTTAACATTATCTTTTGTATTGATTTTTTGAGAGGAAACTTCTTTAATTAAATTATCTTCAATTAATACATTTTGATTGGTTTTAATTTCTTCAAATGGATTAATAATGTTTACATTTGCAATTAGAGTTTGCATATAATCACTTACAATATTTCAATTGTACCTTTATCCCCATCAACTTCGACCAAAGTACCAGTTTTTAAATCCTTAATTTCAGAAGGAGAATCAACCATAGGAATATCAGACATTATAGCCCCAGTTGCAATAATTGGTTCAGCACTTAAACAAATAATAGCTTTAGGTGCAGTATTATTTTTCATCATTTGAAAAATAACATATGAACCAACAGTTGAACCCTTACCTCCAGGAATAAATAATACTTTATCTTTAATACTTTGTCCTTTAAGATCATGATTAGGATCAATTACTTCACCATTATCAGGATTAACTCCGCCTAAAAAACTGATAGGCTCTGATGAAACAATTAATTCCCCTTTTCCTTTACCTTTTGCAATATTTCTACATTCAATCATAAAATCACTTAATTAAAATAATTTATCTTCAACATCTTTGCCTTCATTTATTGCATTATTTGATTGGATTGCATCTACTAATGCCCAAACCCATATAATCACACATAAAATAATTCCAACCAATATCAAAATTAAAAAAGCTGATATAACATATGCAATAATGAATGTTATTGCTTTTTTTGGAAGATTTAAATAAGCTTGTGCTAATCCAGGGAAAATAAGACTTAAAATAATTGAAACTACAATATTCTTTTCATTTTCACTGACTGTATTTTGCTGATAATTTTGAGGTTTACTCTTTTTTTCAAAATTAAATCCACAATTTGGACAGAATTTCAAAGTAGAATCGACTTCAAATCCACAATTTGAACAATATTTTGTTTTTTTAGATTCTGAATTATCATTAAATTCTGAATCACTATCATCATTTAATTTAACATCAACTTTTTGATTATCATTATTTTCTTCATCTTGAAGTTTAAATCCACAATTTTTACAAAATTTAGCATTTGGAACTTCTTCACCACAATTTGAACAAACAACCATAATTTCACCTTAAATAACATCTTTTTTCATGATTTCTCTTAAAACAGCAGTAGCATAAGAACCTTTATTTATTGAAAATTCACATAAAACACCATCATCTGTTGGAGTTGCAGAAGCATCCCATACCTGAAACCTCATAGAACGTCTGACCCCATAACTTCCTAAACGTGGCATTTTTGGAACTTCAAAATCATTTTTATCTAAATCATAATTTTTTAAAACATTTTCCTCCATCTCTCCAACTTTACCACCTGCATATGGAACTTTAGTACCATACAACGGACAAGTTGGATTGGCTTTGAAATTATCTAATAAATCCTGATATTCATCTGAACTTTTGTCATATACAATATGTTCCTCATTATCAATAATAATATCTCCTTCAACATATTTGTTAATTCCCATAGCAACCCTATTACTTACTGCTTCATTAAACAAATATGATTGATAAGCATGAACAAACATTCTTTGTAAAGGTTTTGGAAGGGCATGAAGTGCATTTTTATAAGATTCATCAGTTAACTCACCTTTTTTTGAATCACTGATTAACTCACGAATCATCATTTTTTCATATCTCATTCCTTTACCCATTAAATTTAAAGACTCTTCAAGATTTCCATCATCATAAGCTTGTCTGGCTTTTTGATTTTCTTCACTTTCATCTGAAGAAGGATTACCAATATATCTTCCAACAGCTTTTTTTAAATCATTTTCAATTAAAGCTTCTCCAACCAAATGAGTATTAGTTCTAGGTTTTCCAAATCTCTGCCAACCAAAATAATTAGGAACACCAGTAATTTGAAGTTCTTTTAAAACTTCGTTAGCTACATCAGCAGCCTTTTCAATATCATCTAAATCCTTAATTAAAATTTTAAATTTATTTCCTTTAAGTTGGCCCATCCTAAGTTTCTTACGGCCCCTAACAATTTTTAAAAAATCAGTTTTATAAATATCCAAATCTTTAACTTGCTGCATTTGAGATTCAGAATCCATATTAGCTATACAAATCCATTGTCTAGTTAAAGCTTTCTTATCTTTCATTCCAGCAAAACCCATTCTTTTTCGAGAAATATGTAAATCACGGGAAATATCTAAAACAACATCCAGTGTAGTTCTACCGATTTTTTCAATCCAAACATAAACATTTGGTCCTTCACCAGACGGGATAATTTCTGGAATTTCTTCAACATAAAAATCTTCATATTGGTTTCTTATAGTTCCACCAATACCCCTTTGAGATGTAACATAAGTATTAGCATTTAACATAATAATCACGGAATAATAATGCCCTGGCCGGGATTTGAACCCGGGGAATGGGATCCGCAGTCCCATGTGTTATCCAAACTACACCACCAGGGCTAAACAAAATAAGATAACAATAGAATATATAATTTTTATACTATTTAATAATTACCATAAATATAAAGAATATGAATAATCACCATATGTTCTTATAGCAACCGAAACATTTTGTGCATTATTATAATTGCCAGATGAAGCTAAAACTTCACCTTTTAAAATATTATTTTCACAAAATTTATAATTTTTAAGATTATATGAATCTAATTTATTTTTTGAAATTTTTGAAACCTTATCAATTGATTCTTTTGAGTTTTCACCATCTTTTAAAATTTCAGAAATATCTCCTATGAAAGTTCTATCATTAAAATCAATTTTTCCACTTAATAATTCCATAATATCCTGTGCATTCCTAATATCATTAGTTTCATACGAATATTCTTGATTAGGATAGACAAACACAGAATTTACAATCAATAATGCAACTAAAAGTAATAAAATAGCTAAAATACCATCTATAATATAAAATGAACCTTTATTATCTAACATATTAAAAAATTGTATGTTAAAATTTATAAAAAATTTCAAAGTGTGAAAATGTGTTTTTATGAAAAATCACACTTTAAAAAAAATAATTTAATTTTTGTTAATATAATCTATAACCTTTTCCTTTTTAGCAATGGCTGCATCGGAAGCCTTTTGAACTTTTTCTTTCATATCTTCAAAGTCTTCAGGAGTTGTTTCACCAACTAATTTTTTAATTTTAGTATAAGCAGCTTCTCTAAATAAAGGAACTAATTTTTCATCTGATCCATCTTCTTTAATTAATATTGGTTCACCTGATGTGTTAACCTGACCAATTTCAGAAATTGCAACATCATACTTACCAACAGCTTTTTTAACATCACTGACAATATCAGGAGGTACAATTAACATTAATGAATCAGTAGAAACACCTAAAGGATCAATATTTAAAGTTTCAAGCATATTCAATACATTCGGAGCAACCATGTTTCTGATTTCTTTTTCATAAAATTCTAAACCAACACCAGTTGTATTTGAAATTTCATGAGCATCACCTCTAAGACCTCCATTTGTAACATCAGTCATTGCATGAATATCTTTAACAAGGTCAGCTTCAAACAAAGCATGTGAAGCCTGAACAAAGTTTACATTCATAGTATCCCATACAACATCAAAAAATCCATTATATAATGCAGTAGTTGTTATTGTTCCTCCACCAGAACCTTCTGTTAACAAAATAACATCATCTTTTGTAGCTCCTTTTCTTGCAGTAGGAGGATATGGTGAAACACCAACACTTCCAACAGCAGAAACAAATCTATCTCCTAAAACCATATCTCCACCAACACGTAAGGTACTTCCTGCAACGATTGGCACATCAACAAGTTCAGAAACAGCTGCAACCCCTGCTGTGAAATCAAATATTTTAGCAACATCTCCATCATCTGCCAAATGAACATCACTTAAAATAGCTACAGGATCTGCTCCCATTACACAGACATCTCTTAATGTTGCTCGAGTTACATGAAAACCCCCTAAAAATGGATATTCACTTAATCTTGAATGAATTCCATCAACAGCAGTTGTAATATAAACCTCATCATTCATAACAGGTGCTTTTACAACACCTCCATCATCCTGTTCTGATGGATTAACTAATGATGCAGTATTAGTTGAAGCTACAATTTCTGCAATTTTTCTGTGAACAAAGAAATCACCTGCTCCACGAGAACCAACTCCCATTTCCCCCATCAACACATCAGCCTTATTAACATCAACAATTTCTTTTAAAAAATCATCATCAGTTTCATTAAGTTTTAATGTAGTGGAAACTTCATCAATTACTGCTTTTGCCATTTCTTTGGAATTATCCTCTGAAATATTCTTATATTCTCTTATTCGAACAGCCAATAAATCTGTTAACTCCTCGAATGAGTAATTATCCATTCTTGCTCTTACAAAACCTTCAATATCCATTTTTATATCTCCAAGTTAGTGAAATTTTTTAAGATTTTTAATCCGACTTTACCGCTTTTTTCTGGATGAAATTGAGTTGAAAATAAATTGTTTTGAGATAAACTTGATACAATTTCTTCTCCATAATCACAAACACCTGCAATTATTTCGTCATCATCTGGAACAACGTGATATGAATGTACAAAATAAAAATATTCCCCATCAATACCATCCAATATTGGTGAAGAGTTAGTTACTTTTAATTTATTCCATCCCATATGAGGTATTTTAACACCTTCAGGCAACTTTTCTGCATGACCTTTGAATAAATTTAGTCCTTCAACACCAGGAGCTTCTTCACTTGAACCCATAAGTACTTGTTGACCAAGACAAACTCCTAAAAAAGGTTTATCACAAGCCACATGTTCTTTAATAACTTTTTTAAATGGATTTAAATTATCCATTGCACTTCCAAAAGCGCCAACACCTGGTAAAACTAAATAATCACTATTTGCAATAATTTCTTCATCATCAGTGATTTGATAATCTGCACCAATTTTTTTAAAACCATTGGAAATACTTTTTAAATTTCCACTTTTATAATCAATTATTGTAATCATTCTAACCACTCTATAGCTGCTCTAATCATTCCACCAAAATCAGAAAATACAATTTCTTCAGTACCAAGAGTTTTTGAATGTGCATCAAGTTCTGCAACAACATGAGTATAACCTAAATCTCTTAAAGGTTCAACTAAACGTGGCCCGTCAGTAATTGCAACAGATTCCACGTCAAAATCCTCAATAGGAAATGCATGAGGAACCCCAAATACTACAATTAAATCCAAATCTTTATCTTTTAAATAATCTGCAGCAACATTAGCAGTTACCGGATATTCATCCAAACCTCCAGTAATGCAATCAATATCCATTGGTAATTCTTTTGTAATATTTTTAGCATGAGATTTAATTCTTGGTAAACCAATATTTTCATCCAAATTAGCTACAATTATAGGCTTATTATCCTTATTGATATCATTATAATCAAAATTAATAATATCAGCAAATAAATAAGATGTCTCTTTTTTAGCATTATGTACAAATGCAACTTTTTTACCATCATTAATATAATTTACAACTATTTTAGCCACTTTTTCTTTTGAATCACCAAAATTTGGTTTAATATATTTTCCTTGTGCCATTCCACGAGTTTTTTCAACATCTGTTGCTTTTTCAAGCATTTGAATTTGACGATTTGCTTCGTTCTGTGGAATTACATCACATTCAACTGCTGATTCTAGAACCATGATTGCACCTACAGTATTATCACCTTCACCAGAACCTCCGTGAGATTCAACAGGAATAACAGTGCATGGTAAATCAGCATTAGCTATAGCTTCTTTTAAATCTTCACCAATAATCATACTGGCACAAGTACCTACAACACCCATCAAATTAGGTTCAAACATGTCATAAGCTTTAATTAAAGTTTCTTCAAGTTTTTGGGAAGCCCCTAAAATAAAATCATTTTCAGCCATCGCTGTTGTTAAAACTCTTACACCATCACTTTCTAAAAGTCTGGCTGTTCTAAAACAACAACCATTTGGACCATGCATAACAATAACATCTACATTCATGTCTCTTAAAGTATAAAGCGATGCTGCAATCGGACTTGGTCTTGGATGCATTTTTTTATCAACTCACAAAATAATTAATAAATAAATATTTAAAATTCTTTGTTAATATAATTAATTAGGAGAGATAGTAATGGGAATTGATAAAAAAATTTTAGAAGAAAAAATAAGAGAGTATAGAAAATCTAAAAGTTGTTCAGAGTCAACATTGATTGGATTGTGTGAAACTGCTGATATTGATATTACTCAAAAAGAAATGACCAAAATAGCATGTGGATTTGCAGGAGGAATGGGAGGAACCTTTGATGAAGGAACTTGTGGTGCTTTAACTGGCGCATTAATCGCAAATGGATTAATTTTTAATAATATTACTGAAATTAAATCAAATGCTAAAGAATTATTCACTATATTTAAAAATGAATATGGAACAGTTAGATGTGATAAAATAAGTAAAAATGGAACAGATAAATCACCCTGTGTTGATTGTTGTGTTTTTATTGCAAATAATTTTGCAGATTTATCAAATAAATAAAATCAATGAAAAGAAAAAAAATATAAACTTTATTAATTAAAAATAAATTTAAGATACATACTATATTTATTGAAAATATAGATTAAGGTGTAAACAATGAATAAAAGATCAGTGCATATTATTATATTAGTTTTAAGTATAATATTAATATTATCTGTTACTATAAGCTATATGCAGGAAAATACTGACATATACGATAAAAAAGAAGTATCCATATGTGTCGATCATCCAATACCATTAGATGAATTTATTAAAGATGTTAAAGTAAATCCTAATTTTACCGAACACAATAAGACTACTGTAAAATGGCTTGAATCATTAAAAGGAAATTATATTGTTTTCCCATCAGAAGATGCATATTTTATATTAACTGAAAGTGATGCAGTAAAATTACCAATCCGTAATGAATCACATACAACAATATATGATATTTGTGACTGTTATGTTAAAGAAAAAAAATCTTTAGGTCCAAAGATGAATAAAATCATACTAATTAGTGATGTGGATTTTATAACTGAAGATGAAGATTATATTGATATTGATTGAAGAGTTAATTACTCTTCAATTAAACTAAAAACAAGATTATTAATTGGAATCCTCATCTAAAGTTTCTAAAAGAAAACTGACCGGTCTAAAACCATCATTACAAGAAATCATTGCAGATTTTTTATTTTTCATCCAACCATCATATAAATCTTCAGCGCCATATGATAAAGCCATTACAAAAGAAGAAATACTTTCCCACGCACTGTCACAAAAATTATCTGGTTTAACCCAACCATTGGCAATGAAAACATCCCCTACTTCAACATCACATTCATGTTCTAAGGGATTTTCATATTTCTCAATCAAATCATCATGTCTTACTTTTTTCACAACAGTGATTTTGACTTTTTTCATATAAACACCAAAGTAGAATTAACCTTTTGTTACAATACTAATAATGTCCCCATCTTTTAATTCATAATCACTAGCTACACGCATGTGTGATCTTGCATCAACAGCATGCATAAAATTATCACCGATATCTGAATGAACCAAATATGCTAATTCACGAGGATTTGAACCTTTTGGAACTAAAATACCATCCGGTAACACATTACCTTTTTGGTCTGTATATTTATGTTCGTCCTGAACAGGATATACAACAATATTATCCAATAATTCAAAAATACCATAATTTAAAGCATCTTGAATACCAGTACTTCCATAAACATCCAAAATATTAGTTTGAATATATTCCAAAGCTTTTAACTGATTTTCATTTAATTTATCTTTTTGAAGAATATCAAAATGATCATCACCCGGTAAATAACTAATTAAACCTGCTTCAGCTGCTTTTACAAGAGCAATTTCTGATTCAGCAGAAGCTGGAATTACATTAGGGAATTTTTCTTTTATTCTTTTAATATTATCAGCAGAAGTTGGAAGGTCAGCTTTATTTGCAACAATCATCATAGGTTTAGCAATGTGTAAAATATTTCGAGTAAGTTCTATTAAATCTTCTTCCTCCCATTTATTATAATCAGGTTCAATATTTCTTTTAGCTTCAATAATATCTTCAATAGCTATTCCTGTACCAGATAACTGGTCAAATAATACTTTTGAAATATCTAAATGCTCAGCACCAACTTTTCTTATAAGTCTAACCCAGTTTCTGGATAAAATTCCATACATCCACATTACAATTTCTTCTTCTAAAAATTCAATATCTTCAAGAGGATCATGACTTCCAGGGTCTACAGGATTTCCTTCAATATTTGTAGAACCTGAAGCATCAATAACATGAATGAATACTTTAGCCTGCATTAAATCATCTAAAAATTTATTACCTAATCCTTTACCTTCATGTGCTCCAGGAACTAAACCTGCAACATCAATTAATTCAATAGGAAGTAATCTTTTCCCATCACGACAAATAGAATTTCTAGGATTACAAGTAACATCTAACTCTTGACATGGACAATCCTTTATTACATGAGCAACAGCTTTATTAGCATCGATAGTTGTAAATGGATAATTAGCCATTTCAACACTAGATGCTGTTGCAGAATTGAAAAAAGAGGATTTCCCTACATTTGGTTTTCCAGTAACAGCAATTTGAAGCATAATAATCATCTTTAATATTTGTTTTTAAAATTATAAATAGTTTCAGAAAATAATATAATATCAATGAAAGATAATGATATAGACAAACCTAAAGGAATGTGGCTAAGACAATCAATACAAGATGCAATGACATTAGCACTACCTGAAAAAAAGTTTAATGAAAATAAAATTGATTTAGTTGAAATTGACATTATGATAAATAATTTAGGTAAAAATTTCGAAGATTTTAAAATTTTAAATTTAACAGACATTCATTTAGGTCAATGGATAACCCCCGAATATTTAGATGAACTTATTGATTATGTGAATACTTTAGATTTCGATATAATTACATTAACTGGAGATTATTTCTCATATGTTATTGATGATTATAAATTAGCCTTTAAAAAATCAATGCAAAAATTAAGAGACTGTGATGGTAAATTTGCAGTCTTGGGAAATCATGATCATTGGATGGGATCAAAAATTGTTACCGATATTTTCAAGCAAAGCGGTATTATTAATTTAAGTAATGATTCACGTGTATTAAGCAGAGGTGAAGATAAAATTAATCTTGCAGGTGTTGACAGCTGTACTGTCTGTGCAGATAATTTGGATAAAGTAATTGCAAAACTTGAAAAAGATATTCCAAGTATTCTACTTGCACATGAACCCGATTTTGCTGAGGAATCGTCACAAACAAATTTATTTGATTTGCAAATATCTGGCCATTCCCATGGAGGACAATTAATCATTCCAAAAGTTGATACAGCACCCCTTAGAGGACCTAATTCCTACAAATATCCTGTTGGAATTTATAAAGTAGGAGATATGATTCAATACACAAGTAAAGGTCTTGGAACTAATTCGTTTAGAATTAGAATTAATTGTAAACCTGAAATTACAATTATTAATCTGAAAAATAAAAATTAAATCCTTGAAAGCCAATAATCAAAAATTTCAGAAATATCTTATTTTTGTAACTTAAAAACCAGCTGTTAAAAATTCTTTTATATGATAAAATTCTAAATTTAATTAACAAAATAGAACTTAATGATTAAAATGACTGGAAAAATTTATATTATAGGAATAGGTCCGGGTTCTGAAGATTATTTAACTAAAAAAGCTCTTGACACCGTGAAAATTAGTGATTATACTGTTGGAAGTACACGTGCCATTGAATTATTTGAAAATGTTAAAGGAAAAATTGCTTTTAATGTTAAAGATTTAGTTGACAAATTAGAAGAAGGTGTTGAACTAGCAATCAAAGGCAATATTGTATCAATATTATCAACTGGAGATCCTGGTTTTTCAGGAGTTTTAAATACTGTTTTAAGAATTTCAAAAGAAAAAGATTTTCCAAAAGAAAATATTGAAGTAATACCCGGAATTAGTTCCCTGCAGCTTGCAGCAGCAAAAACTTATATTCAATGGGATAATGCCAATGTTATGACATTTCATGGAAGAGAAAATACAGAAGATATTTTACCTGTCATTAATAATGGAAAAATAACAATTGCTTTACCATCAAGAAAAGTTAAAGACATGGCACAATTTTTACTTGACAATGGAATTGAAGATGAAAGGAAAGTTGTAGTTTGTGAAAGGTTAAGTTACCCCGATGAAAGAATTGTTGAATCCACATTGAAAGATATTGCTCAAAGTGAATTTACCTATATGTGCATTATTATAATTTATCCTTAAAATTTAAGTCTTAAATTCAATTTAAAAGTGTTTTACTATTTAATTTTAAAATTAATCTTTATATAGTTCAGATATCATACTATACTCGTTAATTTGATAAAAAAAATTAACATGAAGGTAGATATTATGAACATGAAAATAAACACCATATGTTTCATATTACTATTTCTCTTTTTAATTACTGCAGTATCTGCAGCAGAAAGTAATAATGAAACATTAAAAACAATTAAACAACAAGATTCAACGCATACATCATATAAAATGAGTGTTGAAAAAAATAATCAGAAACTTGAAGCAAAAAAAGTAGAAAATGATAAATTAGAATCTTCAAAAAAGAAAGTAACAATACATGCTCCTGATGTAAAAATGTATTATAAAGACGGACATGATTTTACTATAACCTTAAAAGATTCTAAAAATAAAGGAATTGATAATCAGAAAGTAAAAATATCTATAAATGGAGCAACCTACACTAAAATAACCAACAAAAAAGGAACTGCATCAATAAATCTGAATTTTAATAGTGGCACCTACAACGTATTAACAACATATGATGGAAGTAAACACTATCTAAAACAAAGCAAAAAAAGTACAGTAACTATTAAAAGTACTATAAAATCTAATGACCTGACAAAATACTATAAAAATCCAAGTGCTTATTATTCAACTTTTTATGATAAAAAAGGAAATCTTTTAAAAAAGGATCCAGTGAAATTTAAAGTTAACGGCAAGAGTCATAGTGTTAAAACCAACAAAAATGGTGTTGGAAAATTAGATATTAATTTAAAACCCGGAACATATAGTATAACATCTATAAATTCAAAAACATCCGAAAGTATTACCAAAACCATTAGAATACTGAATACTTTAGAAACAACAGATTTAACCATGACTGAAAAAGACGGAAGTTCATTTAATGCTAAAGTACTTAATATTTATGGAAAATTATCACCTAATAAAAAAGTTACCTTTAAAGTTAATGGACAAACACATATCAAAACAACTAATAATAACGGCATTGCAAGTTTAATATTAAACTTAAACCCCGGAACATATACAATAACAACAGAATATGCTGGCCTTATTAATACAAACAAAATAACAGTAAATAAACTTCCAAAAAAAGTTGAAGAACCACCACTAAAAAAAACAAATTTCATACATTCAACCATAATTCCCAACTATGTTAATGTAACACTACCTTATGTTTTTCATAATTCACAGTATTCAGTAAAAACAGGTACCAACGGAACTGTAAAAATGCCAAAAATAGAAGTTTTTACAGTACAAGTTGGATCTAATATTTACAACTTTGCAACAGGAAAAACTGATACACAAGACCAATTAACAATGAGTTATAAAAGTTATTTAGTACCATTTAATGGTTTAGGTATGATGTGTAGTGTAAACAAAAACAGTCTAACAAGTGATGGAATTATGATTACAAGACTATCAGATTGTACACAAATTGATTACAGAGATTCAACAACCAACAATGCCGAATTAATTGGAGTTTATGCAGATAAAAGTACTGATAATAGCGAAACTTTAACCTATATGAAAAATGATAAAGTAGTAGCCAAAGTAACAATGAAGACACATTATTTTAATGAAGAAGGTGTGAAATACAGTTTAGCAAAGCTTTATCAAAGACCAAATTTAGATTTCAATTATTATGAAATTTTAAATCATGTCCCCAATCCAATAATATTCACAAACACTGGTCGACCAGTAACATACAGTTATTTTACAAATTATATTGCAGGTTACCAATCAAAAGAAGATTTATTAACCAAATTTACAGTGAATAATCATGAAGAAGTAGTAAAAAAAGAAACAATAAGCTATGGACTTTCAGAAAAATATAGAATGTCACTAGGATTTGAATTCCTTCAAAGCTATGCACTAATTAATGAAAAATTAAATAAAAATATTGTTGAAACTTGGGTTCTAAAAAATCCTAATTATTTAAATAAATTAGGAATTGCAAATGTATACGGCATGTTTTTAGCATCTCTCGAAACTGCATGGATTTCAGACGAAATGGCAAATCAATATGCTAAAGATTTTAATGTAAATTGGAACAGATTAAAGACAATTACAATATTAGGAGGTATGAATTTAGAAGATACTTATTTACACATTTCAAATGCGGATATGGGGATGGAAGTTAATGGGAATAAAGAAAATAATGAATTGTTTAAATTAATGCATTCAATAAATTTACCAAATGTTGAAGATTATGTTTTAGCAAGTGTTGCTAAAAGATTCATGAATAATACAAGCAATTCACAGGAAATGGTATTTTCTTCAATTGAAAATAATGAATTTAGTATAAGTCAAATTGGAGAAATGTTATATCTTTTTAGCGGCAATACTTCAGCAATTGTATTAAATACAAGTAGTGGAGTCAGTAATGTTTTATTATCAAAAAATGAAATGGTTTATAAGGGATCATGTGTTGCAACCGGCAGAGATTGTTGTAGTGTCGGAGTAATTCCACAAGACATACTCTCAGGATTAAATCAACTATTAAAAAGTGCTTCCGGAATACAAGATTCACTATCAAATTATTTTAAAAATATTCATCCATTAAGTATGCTTGCCTATAAAGGATTGACATTCCTTTTAGGAAAAACACTACGAGGAGTTCCACAAGCAGCATTAGGATTATTTACTGTGATGGCTCTTATTCAAGATGGAGGTGTTAGATATAGAGATTCAATGATAAGTGAACAAGACTGGCATAAAGCAATGGATTCAATAACTTTTACTCGCCCCGGATATTTACAGGGAAAAAAAGTTTATAATATTCCAAATAATGGTAAAGTCGATTATGTTGAAGTAAAAATTAATAAAGATTTAACATTAAATAGAAATAGTGCTATTTACATAAGTAATGGACAAGTAAAACAATTAACAAAACAAGAAACATATCAGTACTTTTCAGAAGAGACCTGGACACCATTTAGCATGCCAATTAAATATTGGGATAAAAGTTGGAAAGGAGAATAAAATGAATTTAATTGAAGAGTTTAAAAATCAGCACGTAATTTTTAAAATACTCGATATTTTATTTATTATTTCCCTAATCTGTGAAATAACATTATTTAGAAGTTTAAATATAAGTTTATGGATTTTAGGATTAATAATTGTAATAAAATTTTGTGAATGGTTTTTTAAAAAAGAAGAATGATTAAAGTTAAAATAATTACTTATTTTAACTTTTTATTTTTTTTAAAGTTGAATTGCTTCTTGAACAACTTCATCGTTATCTTCATCATCATATAAAATATGAGCAAGGTTTAATAATTTTTCTTGACCTTTAACTTCATCTTTAAATAATGGTACTTGAGCTACATGCTGATTTGGGAATTTCTGATCAATTAAAGCAAGACGTTTTTGTTGTAGTTTATGTCTTGAATGACAAAAATCACAATCACAAATATCCGGCATTACCTGATTTACAATTACACTATCAACAGCAATATCATATTTTTCAAGTGCTTCTAAAGCTCTTTCTGATTCATAAATAGACATTTCTTCTGGAATAACAACCATTTTAAATGTGGTCCTATCTGAATCAGATAAAACTTCTTTTGCTTTATCAATTTGTTCTTTAGTTCTTTTTAAATCTTCAGAAGTTTGTGGATCATCAACAGCATCCATAAATGGCATTATTTTCTTTAATGCATTTGTTGCACTACCTAATTTTGCTTTTGCCATCATCATTTTACCTACCCATGAATCCATTACTTCAGGGAAAGATAATAATCTTAAAGTATGTCCTGTAGGTGCTGTATCAAAAACAACAACATCATATTCCTCAGAATTCATTACACCCATAAAAAGTTCAAATGCAGCTGCTTCATCTGCACCCGGTGAAGATGAAACCATATCCAATTGGTCAGTTAAAAAATCCATACCAAGTAATCCCCCATCTTCTGAAGGATTAGCTTGTTTTTGAGCTTCTAATTGTGCTTGTTTTTGTGCCATTGCTTCTTCAGGATCAATTTCAACTGCAAATAAATTGGTTTTAATCTCACGTGGATAATTACCAATTGGTACTTCAAGAGAATCTGATAATGAATGAGCAGGGTCTGTTGATACAATCAAAGTTTTCTTACCTTGTTCAGCTAACCATAAAGCAGTAGCAGAAGATACAGAAGTTTTACCAACACCTCCTTTTCCACCTACAAAAATAAATGTTGTCTTATCTTTATTAAATTTAAAATAATCTTTAAACGCCAAAGAAATACCTCCTTAGATAAACTTACTTTTAGTTACTAAATGTAATTTTAATTTTTTATAGTATATAAAGTTAGCCATTATTGCAAGATTCCCACTATTAAAAATTTCTAATATTTTCCACCAAATTAACAGACACAGATTGACCAATTAATCATAGTGAAATTTGAGTAGAATAGCAATATGGCTGCAGATAATGTTAAAACAGCAGCAATTGCCATGATGAAATGTGAAGATGAAATTAATCCCTGTAAGGTATCACTACCAATCGCATGATTTCCTATTATTATAAGACAAATTACATTATATGTAGATAAAGGAAAAGCAGTGAATCCACCTGTACATCCAATAAAATAAGCAAAAAATAAGTTTACAAAATTATTACCAAAATCAATGCCTTTTAAAAGAGTACCAACTATTGACATTGCAATAGCAATAATAATTAATTTTTTATTTGAAATTTCAAATTTTTTTAAAATTCCCCTCAAAATAAAAGACAAACCTGCAAATGCTAAAATATCAACACAAAATAGCATTAATCCTCCAGCTATATTGAAAGGATTAGGATTAATAGAAAGAGCATTAACAACAAAATGAGGTATAATAAACTCAAATAAATTTACCAAAATACCCAAAAGTAATAATGTTACACCCCCTTTTTATCATTGTATCCCATTGGGTGTGCCTTGAATATACTATTCCCACACCATACAAAACATGAAAATAACTGCAGCATAAGGCCTTCCTAAAACATTCATAATAAGAAAACTATAATTTGGACTAAGATTCGCATTAAAACCTGTGACTACAAAACATGTATGGAGAAAAATCATGAAAATAATAGCTAATGCCTTTGCAATATCCAGTTCGACTTGCCTGCCGGTGTTTACTTTTTCATCCGAAAACATGTTGAAAATATTCATGTTTTATTATTTATTTTGTTATAGTATATTACTATAGAGAACATTAATGTGAAAATAGAATGTCCCATATAATTTTACCTTAATTTTGAACAGATTTTCTTAGTGTTGTTATTAATGAATTATGCCCACATAATTATTGAATATAATTCACAAAAATATTAAATAAATATAAAAAATATATTTTATTAATATTAGCAAAATAGGTTAAAAAAATGAGAACATTAATAGAACTTAGAAATGTTTCAAAAGAATACAAAATGGGAAATCAAATAGTAAGAGCAGCAAACAATCTTAATTTTACAATAGATCAAGGCGACCTTGTAGTAATTCTTGGACCATCCGGAAGTGGTAAATCAACACTACTTAATTTGTTAGGAGGTCTTGACAAACCTACAAGCGGTGAAATAATCATTGATAATAAAAATATTAGTGCTTTTTCAGATAAACAACTTACACAATACCGTGCACAAGAAATAGGTTTTATCTTTCAATTTTATAATTTAATTCCAAATTTAACCGCACGTGAAAATATTGAGATATTAAATGATATTGTTAATGAAAATATTAATGGAGAAGAGATTTTAACCCAAGTAGGATTAGCACAACATGTTAATAAATTCCCCCCAGAACTATCTGGAGGAGAACAGCAAAGAGTATCTATTGCCCGAGCTATAGCTAAAAAACCAAAAATGCTTTTGTGTGATGAACCTACAGGTGCATTAGATTCCCATACAGGAAAAATAATTATTGAATTACTGATTAACCTATGTAAAATTGAAAATACAACTGTCATTATAGTAACACATAATAGTGAATTTGCAAAAGTTGCAAACAAAGTTATTCACATCAAAAATGGTGAAATTGAATTTATTGAAACTAGTGAAAATCCTCAATCAGTAGATGCAATAAATTGGTGATTCCATGTTATTTAAAAAGATGTTACGTGATATTAAGGAAAATAAAATGCAATTTATTGCAATTTTCTTAATGTCTTTTATTACAATGCTTGCCTTTGCAGGAATCGGTTCTGAGGTTCAAGGCCTACAGGACAATCTCAATAATTATTATAATGAAACAAACGTAGCCGATGCATATGTACTTGGAAATAATTTCAATGAAAGCATTATTAATGATTTTAAGAATCTAAGTTCAACAACAGGAATTGAAAGCCAATTTGTTGTAAAATCTATTGCTGATTTGGCTGATGAACCCGTAGTAAAACTGCATTTTTTAGAGAAAAATGATATATCCAAGTATTATCCTGTTGAAGGAGATAATATCAATTTTAGTGATGCAAATGGTATTTGGTTAGATGCAAGATTTGCTGAAGCAAAAAATTTAAAAATTGGAGATAATATCACTCTAAACTTTAATGGAATTACAATACACAAAACAATACGTGGACTTGGATATTCTCCAGATTACATCTATGAAGAACCTGAAAATGGTTTAGTTTCAGATTTCAAATTTCAAGGATTTGGATACTTGTCAGAGAAAGCATATCCCGGTCAAAATATGCCCCACAATAAACTGTTAATGACAACCAATATTAATAGTCAGGATTATTATAATCAAACACATGAAATGCTTAAAAACAAAGGAAATATACTGAATACTTCATCTTTTATGCCTAGAGAAGACAGTAGCAGCGATGATCAAATACATGATGAAATTAAACAGCATATCGTTTTGGCCGTGATGTTTCCAGTTATTTTTGTTGTTGTTGCACTTCTGATTCTAGTAAGTACAATGACACGTATCGTTAACCATCAAAGAACACAGATTGGAACTTTAAAGGCAATAGGTTTTAAAAACAGACCGTTAATAATTCATTATTTATCTTATGGTTTCATTATGACACTAATTGGTAGTGTACTGGGAATAATAATCGGACACAAAACAATACCATATATCTTTGTTGACACAATGAAGTCCTATTATACCTTACCTTGCTGGGATCCAGGATTCAATATAAATTTCATTATTGTTGCTCTTTTAATCATTTTAAGTTCCATTATATGCTCATACATTGCAGTTGCAAGTATTATCCGAGAATCTCCATCATCAGCTCTGAAGGCCAAACCTCCTAAAGTAAATAAAATAGGATTTATTGAAAATACAAAGATTTGGAACAAATTTGGATTTAACCTCAGATGGAATATCCGAGATATTAACAGGAATAAATTAAGGACAGTTATTACACTATTCGGAATCATTGGTTGTACAGTACTTCTCATCTCAGCATTTGGTATGCATGATGGAGTCAATGACTTGAAAAGCTGGAAATATGATGATATCAATCACTATGAAACACAACTTGTTCTTCAAGATAATGTTTCTCAATCACAAATAGATTCAATAATTAGTAAAGTTGACGGCACTCCATTAATGACAAAATCAATTCAAATCAAAGCTAATGACATTAAAAAAACACAGGTACTGACAGTTCATAACAAAACTTCATTAATCACACCAACTGATAAAAATGAGCATGAAATTACATTGCCAGATGACGGTGTTTCTATTTCACAAAAAACTGCAGACATATTTGGTTTAAAAGTCGGCGATACAATAGAGTGGCACTTATGTGCAGAAAAATACAATATTTCATTTAAAGCAACAGAAATTGTTACAAAAGAAAATGTAGGATCTAAATTTGATGGTATTGGAAGCATTAACTCCTATGACGACCTGACAAATAGCTGGGATAAACTTTCACAAACAGCAAATTTACTAATCATAATTGTTGTAATATTTGCAGTTCTTTTGGCAGTTGTTGTTTTATACAGTTTAGGTCTTTTAGGGTTTACTGAAGTGGAGCGTGACATGGCAACATTGAAAGTTTTAGGATTCCCATTAAAAGATTTGAAAAAACTGTTCGTAACACAATATTTGGGGATTTCAATAGTCGGTTTTATAATTGGAGTTCCTGTAGGATATTATGTTTTAGAGTCCATCAGAAGTAATACTGACAAATTATATTATCCGGCAGATTATTCACCAATTACAATACTAATAAGTTTTACAATAACAATATTCGTGTCTGTAATTGTTAATCTGTTGCTTGCAAACAAACTTAAAAATATTGATATGGTTGAAGCCCTTAAAAAGGAAAGAGACTAATCAATTTTCCAGACCGAAAGCATACACATTTTAAACTGTATGTTAATAGGTCTGGTGAAAAAAAATATTTGTATAATTATATTTCAATGATTCTTAAATAGTTAGTTCTTTTTGCCTCTCCTACTGGAAATCCTCCAGTAACAACTATTAAATCTCCCTTATTTAAATTAAATTCTTTTTCAGCAATATTTTTTGCATTTTCAACCATTTCATCAGTATTTTCATAAAGATCAGTTATTATAGGTGCAACACCAAAGTTTAAAACAACTTTCTCTGCAATATGTTTGGACGGACAACAAGCCAATATTATAGAATTTGGTCTTAAATTACTGATTTTACGAGCAGTGAACCCAGTCATTGTAGTTGTAACAATTAACTTAATATCAGTGTATTCAACAGCTTCAGCCACCAATTTTGCTATTGTATCGCTAATATCTATTGAACCTTCATATGCAATATTTTTTGAATAATCAATTGTTGATTCTACATACTCACAAATTCTACTCATTATAGAAACAGCAGATACAGGATATTTTCCAATAGTAGTTTCTCCAGATAACATAACACAATCAGTTCCATCCAATATTGCATTAGCTACATCAGATACTTCGGCCCTTGTTGGTCTTGGACTTTCATACATTGAAGCCAACATTTCAGTAGCAACAATAGCAAATTTGCCCTTTTGACGGCATTTTTTAATAATTTTCTTTTGAAAAGTAGGCAATTCTTCCATTGGAACATCTACACCCAAATCACCTCTGGCCACCATAATCCCATCTGATTCCTCCATTATTTCATCTATATTTTCAATTCCCAATTGACTTTCAATTTTTGAAATAATAAGAGCATCACCACCAGCTTTTTCAATTATTTCACGAGCCTCAATAACATCATCTTTTGTATTTACAAATGACAAAGCCAAATAATCACAGGAATGCTGTGCTGCAAATATAATATCTTTTTTATCCATATCACTCATAAAATCTAATTTTAAATTAACACCAGGAACATTAATTGTTTTGTGGTCTTGGATTTTGCCATCACCTAAAGCTTTCAATAAAACAAAATCATCTTTCTTGTCAATAACTTCCAATTCAAGTAAAGCATTGTCTATAAGTACTTTATCACCTATTTTTATAAAATCAATAGCATCACTATGATTGACCCCAAATTCAAGTTCACTACCCTGTATACATGTTTTACTCATTTTTATAGTGTCTCCCTTTTTAAGAGATACCCCACCATTCTTAAAACTTAAAGTTCTGAATTCAGCACCCTTAGTATCATACATGATAGCTACAGGTAAATTACATGCTTTACGTACTTCACGAACAACTTTTATCGTTTTTAATATATCTTCTTGTGTAGCATGACTTAGATTAATTCGTGCACAGTTCATACCTTCATTAACCATTTTACTCATTACTTCAACAGAATCAGATGCTGGACCTATACTACATATGACTTTTGTTTTTTTCACACTACCATCCCTAAAAAAAACTATTAAAAGAAAAATATTAAATTTTAAAAATTATTAAAACTTAATTAATAATTGTCAAATGGAAAGTTATATAATTTTTGAATATAATATGAAATATGATAATTTGCTGAAATTAATTTAATTTTTGTAATGAAATTTTTACTAAGATTATAGCAAGTAAAATAATTTTTATATATTGAAAACTCAATATAACAATATCAAATGAAAATAAGTGAAAATAATGAAATTTAATAATCTTACAACCCATTTATTAAATGCATTGATAATTATTGACATTATATTAATTTCATTATCAATATTTGTCCCACTTCCAGACAATATTTCAAATGCTATACTTGGATTTGACTTTTTTGTTTGTATATTTCTTTTAATTGAATGGGCAAATGACTTATACAACTCACAGCCAAAATCAAAATTTTTAAAAAGGCCAAGTACATGGATTTCATTAATTGCATCAATACCACTGCAAGTTTTACTACCAATAGCCATTCCAGGAATTAATCTTATGAGATATTTTAGCCTTTTAAAATTATTTAGGATTTTAATATTGTTTGATAAGTTTTTCGATGGTTTAGAAAATTTCATTAAAAGAAGTAATTTACATATAATATCAATGGGTATAATAGTAACAATAATTCTTTTTACTGCTCTGCTTAATACCTTCGGTTCATCATATTCACTTTTTGATTATTTCTATTTTGTTATCGTGACACTTGCAACCGTAGGGTATGGCGATATTGTTCCTTTAACATTTGCTGAGAAAATCATTTCTATCTGTTTGATTATTGCAGGAGTGTTTGTATTTTCATTAACAACAGCAGCTATTTCTTCTTTTTTGACAAATCGTCTGCTTGAAAAAGACAGTGATAATATAACTATGGAAGATATTAAAATTGAATTAGACAATGTTCAAAATGAAAATAAGGAATTAAAAAAAGAAATACATGAGTTAAAAAACGAAATAAAAGAATTTAAAGAGTTGTTTAAAAAAAATTAATATAAAATATATAATTTACAATTTTGCAAAAAAAGCAAATTAAAACAACCCTATTTTAGATTACATTAGTAACGAAGAATATTTCTCATATTATTCAAATAACGAAGAAAATAATGATCTTAAACCTATTCAATTTTAGGAATTAAAGCATTTTTTAAATTCCAACAATCATGTTATTATTAACATGATTTATTTTATTTTTTAAGTGTACATATAATAAAATAACTTGATTATTTTTATTTCATTACTTGTTTAAATTAACAAAAAGATAAATATTTTTAATAATTTAAGGACAATTAATAAGTTTCCTAAAAGCTATTTTCAATATAATGGATAGATTTTTTTGACCTATTTGAGAAATTATTTATATTCTCACATCTTAATATAAATATTATGAACATAACAGGTAGCACGAATATTGTAGGTTTAATTGGAAACCCTGTAGAACACAGTTTTTCACCTCAAATGCATAATGCAGCATTTAAAGCTTTAAATCTTGATTATACATATGTTGCATTTGATGTAAATCCTGCAGATTTAAAAACAGCAATCAATGGAGCTAAATCATTAAATATAAAAGGATTTAATGTTACAATACCTCATAAAATCAATGTTATGAAATATCTGGATAAATTAGATGACATAGCAAAATTAATTGGTGCTGTAAACACTATTGACTTCAAAGATTTAAAAGGTTATAATACTGATGGAATAGGTGCAATTAAAGCAATTGAAGAAATCGATTCTGTAAAAAACAAAAATATTGTTATTGCAGGAGCAGGAGGAGCTTCAAGAGCAATTTCATTTTATCTTGCAAAATATGGTGCAGATAAAATAACAATATTGAATAGAAACATAGATAAAGCTAAAAATTTAGCCAATGATATTTTAAACTCAAATTTAATTGAAGATATTAAAACAGATTCAATTTCACAGATTAATAATTATTTAAATGATAGTGATATATTAATCAACACAACACCAGTTGGAATGAGCCCTAATATTAATGATAAACCAATAGCTAGTGCAGAGAATATGCATGAAGATTTAATAGTTTTTGATGCTGTTTATAATCCTAATGAAACCGTATTACTAAAAGAAGCAATTAAAGCTAATGCAAAGCCAGTTTATGGAATTAAAATGTTATTATACCAGGGTGCAGAGAGTTTTAAAATATGGACTGGACAAAATCCTCCAATTGATGTAATGGAAGATATTTTAATTAAAACACTTAATTTAAAATGATATTATGGATTTAATTTTTGATATTTCAAATTTAGACACAAAAAAAGAAGAATTTAGTTCAGCAAAAAAAGATGTGTTGAAATTCTTAAAAATAATTGGAGTAGACACACGATTTATATCCTATACACCCAATAAAATCTATATAAATAATTTAAGATTTTCAAAATTTTCAAGAAAACGAGAAGAAACATTTAAAAAACAATATAGTGAAATTGATATTGTGCGCAGTAGTTTATTTCAAAAAATCTGTTCCAAATCTTCCAAATTATTAGCACTTGAAATAAAACCAAATTCAAAGATATTACTCTCCGAAGATAATTTCTTAATTGAATTACTCCTAGAGCCATATACACGAAAATATGGAGTAAAATTAATTTATAACGGAGATTATGATTTAAAAGTCAATCCAATAATATTGGATGATGAAGTAAATAATATATTCGAAAGTATTTTTGAAGGAAAAGGTTTAAATTATAAAAAAAATGAAAAAGAAATTTATCCATTAGCCAATATACCACTTGAGTGGATAAATTCATTTTTAAAAATGGATGGTAAAGAACCTCTTGAAAATAAAAATAATAATGAATTAGCTATTTCATTTAGCCAATTTTTAGAAGATGTAGCACCACAATACAAACAAAACGTTGTTAAAGCCGCTGAATATATTGAAAATAAATTAACAGAAGAAATTAAAAACTAAAAAGTGAAACTTGTTTATCAGTTTTTTTATTATCTTCTTTTTCTTCAATATCCTCATCAACTACATCATCAAATTCTTCAACAACTTCTTCTTGAACATTATCATCCCGAATATCTGGAACAACATTAACCATTTGATTTTTAAGTTCTTCAGCACGTCTGTCTCTTTCTTCAACTCTCATTTGTGCTTTTTGTTTTTCCATCTTTGTAATGACTTTCTTAGGTATTTTCTTTTTTCTAAATCGTTTGATTTCATCATCTTCCAATTCTAAAAAGTCTGAAATTTCCCAAGCAAGTTCATCATCTTTAAACATGATTTCAAGATAAGGAAACATTGAAATAGCTATTGAATTAGAAATATGCATTTTAAGAGACATTTTTTCAGCAATTTTATCCCTAAGATTTCTTTTACCTCTATTACGTCCCATTAATGTAAATATTGTAGGAGAAGTAATTTTTGTGAATTTTTTGTAAGTTTCATGTTTTGAACTGCTTACACCAATACCCATAAAATCTGTAGCATATCTCCAGTAGCCATAATTTCTGCTACTTTGAGCTCTTCCAAAGTATAAATCTGCTTTTGCAATATTTTCATAAGCTTTTTTAATTTCATCAGGTTTTTTGTATTCACGAGGAATATTTTCAGTAATATATTCCATCACCAGAGTAGGTTCCTCTTCTACAATCAATGCTTTTTTAACTTTAGATGGAGTTTTACTTTTTAAAACAGCAGTTACACCATTAATAATAGTTGATCTATCATCTTTTGTTGTAATATTTTCAACATCTTTAATTTCTAAAGAATCATCTTTATCTGAAAGTGCTTGAAGAGTATTAATTGCTGATCTTACATCCCCCTGAGATTTTAAAGCAATTTCTTTTAATGCCTTTGGATCAGCTTCAACATTTTCATTTTGAGCAATTTTTTTAAGTAATGCAGATATTGAATTCCATCTCGATTTTTTCATCTTTAAAACAGTACATTTTGTTTTAATTGATGCTAATCTTTTAGAATAAAAGTCATTTGCTATTAAAATCATCGGATGGTGAGAATTTTTTATAATTTCACCAATAGCTTTAACTCCTCCACGGTCATTAGTTCCATGAATACCATCAACTTCATCAAAAATGATTAATTTATATTCATCTCCAAAAAGAGATCTGGATGATGAAGACTCACCTATAGTACTTTTTATGACATCTTGTGAACGTTTATCACTAGCATTAAGTTCAATATATTCTGAAAATTCTTTTGCAATGATAAGTGCAAGAGTTGTTTTCCCAATACCCGGAGGTCCAACTAAAAGTAAAGGTTCCTGTGGATTTCCTGATTTCCAGCTTTCAACCCATTCTTGGATTATTTTAATCTCTTTTTTATTACCAACTACTTCTTCAAGTGACTGTGGCCGGTATTTATCAGTCCATAACATGCATATACCTTATAAAAATTGAGTCAATAAAGCTTCAAGCTGTATTCTTGGATTAGCTCCTTCCCTTATTCTAAAATCACATTCTGCTATTGCTTCAATTAAATTCATATAAATACTTGCATCCATTTTACCATCAAGAACTCTTTTAGAAACATCTTGATAAATTTGTGTGACCATATCTTCTCCACTAGTTCCCTGTAAAACCATGGTTTCTCTTAAAATGGTTCTAGCACCCATAAAGTCACCCATTAATGCTTTATTAATCATGTTTCCAATATCTTGTGGTTTTGCTTTAGATACTACTTCGTAAACTGAATTTTCATCTATAGTTTCTCCTTCAGATGCTGCAGCCTGCAATACATTAACTGCTTTACGCATATCTCCTTCAGCAAAGTAAACTATAGTTTCAAGACCTTTCTCATCAGCATCAAATCCTTCAGTTTCACAAATGAATTTTAATCTCTCAGCAATTTCTTCTCCTTTAATAGGAGCAAATCTAAATATTGCACATCTAGATTGAATAGGGTCAATAATTTTAGAAGAATAATTACATGAAAGTATAAATGAAGCGGTTTTAGTATACATTTCCATTTCACGACGAAGTGCATGTTGTGCATCTTTTGTCATGTTATCGACTTCATCCAAAAAGATTATTCTAAATGGAGCGCCTACAGGTTTTAAACGGCAGAAATTTTTAATATTATTTCTTACTGTTTCAATTCCCCTTGCATCAGATGCATTTAATTCTAAAAAGTTTTGTCTCCAGTATTCACCTAAAATAGATTTTACCAAAGCAAGTGCAGTAGTTGTTTTTCCAACACCTGCAGGACCTGTAAACATTAAATTAGGCATGCTTTCTTCGCCAACATATTTTTCAAGTCTTGTTACAATTTGTTTTTGTCCTACAATATCTTCTAATTTTTGTGGTCTATATTTTTCTACCCATGGTCCGCTCATTTAATCACCATTAAATTATGTAAAAATTTATGTTTTTTGTTAATAATTAACTTTTGGTTAATGTTTTTATATATTAAAAAATCATATATAAGTTTAATAAAAGAGCAAATGAAAAATAATGGATTAAAGTGATACAATGAGAGGTACATGGAGACTTAAATTAAGAATGTTTGCAACATCAATTATAATGTTTTCAATTATATATTTCCTATTGTTCCTTATTGGAAGATATACTGGTATAGGAACCTGGAGATTATATATTGGAGGCAGTATTGTAATTATATTTTTACAATATTGGTTCGGACCTAGTTTAGTTAAACGTTCAATGAGCGTAAGACCATTAAGTGAAGCAGAAGCCCCACATATTCACCAGATGGTTGAAGAAATGGCCCAAGCTGCAAATATACAAAAACCAGAAGTATGTATATCTGAAATCCCAATTCCAAATGCATTTGCATATGGAAGGTCCAGTAGAAGTGGACATATTGCTTTAACTCGCCAAATTATTGGATTACTTGATCGTGATGAATTAAGAGCTGTTATTGGTCATGAAATGGGACATATTAAACACAATGACATGATTGTAACAGCTGCAGTAAGTGTAATTCCAATGATTTGTTATTATATCGCATTAAGCTTTATGTTTTCAGGAAACAATGAAAACAATAATGGATTTATTATTGGACTCGTAGGATACCTATTTTATCTTATTGGACAATTATTAGTTTTATTTATTTCAAGAACAAGGGAATATTATGCTGATGCAGCGAGTGTTGAATTTGGTAATCGACCAGCAGCATTAGTATCTGCATTATATAAATTATCCTATGGTGCATCCAGATGTTCCAAGGAAACCCTTGATGAAGTAAATACAAATAGAGCATTCTTTGTAAATGATGTAAACAATGCTAAAAATGATATAAATGACTTTAGACAAATTGACTTCGACAGAGACGGAAAAATATCTGATGAAGAATTAAGAAGATTAGCAAACAGTGATATTAAAATTTCAAAAGCTAATGGTCTCATGGAACTATTATCCACACACCCAGATTCTCTAAAAAGAGTTAAAAAATTAGCAGAAATTGAAAATTAGGTGCAATAATGAAAATGATTTTAGATGAACGTGGGAAAAAATACATTTTAAAACCTAATGAAGAGTTTCAAAGTGATTTAGGAATAATAAAAGCTGATGTATTAGATAAAGCTCAAATTGGTGATGAAGTTAAAAGTCATCTTAATCATACATTTAAAATAGTAAAACCTAATATTAACGATTTTATAGATTTAATGGACCGCAGATGCTCCATCCTTATTAAAAAAGATATTGGATTAGTTTTGGCACATACAGGATTAGGTTCTGGAGATAGAGTAGTTGATGCTGGAACTGGTGCTGGTGCCATAGCACTTAATTTTGGTAATGTAGTGGGAAGCGAAGGTAAAGTATTTACCTATGAAATCCGTGAAGATTTCGCTGAAGTTGCTAAAAAAAATATTGATAATTTTGGAATAGAAAATATTGAAGTTAAAAACAAAAACATCAAAGAAGGAATTGATGAAGACAATATAGATTTAATATTTCTAGATTTACCCAAACCATTTGAAATATTTGAAGAAGTGCAAGAATCCTTAAATGTTGGAGGATGGTTAGCTGTTTATGCACCTTATATTGATCAGGCAGAAATATCCTATAGAATTGCTAAAAAATTAGGATTTTACAATATTGAAATTATTGAAATACTTGAAAGAGGTCTTGAAGTTAGACCACAAGGCGTAAGACCAAAAACAAGAATGGTTGGTCACAGCGGATATTTAGTCTTTGCAAGAAAATTATGACAAATAATATTTAATTATATAAAAATAAAATATATTTATATAAAATTCAACACGATAATATGAATTCTTTGAAATTAATCCCAGACATTAATGAACTATATAAACTAAATGACTTTGTTCACGAAGAGTTATCAGTTAACGATATGCAAATTGATTTAGTTTTAGAAGAAATATTTGTTAATATTGTGAATTATTCAAATACTGAATTCATTATCGTCAATGTTGACTATGACAAATCAACAAAATCTGCATTAATTGAATTTGTTGATAATGGAATAGAATTTAATCCACTTTTAAAAGATAAAACTGAGTTTCCAAATTCAATTGAAGAAAGTGAAATTGGAGGATTGGGAATATTTTTTATTAAAAATTTTGCTGATGATTTAAAATATGATTTTATTAATGGTGAAAATCATTTGAAAATAATTAAAAACTTTGATTAAACTATGATAAAACTAGCTTATTGCAATGTGGATGATTTAAATTTAAAAATCGGCTATAATTTAGTTCCACAGGATAGAAAAAATAAGATTAATACATTCAGATTTGATAAAGATAAAAAACTGAGTTGTGGAGCATATCTTCTTTTAAAAAAACTATTATCTGAGATTAATATTTATAATCCTATTATAAAATTAAAAAAATATGGTAAATCCTATATATCCAACTATGATAATATCTATTTTAATTTAAGTCATAGTGGTAAATTAGTTTCATGTGCAATATCTGATAAACCTATCGGTGTAGACATTGAATATAATGACCCTACAATTGATTTAAATATAGCTAAAAATTTTTTCTTCAACGAAGAATATGAAAATATTATGAAATCAGAAAATCCATCTAATGAATTTTTCAAATACTGGGTTTTAAAAGAAAGTTATATGAAATATACTGGAATGGGATTCCATTTAGACTTAGACAGTTTTCAAATAAATATTGGTGAGAAAATTACACTTAAAAATGATAAAAATAATCTTAAATTCAGTTTATTTGATGTTTATAATTATAAACTAGCATGCGCTGGAAAATACGAAGTTAAAAAATATTACGAATATAATGTGAAAGATTTATATTAAAAAAATAAATGGAATAAAATAAATTATTCCATGAAAATTGCCGGTTTATAAGGCATTGCATTTCTTGCTTTGTTTTGAGGATCATAAGAATCATCAGTGTGAACAATAATTTCACAACCAATTTCATCTTTAATATAATCAATTGCATCAAGGAGAATTTCTTCTTCATTGATTTTACCGATATATCTTGTTTTAGTTATTTCACGACCAATTTTTTTAGCAACATTTGCAATTTCCTTTTTATCATCATAAATATTTGCTCCAATAGCTCTGCCCATTATTTGACCAATATCAGGTTTTCCAACCTCATCAGCTATTTTATATAATTCCCATTTCCAATCAGGAGCAAGATAAATATGAATTTTAGAAACCTCATCTTTAACCATTTTTTTAATTTGAGTAATATCCTTGATAATATTTTGAACCAATTCTTCAGATTTTTCAATTTTATTATCAACAAAACTAGCATCATACTCTGGCCAAGATGTTTGACTTACAAAACCTTCCCCACCATATTTTGCCCATAATTCTTCACATGTATGTGGTGTAAATGGAGCTAAAAGTCTAATCCATGATTCTAAAACAGTAGACAATACGTAAACAACACCTTCATCATTTAAATCAAGCAAATGTTTTACCCTATATAAATAATGGTCTACATCTTTTTTAAGTAAGAATAAAGAATCTTGAAGTGCTTGTCTTGTTTGGAAAACTTCTAAAGCTTCAGTAGCATTTTTAATGTGTTGATTGAGTTGATTTAACATCCATAAGTCTATAGTTCTTGTTAATTCAACTTTTTCAATATTATTTAAGTTTAAACTTGAACCTTTTACATCTTCAACTTTGGCTGCAAATTCTCTAAACCATTCAAGTCTTCTTTTAGTTCCTAAAACTTCTTTTTCCCTCCAATCAAAGTCTTGCCATGGTTCAGCTGATGCCATTAAGAAAAGTCTTACAACATCAGCAGAGTAATCTTTAATAGCATCTTTAAGTAAGATTACATTACCTTTTGATGAAGACATTTTATTTCCTTCCAAAAGACCCATACCAAATACAACAGTTCCTTTTGGCCATTTATCTTTAGGATAAATAGCACTGTGGTGGAACATTAAAAAACTTAAGTGATTTCCAACTAAATCCTTTGCAGATAATCTCCAGTCTAAAGGATACCAGTAATTAAATTCATCCTGAATTTCTTTAACTTTATCTTCAGGAACAGTAATATCTCCAGAATCTTTATTTAAAAGTACTTTATCAAAAAATGCTTTGTTTAAATCCTCAGGATCCATATCCCTTAGATATTTTGCAATTGAATAATAAGACATATAAATAGTAGAGTCTGTTAATGGCTCAATTAACCATTGATTATCCCATGGAAGTCTAGTTCCAAGTCCAACTTTTCTTGAGCATGCCCAATCATCTAACCAGTTAAGATAATATTCAAAATTATTTTTAATTTCATGAGGAATAATTGTTTCGCCTTCCAAAACCTCTAAAGTTTTTTGAGTCCAATCCTCATTACCATATTTCATAAACCATTGGTCATCCATGATTTTAACAACACAATTATTACCACACCTACATACAACAGGCCTTTCAGCAAAATCATACATAATTGTAGCCATATTTTTATCAATTAACTCATTTTTTAAGTCTTCACGTGCAAAACGAACTTTCATTCCACCGAAACCTGGAATAGAATCAATTATTTTACCCTTACTGTGTTGGATTTTATATAATTCATTAGTAGCTTCATGTAATTTTTCATCATTCTGGTCAGTGATACCTAATCTTTCAATTATATCAGCAGCAGGTATTTCGCCATAACCTTTAACTGTACAAACTGGAATTGGCTGAACATTTTCAATAATTCCATTCAAATTATATTTAGATATCATTTCAGAGTTATTTTTTAAATCTTGAAGTGCAATATAATCTGCAGGTGCATCAGCAGGTTCTGAAAATACAACACCACTACCATAGGATGCACTTACAAAACTAGCTGGGAAAATAGGTAATTCATCACCAGTAAATGGATTTGTAGCCATTTTACCAATTAAATCATTAGGATTAATTTCACCAATAATATTTAAATCTTTAATTTGATTAGATAAATTATAATGAGCTTCTTTAGTAACAACCCAGTTTTCACCTTCAGCATCAACTAAAACATATTCAACATCAGGATTTAACCAGATATTTGTTGCTCCAACAATAGTTTCAGGTCTGAGTGTAGCAGTAACTAATATTTTATCATCAATTTTAAATTTTAAAAGTGTTAATTCATTTACGCCAACACCTTCACCTTCAAGTAAATCATGATCTCCAACCGGATTATCACAATTTGGACAATATTTAACAGGATGTTCTCCTTTAGCAACTAAGCCTTTTTCATATAAAGTAGTAATTTGCCATTCAATAAATTTTTTATAAGTTGGGTCAATAGTTCTAAATTCCCTTCTCCAATCAATAGAATATCCCATTTCTTCCATTACTTCATGATATTCTGTAGAAAAATATTTAACAATATATTCTGGGTCTTCCAATTTAGGTAAAGTTTCTTTAGGAACACCATGAACCCTTTCATATAAATCAAGTGTCCAAGGGTCTTTTCTTTTAATCCTATCAGCTATTCCAATTACCGGAGCACCTGTTACATGCCATGCCATAGGGAATAAAACATTAAACCCTTCCATTCTTTTAAATCTTGCATAAACATCTGGAACTGTATAAGTACGTCCATGACCAATATGCATAGCTCCACTAGGATATGGAAAAGCCACAGTAAGGAATAATTTTTCTCTATCATCCGGATTAGATTCAAATAATTTTGCATCTTTCCATTTGCTCTGCCATTTCTTTTCTATATTGTCGCTCACTAAATCACCATTTATAAAACTGTTTTTTTAGGACATTCAGGAACATTGCTCTTATGTTTGCTCCCAACAACTTTATTAATAATCATATTAATTTTATCAACTGAAATATCTAATTTCTGAGCAATATCCACATCACCCATATTATTTTCAGTGTTTAAATATAAAATTTGATCAATTAAGTCATAACTCATACCAATTTCCTCTTCATCAGTTTGATTACTCCACAAACCTGCCCTAGGAGGCTTATCAAGAATTTCTTGCGGGACTTCAATATACTGACTTAATTTATAAACATCATTTTTGTATAAATCACCAATAGGTTCAATATCACAAGCTCCATCACCAAATTTAGTGAAATAACCTATTAATATTTCACTTTTATTACCTGTTCCACTAACAAGATAATTTTTTGCATTTGCATAATAATAAATAATCACCATTCTAATTCTAGCTTTAAGATTACCAATAGCCAATTCATTTTCATTAAGTTGTGTCATGGATAAAAATTCATTTAAAATACTGTCAATAGCAATTTCTTTATATTCTATTCCTAATTTTTGTGCAATTTCAATTCCATGAATCTTATCATCTGTTGGAGTAGTGGTAGACGGCATAATTATTCCAAACACTTTATCTTTTCCTAAAGCTTCACATGATAAGTATGCAGCTAATGTTGAGTCTATTCCCCCACTTAAACCCAATACAATACCTTCAGTTCCAGATTCCTGAACTTTTGATTGAATAAAATTAATTATATCATTTTTAGTTTGTTTACAATTTAATTCCGGAATATAACTCATATTATCACCATCCTTCTTATCATTTATACAATTTTAAATATGTATTTTTTTATTTATAAATAGTATCTATAAAAAAAGAAAATCAAATATATTAAAAAAAGAAATAGAAAAAAAGGTATTATTTAACCTTAATATAACGTTTAAGCTTATCTGACTTATAACTAATTATATAAGAATATTTTTTACCTTTTTTAAATTTGTTTAAAACCTTTTTATTAAATTTAAGGTAAGCAACACCTTTTTTATTTGTTTTTACTTTATATTTTTTACCATTAAGTTTAATTTTAAGTTTTTGTTTATTAAGAGGTGAAATACCTTGTAATTTAATTTTTATTTTTGCCAAATTAGCAGATTTTTTAATTTTTGTTATTTTTTTAGCTTTTATAACATGTTTTACAACAATATTGTTATTTACACTAACACCAGCATATTCAACAGATACCACATAATTATTAGGAGGAAGATCAATATTTAAGTAAGCATAACCATTACTATCAGTTTTTTGCTCATATACTTTATTATTGATAATAAATTTAACAACCAAACCAGCAACAGCCGGATTTCCATAGTCATCAAATACCCTTACTTTATAATTGGATCCATCCAAATAAAACATTGATAAATCTGAATTTTCAGTTATTCTATTAACAACTTCAATATTTTGAGATACTGATTCACCATTAAGATTGAAAATAGATATTTTATGAGAACCTGGAGATAAGTTAATATTAAATGAAACAACACCTTTATCATCACTGAATAATTCATAAGATAGAGAATCAACAGTGACAATAACTTTTCCATTAGCTAATGGATTTCCATTACTGTCTAAAAGTTTAAATTGATATAATGAATTTAAAGCATAAACTGAATGTGATGAAATTTCAATAGTAGATTTAACTGTTATTACTGCATGAGCAGATGATTCAACAAATTTTAAATCTCCAGCAAATTCAATATCAATGCCATATTCTCCATTGACAAGATTAACCTTAATCTGAGCGATACCATTGGAATCAGTAGTAGAATTATACTTGTGATTATTAATAATGAATGAAATGGTTTTATTAGCTACTGGAATTCCATTTTCATTTGTTAAAACAACTGAATAAGTATTATTTCCCAAGTAATATGCTGTAAAATCATTTGCATTAATTATAGTTTTTACAACATCAATATCGAAATTGGAATGTCCTACAGAAGTATAATTTTCATCTTCAATGAAAGTTGAAATTTCATAATTTCCATAAGAAAGATTATTTAAAGTTAATATAGCAACACCATTGTTTGTTATATTTTGATATACTTTACCTGAAACGTTGATAAATATATTAACATTTAATGGTTTTGATAAATCAATATTGACAGTTGCTTTTGAACGGTTTACATTACAAACAATATTAGTTGTAATATCTAATTTTTTAACACTGAATACACCAGATACATTAAATGAATTATAGTTTTCAGTTTTATCATTAATGATAATAAATTCATATTCATCTGCAGCTAAATTATCAAATGTAATATATTCATCATCTACCTGCTTATCATAAATAGTTTGACCTTTTTTAGTAACAATAACGCATACATTAGTTTTATTATAAACTTTAAAGTTAATTGATGGATTATTAGTAGAATATGTTCCATTTTCAATGTTTAAAATTTCAATAAATGAGTTAGCTTTATAAACTTCAAATAATATGGAATCAGAGGATTGAGTGAAGTTTTCAGTTTGTGAATTAGTAATAGTCAATTTATAAATTCCTACATCCAAATTATCAAAATTAAGAACATTTGATGTTACTTCACCTGATTTAATAGTAATACTATTTTTTTCTAAATTATATATTGCATTAGTTTTATTTGTTATTTCAAATGAAACCTGAACAGCATTTGTATTATAAGTAACATTAGTTGCACTACTTATTTTAACATCCGAATTTGCTTTATAAACTTCAAATAAAACAGATGAATTAGAACCTGTAAAGTTTTCAGATTCTTTATTTGAAATATTGAAATTATAAATACCTGCAGCCAAATTAGAAAGATCAATATCTTCCTGAGAAATACTTCCACTTCTAATTACAACACCATTTTTTACAATACTATAACTTAAATCATTACAGTTGATAAATTCTAGATTTATTAAACCATTTGAAGTATTATAAGTGCCATTTACTATTTCGATAACATTAATTCTTGATTCTGCTTTATTCACTTCAAATAAACAAGATGCATTAGAATCAGTGAAATTCCCATTACCTCTATTTAAAACAGTTAAATTATAAACACCAGCACCCAAATCAGGTTTAAAATATTAACACCATTTCTAGAAACAACATAACTCAAATCATAACAATTAACCAAATCCAAACTAACAACAACATCAGAAGTATTATAAGTACCATTAACAATTCCATTGATTATAATAGTAGATACCGCTTTATTCACTTCAAATAAACAAGATGCATTAGAATCAGTAAAATTCTCATTACCTCTATTTAAAACAGTTAAATTATAAACACCGTTTAAAATATTAACACCATTTCTAGAAACAACATAACTCAAATCATAACAATTAACCAAATCCAAACTAACAACAACATCAGAAGTATTATAAGTACCGTTAACAATGCTGTTAATGGTTATTTTTGAAATAGCTTTTGAAATATTGAATAGAGAACTTGCATTTGAAGGCACAGTATTTCTATCTTCCAAATTATAAATTGTTATAGTATATATTCCTGCTGCTAAATCTTTACAAATGAAATAATCATCATCAACAGTTTTATTTAAATAAACAATTCCATTTTTAGTAACAACAATTCTCACAGAACTGCGGTTTAATACATCAAATGAAATATTAGGATCTGTTTCACCATAAGTTCCATTAATAATATTATTAATTATTACATCAGATTTAATCTTATCAATTGAAAATTGAATATTTTTATTGACACTTAAATAATTACATGTGTAATATAATTTAGCATCATATTTATCTGAATTAAAAGTATCTGGTATTTTAAATATTGCTGAACCATTGTTTACATCAATTAAGTAAGATTTATCTGAAATATTCAATGTTACAGTTGCATTTAAAAGTCTTCCAAATTCATCGACAAATGTAATATTAGCAATTAAATCATCCCCATAGGTAATATTTTTTATTACTAAATTAGCATTAATATCACCTATATCAAATGTTGTTTGTGCAAATGAATTATTATAACCAATAGCATCAAAATTAACATTAAATACATAATTTCCTTTAGAAGTAAAGTTATAAACTAATTCTGCAACACCATTATTAACATTTAAAACATATTTATCGGAGTTAATATTTAATGTAATATTTCCAGTATTTACAGCATAACCAAATTCATTTAACACATTAGCTGTAACTTTAATGGAATTGATTGTGAAATTAGATAAAGTTAATGTAGTTTGTGTATTAACCTTGTTTAAATAAGTAAAAGCTTTAATACAGGCAACTTGTGACTCATAATTATGACCCGGATAAGTTGATGAATAATCAAATAAATCTGTCCAAGTTTCACCATTGAAACTGAAATAAGAAATACCTTGGCGATATGTTAATTTATCAAGAGACATTTCTTCTGAAATTGGAATACCTGCATCACCCCTTACAGTAATTTTAAATACAACTTCAAATTCATCATTTTTTGAAAGTTTTACAATATCATCCAAGTTAATGGTATAGTATCCGACTTTAGAGCTACCAACTTTAGTAAGTTTGGTTACACCATTTACATTAATAGAAATTTCCCAGTCAGTATCTTTTTCAAAATAGGTTGAAACTGCAGCTAAATATTCATCATCACCTGCAGTAAAAATATTTTTATACCAAATAGTATTAGCCCTATGGAACAGGTAATCTGTTTTACCACCAATGTCGTATTGGTAGTTCTTATCAAATTTAAGTGTATCATTTAAAATAAATGTGAAAGATGCATATTTTCCAACTTCTGCAAATTTTTCATCATAATATGAAACATAGAAATAACCATTATTCCCCCAATTTGCTCCCCAGCTGTTTTTAACTATCCATGCACCATCACCTTCAGGTTTTGAATAAAAATTATTTCTGGAATAATTATCATCCCATCCAACAATTGTAACTGCATGGTTAGGATTAGCATCTCCTTTGTAACACTGATTATTACCAATCATATATAATGAAGTTCCAACAGCACCATATTTTAAAATAGCCTCTTTAATAGCATCATTATCAGTGAAACTATTCCTTTTAAGGTAAAGCACATTTTGAACATGGACTACACTGTTTAAAACTGCAGATAAATGGTTAATATCATCAGAACCCTCACTAGATTCATTTATAGGTCCAAGCCAACTTACAAGATAATCTGTACTCATTTCATCATTTCCACCTTCATTAGGCTCTATGATTGACCATCCATAGTCTGAAAACAAAGCGATAAGATTTTTCATGTTTCCTTCAGATAAATCATAAGTAGTTCCTGAAGCTTTAAGTAAACATGATTCCAAAGCAGCAATTGCAGCAAATGCCCAACAATTTCCACCATCTTGTTGATCTTTAATTGGAGTTACAAAACCATCATCAACTAAATTATATCTGCTTGGAATAACAACAACAGTTTGATTACTATAATGATGCATTGTATAATTACCATTTCCAATGATAATGTTCACTTCTGATGTTTCATATAAATCATTATTATTAAATGCCTTATTTCCAATGTATGTAATGTTTTCAAAAGTTGAATCTGAATTTAAAAGAGAATAAATTGCTCCAGCCTGTAATCTTGCAGTATTTGATATAAATTTAGTATTATTAATTATTAATACATTAGATTCATCAATAAATAATGCTCCACCACTACTTGCTGAATTATTTGCAAATGTTGAGTTATCAATTAAAATAGAACTGTACATAGCATAAATAGCACCACCCTGATATTTAGCTTGATTATTTTCAGCTGTGAAATTAACTAAGAGTAACATTGAAGAAAGTGATGTGACTGCTGGACCAAAAGTAGCTTTACAATTTGAAATAGTTAAATTATATGAATTTAAAAATGCATTTTTAAGATAAATAGCTCCACCTGCATCATATGTTGAATCATCATAAATAATTTTAGTATCATTAATGTTAACCAATATAAGCCCATCACATGCAATTACTCCTCCAAATCTTAATGCAGTATTATTTTTGAAAGTTGAATTTACAATTGTATAAATAGAACCAATTTCATCACTGTAAATAACTCCACCATATTCAGCATAATTATGTGAAAAAGTACAATTATTAATATTTAACCTGTTTAGATTATAGAATACACCACCAAATTTATTTCTACTATCTTGTACTCCAGTACCATTTTCAAAAATAGAATTAGTAGCATTAATAATTCCAGAATAAAAAGTAATTCCTGCAAAAGTAACATTATCAATAACAACAGTATTGTAAACTCTAATACCACCATTACGTTTAATTATTGTATTTAAAGCATCTTCACCAAAAATAGAAACATCATTTAATGAATTTTTTGATAAAGAATAAGTTCCTTTTGCAAAAAATGCAGTTTTACCATCTTGAAGTCTGCTGTTAAGATATTTATAAGGACTATTTTTAGAACCATCACCATCTACACTTGCAGAAGCATCAAAGTACAAATCATAAATATTTAATGTTACAATAGCTGTTTTAACAGTTGCATTAGCTAAAGTTGATTGATCGATTGAAATTTTATATGTGCCTCTTGAAAGATCAGTACAGTTAGCAAAGTTATTAGTTGAGTTATAGCTAGACAATACAGAATTAGTTCCAACCAAATAATTTAAATTATGATCAACAATCAAATTACCTTTATCATCAACAATAGATGAAACAATTTCTATATAATTATCCTCTAAAACATAAGATTGATTATTTAAAATAGTTACATTAACATGACTTACAATTTCAGCATGATTAATGATAACACTATTAAATACATTATTTTCTAGGAATAAATATCCATGATTTGAAATTGAATAATTTTTACTGCCAATTTCAGTATTATTTATTAATTTAACATGAAGTAATGGTCCAATATTAATATATTTATTGAATTTTGATTTTGAGATAGTTGCATTGGCATTAATTTGAACAGGAGAATTTTCAAAAATAACCTGATTAATGACCACTTCATTTTCAATATAAACAGCACCACCAATGAGTTTATAATTATTACCTTCAATTGTAATTTTAGAATTAATATATAATGCTGAATCTGTATTAGAATCATATTCATAATCTTTATCTAAAGTAAAATCACTATTTAATAAATTACTTAATACAGTGAATGAATTATTCTTTAAAATTAAAAGATTAGTGGTTAACTCTGTTTCATTGTAAATATCATTTCCACTATATTTTATATTAACTTGATGAGTACCTGATGAAATACCATTAATAATTATTTTAGCTTTATTTCCATTTATTGTACCTTTAAAAGAAGTATTATTAATTGTAATTGTAACATTTCCAGATGTATTTTTAGATAATGAAACAATGAACTCTTCGCCTAGAATAGCAGTGTTTGAATCTATGTTTAGTGAAATATCATTAGATTTATAGATTTCAAATGTTGTAGAATCTGATTTAGATGCATATTCACGCTTCAACAGAATATATTCCCGGAGTTAATATTTCATCAAATTCAACATTTGTTGTTAAATCAGTGACAGCAACAGTTTTTTGCAAACCATTACTTAATAAAACAGTAATATTACCAGAAATTGCATGAGATAAAACAACTGAAAGTGAAAGTTTGGAACCATATGTGAAATTTTTAATTTCATTGATTGTAATTGTATAATTTGAAGGAAGATCTGTGTAATAAAGAGTTCCAGTTTTTACAGTTAAATTAGTTAAACCTGAATCCGCTGCAGAGAAAGTATGATAACCTCTTTGAATGTTTTCATAATTATAATAATAAGAATTTAAATTGTGCTGAGCTTTGAGGGTATCAGTGTTTTCGATGAAATTAAAAGTATCTGAAAAAACCTTATTATTATTGTCATCTACTACAGTTGCTGTTAATTCATAATGATCCTGACCAATAGTTATTGTCTTATTGTTTAAAACAGAAATAATAATTCTAGAACTAATAATTCCTTTATTATAGATTGCTTTGTTAAATTTATTGTTTTTAAGAGAAATTGTAGCTTTATTTATTAACGCATAATCATTATTTGCATTAATTGTATTGGATATGAAATTAACATTTGAAGAATCAGTTACATCCATATAATCAATATCTAAAATACAATTGGAAATTGTTGAATTTAAATTATAAATAGCAAATTCATTTCCTTTACTTTTTATATATGTGTCATTGATAACTACATTTGAACCAGTATCAGAATATCCACCAAATAAATAAACAGATGAACCCTTATCAGCAGAATTATCAATAAATGTATTATTACTTACAATTACATTTCTAAATAAAACAATTGCACCTCCAGAAGGAGAAGTGTTATTATAAAAATAAGAAGAATTAATGGTACTAACATAAGTATTTGATGCATAAATGGCTCCTGCAAAATTAGTTGCTTTATTAGAAATAAACGAAGAGTTTAAAATTAAAAAATAATTAAGAGCAGTGTGAAATACTCCACCACTTGAAGCAGTATTGTTATAAAATTTTGAATTGATAATATATGTACAATATCCACTATTACCTGATGCCAACAAAACTCCTCCAACATCTGCTGAATTATGATTACAAGAACAATTTATCATTTTTATAGGATTTCCATCATTCCAATTAATTACACCCTCATTAGATGCCTTATTATATTCAAATGTATTATTTTCCAATAAACAATTTCTTCCACCATTATACCAAATTGCTGCACCCCTAGTTGCAGTATTATATCTAAAAATAGAATTTATTATAGTGACATTGTGATAAGAAGATGGAGAAAATGATATAGCTCCACCCATAGAAGTAGCTTTACAATTAATAAATGAACAATTATCTATAAAAAGATGAGCCTGACCCCAACCACCTAATGCGGCTCCCTGAGAACCATATCCATTTTTAAAAATAATATTTTTAAAGGTTAAAGATGACCCCCATTTAGCATTAAGGAGAAATATTTTAGATTTTCCTTTTCCATCAATAGAATGGCCTTTTCCATCAATTACTATAGTATTATCAATAGAAATACCATTTGTGGAAAAACCATCATTATAAGAATAATTTCTATCTAATTCCAAAGTTCCTGAAGATGAATTTACATTCCTTTGTAAATCTTCAAATGTTCCTTCAGGTAAATCATTTTTAAGAACAACTTTTTTATCATCAATCTGTTTGTCTAAATTATCTGTTGTTTGATTGTCTTTAGCGCTAACAACAGACAAAGACACTAACACCACAATAATTAACATTATAAACAATGTTTTATATTTAATAATACAACCCCCAAAATCAATTATATGATAATATTTATGGTAATAATATTATATAATACTGTTTGTACAAATTAAAACCAATTTAATAAAAGACTATATAAACCTTTAAAAACAAAATTTTCATATTAACACCAAGGAGCGAATATAATGGAATTTAATAAACCAAGAGGTACACGAGATTTTTTATTTGATGAAATGAGAAAAAGAAAAGAAGCCGAAAGTACCTTAAGAAATATTTTTGAAAGTTATGGTTATCAGGAAATCAAAACACCTTTATTTGAAGAATTAAAATTATTTACTACTAAATCCGGAGAAGAAATAGTAGATCAGTTATATAATTTTAAAGACAAATCTGACAGAGATTTAACACTCAGACCAGAAATAACCGCACCTGTAGCGAGATTATACATAAATGAACTTCAAAAAACATCCACAAAACCAATAAAACTGTATTATTACGGCAGTTGTTTTAGATATGAAAGACCTCAAAAAGGAAGATTCAGACAGTTTTGGCAATTTGGTTGTGAATTAATTGGTGCTAAAACTCCGCAGGGAGAAGCTGAAGTTATTGCATTATGCAGTGACTCAATAAATGCATTGGGAATTACAACAGCCGATGTTAATATTAATCATTTGGGAATTATTCGTGGCCTATTCAAACATTTCAATATTTCAACTGAAACACAAAGAGAAATCATGGTGGTTATCGATAAAGGTGATAAAGATTTACTAATTGAATCTTTAAGTGGTAAAAATCCTGTAATTGATAATGATGAATTAAATCAAATACTTTTAAAATTAATCGATTTAGTTGGAGATAAAAGCATATTAAGTGAAGTTGAAGAATTAATAAAACCTTATGATGAACCTCAAGAAGCTTTAAATGAATTAAAAGAATTAATTGAGTTATTAGAATCATTTAAAGTTGATAACTATACATTAAACTTAGGAGTTGCAAGAGGGCTTGATTACTATACCGGAATTGTATTTGAAATTTATGTTCCAGAACTTGGTGCTCAAAAACAAATTTGTGGTGGAGGATCATACAGTTTAATTAAAGTCTTTGGAGGCGAAGAAGTTGAGTCAACAGGATTTGCCCTTGGTTTTGATAGATTAATGAATGCTATTGAAGAGTTAACAGATGCAGAAGAATTACCATCACACTTAGATGTTTATGTCGCTCCAATATCTGCAGAAGTTAGACCAAAAGCTTATGAAATAACTCAACTTTTAAGAAAAGAAGGCATTAAAACAGATGTTGATTTAAACGGTAAAAAATTCAAAAAGTTAATGAATTATGCCGATAAAATAAAAGTTCCAAAAATTATTATTATCGGTGCTAATGACTTATCTGAAAATAAAGTAACCGTAAAAGATATGAATAGTGGTAATCAGGAATTAGTTGATATTGATAATCTTTTATCATACATTAAAGGAGAATAACAAATGGAAATTAATTTTAGACATGAAATTAATGGAGTTAAAGTTATTACCGCTGTTGCTCAGGATTTCAAAACTAATGAAATATTAATGTTAGCATATATGAATAAAGAAGCATTAATGAAAACAATAAAAACAGGTAAAGCACATTACTGGAGTACTTCAAGAAACAAATTATGGTTTAAAGGTGAAAGCTCCGGCCACATTCAGGACGTTGAAGAAATTCTTGTGGACTGCGACATGGATGCTATAATTTTAAAAATAAATCAAACTGGAGCAGCATGCCATGAAGGTTACCGTTCATGTTTTTACAGAAAATTGAACACTGAAAATATTGATATTGAAAATTTAAAAGAAGATGATTTGGAAGTCATATTAAAAAGACTTGTAAACCCGGAAGATGTGTATTAAAATGAAATGTATAATACCAGACACAAGTGCAGTGATAATCGGAGCAGTAAGTGAAATAGCAAAAGATTTGGATTATCCCGAAATCATTGTTCCAGAAGCTGTTGTATGTGAACTTGAACATCAAGCAAATGCAAATAGATCTGAAGGACATGAAGGTTTAAAAGAACTTCAAAAATTGCAAAAACTACAAGATGATGGTGAACTGGCAGTTACATTTAAAGGAAAAAGACCAACAAACTATGACATCAGATATGCTAAAAGTGGTGAAATTGACAGTATTATTCGAGACCTGGCAAGAAGTGAGATGGGAACATTACTGACAAATGATAAAGTTCAGGCTGAAGTTGCAAAATCCCAAGGAATTCCAGTCAAATACTATGAACAAAAATACACATCAAAAATACTTTCAATAGAAAAATACTTTGATGAAACAACAATGTCAATTCACTTAAAGGAAAATGTCCCTTTAATGGCTAAAAAAGGAACACCCGGACATATTGAATTTGTCCAGCTTAATGAAAAAAGATATTCAAGAGAAGAACTTGAAGAAATTGTTAGAGAAATTCTTGAAAAAGAAAAAAGCGACTTGAAAACATATATGGAATCTAAAAAAGAAGGTTCATATGTTATTCAATCAAGAGAATACAGAATTTCAATTGCATATCCTCCATTTTCAGAAGCTTTAGAAATTACTGCTGTAAAACCTGTGGCAAATATAAGTTTAGATGAATATAATTTATCTGAAAAACTTCTGGATAGAATTAGAACAAATGCAGAAGGAATATTAATTTCTGGTTCACCAGGAGCAGGTAAATCAACATTTGTACAAGCAATAGCAAAATATTATTCATCAAAGTTAAATAAAGTTGTTAAAACCATGGAATCCCCAAGAGATTTACAGTTACCTGATGAAATAACACAATACAGTCCGTTAGAAGGAAATATGGAAAACACAGCAGATGTATTGCTACTTGTAAGACCAGATTACACAATTTATGATGAACTTAGAAAAAACAGTGATTTTAATATCTTTGCAGATATGAGACTTGCAGGAGTTGGAATGATAGGTGTTGTTCATGCAACACGCCCAATAGATGCAATACAACGTATAGCTTCAAGAGTAGAACTTGGAGTAATTCCTTCAATCGTAGATACAAGCATATACATTGAAGATGGAGAAGTTAAAAATGTATATGATACAAAAATGACTGTAAAAGTACCAACCGGTATGAAAGAAGCAGATCTTGCAAGGCCTGTAATTGAAGTAAGAGACTTTGAAAGTGGGGAACTTAAAAACGAAATCTACACATATGGTGAGCAGACAATAGTCATGGACATTGAATTAGTAAATGGAAGTGAAAACACTCAATCAAAGTCCAGTGTTGATAAAATTGCTGAAAAAGAAATTTTAAGAAAAATCAAAAAAATACTTCCGAAAAAAGCAAAAGTAGATGTTGAGGTAATCTCACCTGACAGAGCAAATATTTACATTCCCGAAGATATGATTCCAAAAATAATCGGCAAAAATGGAAAAAGAATTGCTGAGATTGAAGAAAAAATTGGAATAAGTTTAGGAGTTGAAGTAATAAATGCAAAACCTGTAAATAAAAACCCATTTGAAGTAGATATCATCCATACAAGAAAACAACTAATAATTGATCTGGGAAAAGACAACGGCCGCAAAAATTTCGATATTTTAATTAATGGAGAATATTTACTTACAGCAACCACATCTAAAAAAGGAGAAATAAAAATTAAAAAAGGAATAGAATTATCTGATTTCATTATAGAAGCAATAGAAATGGGATTAGAAATTACAGCGATTCAAAAGTGATTAATATGAAAATTGGAGCATCAACATTAGCAGGATTAAAAGATAAATTAGAAGACAGTTTAGAATTCATAGAAAGTTTAGGACTTGAATATGCAGAGTTTCTACATCAACACCCAAATGAATTTGTTGACAAAAACATATTTGAAAATTATAATTTAAAATATTCAATTCATGCTCCTTTTATGGATGTTAATATTGCATCCCTTCAGAAAAGTAGTAGATTAAACTCTATTGAACAGATTAAATCATCAATTGACCTTGCAAACAAAATTGATGCAGAAGCAGTTGTAGTACATCCAGGATTAATAACATTTCTTGGAAGAAACTTTGAAGATGAAGTTTATAAACTTGCAAATGATTCAATAAAAGAAATTGGAGAATATGGTGAAGATTTAGGAGTATTGATTACTATAGAAAACATGCCTACTTTTGAAAGTATGATTTATCAAAATATTAATGATTTAAATGAATTACTTGTTTCACTTGCCATGCAAACCATGCAGGGTATGGTCCAGATGAAATGTATTTTGATTCAATTAAACACATACATGCCCATGATAATAATGGTGATGATGACTCACACTTGCCATTAGGTGAAGGGAATATTGATTTAAAACATGTCATCAACACTCTTGAAGCAAATAATTATGATGGAATATACATCATTGAAGTAAATGATAATGATTCTATTAAAAAAAGTTATGAATATATGAAAAATAACTTCTAAAAAAGAGATTTAAAAAGTTGATTTAAGTAATATCAACTTTTCATTACTTAATACAATTAATATCCTCACGAGTCAACCCAGTAACCTTAAAAACATCCTCCTCATCAAAACCCAAGTCAAACATTTTAGAAGCAACATCTAAATTTTTTTCATCAAATCCATCCTCTTTACCTTCAATATACGATAATTCAACAGCTTCCTCGAACCCAGTTACATTAGGTTCAAAACCATAATCCTCAGCTTTAATATTCACCATTTTAACAAACCTCACATAATCGTCTTGATTAAAAAATCTCCTCAACATCTTTTTATGACAAGCAAACAAATCTAAACGAAACCCATTATCTAAAATAATTGCTCTTTTAAGTAAATCAGAAGTTATTTCAAATAATTTAACAATATCAAAATTATGACTCATATCCGGAGTCAAAATCAAGTCAATTGCCTCATTATCTGTTAAAGGAATATTATTTTTTACTTTAAATTTTATATTACTTAAAATTTCTTTTGCGTTTTTATCTTTTAGTAAAAAGAAATCTGGAGATATAGTCATATTATAATCAATTTTAGCATTTTTACACCCATAATTGGGATTGTATGTACCAACAACACATGAAATAACTGGTTTTTTATCTTCAGCTTCAAGATAAATATGATATTTATAAATATCTCTCATTTTAGATTCATATACTGGTGATGATTGATGTTCAATGTTTACATTGATTATTTCATCAACATTATAAGATATATCCATATATTTATTATCATTCGCTGGTGGTATTAATTCAACATTATTAAAAGTTAATTTTTCACCTTCATACCCCAAATACCTATGAAATCTAATATTTAAGGTTTTAATGATGAATTTATATGTTAAATCCTGTTTTGAATGAATTTCACTACACATAATTATCACATCAGAAAGTTTATCCTAATAAGATTAAATATATCATGACATGAGTTAAAATCTGTTTAAAGAAATATAAAAGATTTTTGTTAGAAATAAAAGCAAAAAAACGAAGTGAAACAATACAATGAAAATAAATACATAAGTCTTTTTTTATTTTTTGAAAATAAATATTTTGAATTAATTTCAAATGATATTTACTGTTTTTTGATTTCAAATCATTATAAAGAACTATGCAAATAAAAAATAGATATAGATCATGATATAATATTAAACGAAAATTAGTAAAATAAAATAAAAAAATAATTTAATTTTTCTTTAATCCTCAAATAATAAAAAAAAATAGAGAAAAAATCTCTATTTTTTAATAACTAAATTTTTCTTTGCTATGTTTTCACCAAATTCTACATAGTATGGGTATTTTTTACCCGGTTTTAATTTTTTAGCCATCTTCTTAGTTATCTTAAAGATAGAAACACCTTTTTTGTTTGTTTTGACCTTGTATGTTTTTCCGTCAATTTTTACATTTACTGGTTGTTTTTTATAGATTATCATGTCTTTATATACTACACGAGCTTTGTATTTTTTGCCTTTTTTAAGTTTAAGATCACGAGCAACTTTTTTACTAATCTTTAAAACACCTTTACCATTGGAGTCTACTTTGGTAGTAAAGTATTCTCCTTTAAATTTAACGGATACTTTTTTACCAGCTAAATCCTTACCTAATTTAATTGGTATTTTTGTTTTGCCATTGTATTTAAATGCAGGTTTTTTAACTATTTTAGCTTTAAGACCCCATAATGCTATTTTAAATTTGGTATTCTTTTTAGATTTTTTAACTTTAACGTTTTTCGGTGCATGAATCACATTTTTAACATTAATCTTATTTGTAACACTTTTATCTTCACAAGTTGTTTTAATGGTATATTTTCCTGGTTTCCAATTAATAGGTATTGATGCATATCCTTTATTATCACTAACAGCTTTAAATGTTGAACCTTTAACTTTGAATATTACTAATTTTTTACTAAGTGGTTTTCCATTCTTATCAACAATACGAACTTCGAATTTTTTACCTTCCTTGTAAAAGACCTTCATATTTTTGTTGTTTTTAATGATATAATTAGTTTCTGGATCAATATTTTCAACATTAAATGCTATATTTTGTGGATTAAAAGTATCTCCATATTTAGGATTATTAATAGTATATGCTCCAACAAGTTCATGTTTTCCAGGATTCAAAGGAACAACTTTGCTTCCAACACCATTTGTTACAGTAATTGGATAAATAATATTGTCTATGATAACATTTATATCACCATTGAAATCATCGGGTGCATTAATTTTTACAGTAGCATCACCTTTCCCTGGTGTAACAGTAATGTCCAATCCTGAAATAGGTGTAGGACCAGCACCTGAAGATACAATGAAATATGATTCAGCAGCACTACTGTTGTAATATTCATCGCCTAAATAAGTAACACGAACATTATAACTACCAGCTTTAAGATTTTCTAAAACTAAAATTGCTTTGGAATCTGTTAAATTTTTATAATAAGTTTTATCCCCAACTTTAATTAAAACATCCCCAGTAGCACCTTTAGTAACCTCAACAATAATAGTTTCCTTATCAAATATCTCAATATTTGTAACATTAACAGATGTATTTGAAATCCATTTAGGAATTGTAATAGTAACATTTTTCTCAACAACAGTTCCATTTGCATCCACATAAACAACAGTAATATTATGTGTTCCAGGAGTTACATTAGTTAAATTAATAATAGCAGATCCATTAATTATCTCACCAGTATAATTAGTACCATTAATAATAACAGTAATATTACCTGTTATGCCTTCAGGGACAGTAATATTTAAATTAGATGAATTAGTTGATGAAGATGGTTTAATATCAATTTCACCTATTACTTTAAATTCACCAACATTAGTTGAATTTTCATAATACTTATCACCTAAATAGATTACAGTTACAGAATAAGTTCCAACCTTAAGATTTTCTAAAACTAAAGTTGTTTTTGAATTATTTAAATCTTTATAGTATATAGTGCCATTTACATTAATTAAAACAGCGCCAGTAGCACCTTTAGTAACCTCAATGATAATAATTTCATTTTCATTACTTTCAATGTTAGTTACACTTAATTCAACACCAGATTTCCATTTAGGAACATTAATTGTAATATTAGTTTCAATTTCAGTGCCGTTTGCATCAGTATATGAAATTGTAATATTATGTGTTCCAGGAGTTACATTAGTTAAATTAACAATAGCAGAACCATTAACAATCTCACCAGTATAATTAGTACCATTAATTTTAACAGTGACATTACCTGTTGTATTTTCTGGAACAGTAATGTTTAAAACAGATGAATTTCCATCTGATGCAGGATTAATATTAATTTTTAAAACAGTAAAATTAGCAGATACACTAGTAGGCAAATATTTATTACCTAAATATTTTGCTAAAACAGTGTATTTGCCATCAACCATATTATCAAGATTAATTACAGCAATATTATTATTACCATTATTTGTTATAATCATTGGTACTTGTTTACCGTTAACTGTTATTTCTAAATCAGTAGAAGGTACTTGAGTGTAGTTAATTATAATCGTATTGTTAGACCCCACATATAAAACATCTTTTAATACATTAATTGTTATATTAAAGTATTGTTTTTTTATGTAGAAGTCTGTTTTATTTGAAGCTGCAGTATAGTTCTCAGTTGCTTCAAATAATACTAATGCAGTATAATTACCAGCTACTAAATCTGTAAATGTTACATTTGCAATACCATCAACCAACTTAACAGTCTTGTTTTTACCTCCAACAAAAATTTCAACATTTTCATTGATTTTATGATTTGCAATTACATTAACTGTTGCATTTGATATTCCAACACTTACATTAACATTTAAAACAATGTTTGCAGGCAATACTACAAACTTATCAGTGGCATTTGATGCTACATATTTAGTATTACCATCGAAAATAACTTTAATCTCTTTAAATCCGACAGTTAAATTATTTAATTCTAGTTTAGTCTTACCCTCAATTACTGTTAAGTAATAAGTATCATTGTTAATTAATAACCTAATTTGAGTATTGTTAATATCTTTTGGTAATGTAACATCAATAATTTCAAGACCATTGAAGAAAATATTAGTTGAAGTTATATTAATGTTATAATTAGATACTTGCAATACATTAAATGATGCAACAACACTAGTTGCATTAAAGCTTTCAGAACCATTATATGAAACAATAATACTATATTTTCCAGGATTATTTAAAATACTTGATGGAATAGTGATTTTTGCAGTAGCATTTTCCAATATTCCTGTGAAATTTTTACCTTTAAGAGTAATATTAATTAATCCTGTTGCTCCATCAGGCAATTTAACAATTACATATGCATCATCACCCACATATATGTCTTCAACAGTTACATTAACTTGATAATATAATGCTTTATCAATTGTAAATGTTTTACTATTGATTAAATCATTGTAGTTATCATCACCTTCATAGAATATAGTTACATTGTGCAATCCTACTTCCAATCCGAAGAAAGTAAATGAAACTTGGTTATTTACAATGTATCCACGTGCATGTTGAGGAGTAGTACCATTAACATATGCACTTACCCAACCAGTAACATTATCTTCAACACTTACAACAACAATTACAGGCAAACTAGCGGAATTACCTATTACTTCAATTTCAGTACTTGTATTTTTCTTAACAACATCAAAACTAGTTGTATTAAATACACTTGCAAATTCATCATTAGGATGGAAAATAAGCATTATTGATTTTTCACCTGCAGTAACATTGGTTAATGTATAGATTTCATTACCGTTGATAAATATTGTATCCATATATTGAGAATTAACGTAAATGGATACTTCACCCCATGCATTAGTAGATATATTAAGTTTTACATCACTGCCAACAATATAAGACTTTTGATTAACAGTTACATTCAAATTAGTTTCACTTGCTGAAGCAAATATGTAATTAACAACAGTTTCATCGTAATATTTATCATCCCCAGAATAAATTACTTTTACTGAATTAACACCATATGTAAAGAAGTCTTTAAGTTCAATTGTCATTTCAGAACTATTTACAAGCCAATCTTGTTTTAATACATCATCATTAAGATAAACTGTTAAAGTTCCTTGTGATCCGTTTGGCAAGTGTATTGTTAAGTTAACATTACCATCAATAGTTGTACTTCCTATAATATTATCTGTAACATTAAATTTAATGTTTGATGTTAAATTAACATTTGGATTATGTTTAAATATACTTAATTTACCCTGTTTAGTTGCTTTTTTATAATTATTATCTCCAAGATAAGTTACATCAATTGTATAATTACCATAAGCCAAACCATTAATATCAAATACTGCAACACCATTAACAGCTTTAACAGTTAAGTTTGTTCCATTTGGCAATGTTAAAACAACATTTCCATTTGCATTAACAGGTAATGTAACATTAACAACACTGCCTTGGCCAACTAAAGCATCATTTGTTATAACTTTAAATTCATAATCATATGCTGCATCAACATTAAATGTTGTTGAATTAACATTTGGCAAGTAAATTTCATCACCATTATAAGTTACATTAATATTGAAACTTCCAGTACTGTTAAATTTATAAGGAACTAAAATCATTCCTTTGGAATTAGTAATTACCAAATTATAAGTTCCAATTACATTTGTTGAATTGAAAATAGTAATAGTAGCAGATCCATTACCTGATGCACTAACTTCAACAGTAACCATGTTTCCTGTTTCAATGTCTGATGCATTTACAGATACTTGTGAGTTTAATTTAGAAATTATAAATGTTTTAACAACAGTTGAATTATTATAATGATCATTACCTGCCCAAATAAGCATTACAGTATGATTACCTCCTGAAAGATTCTTCAAGTTTATAATACCATTATTATTTATAATTTCAAGAGTATTTTGTTTAACTCCATCAATATAAACATCTAAATTACCATTCTTAAAGTTTGTAGTTATATTAACTTTATTTTGACTTACAACAGTTAAATCACCAAGAACATTTAAAGTAATTTCTGAATTCCATTTAGGAACTGTAATAGTGATATTAGTTGAAATTTGAGTACCATTCTCATCCGTATATGAAATAGTAATATTATGAATACCCGGAGTTAAATTAGATAAGTTAACTATTGCAGAACCATTAACAATTTTTCCTGTAAAATTAGTTCCATTAATACTTACAGTTACATTACCTTTAACATTATCCGGAACAGTAATGTTTAAAACAGATGAATTTCCACTTGATGAAGCATCAATTGATATTTTTGAAACAGTGAATGATTTTAAACTTGTTGCATTATCATACTTTTCATCACCTAAATAGATTACAGTTACTGGATAGAGTCCTTCTTTTAAATTATCTAAAACTAAAGTAGTTTTAGAGTCAATAAGTTCTTTATAATAAATAGTACCATTTACATCAATTAAAACACTACCAGTAGCACCTTTAGTTACTTCGATTACAATGTTTTCTTTATTGTTAATGTTAATATTAGAAACAGTGAAATTAACACTAGATTTCCATTTAGGAATAATAATTGTAATATTTGTTTCAACTACAGTTCCATTTTCATCAATGTATGAAATAGTAATATTATGAATGCCTGGAGTTACATTAGTTAAATTAACCATTGCAGATCCATTAATTATCTCACCAGTGAAATTAGTACCATTTACATTAACAGTAACATTACCTTTAATATTATCTGGAACAGTAATGTTTAAAACGGACCCATTACCCATTGCTGATTGATTAACATTAACTTTTAAAACATTAAATGATGCTGATGCATTAGTTGGATTATATTTATCACCAATATATTTAACTGAAATTGTGTATTTACCTTCAGTTAAATCAGATAAACTGATAAAAGCAACATCATTATTGCCATTTTTAGTTATAATCATTGGTACCTGTTTATTGTTAACAAGTATGTTTAATTCAGTTGAATCAACACTTGGATAGGATATTGTAATTGCATTTGTACCGCCTACATAAACTACTTTATTTAAGACATTTATTGTAATATTAAAGTTCTGTTTGTCTATTTGGAAGTTAGTTTTATTTGTACTTGCAGTGTAGTTTTCAGTTGCATCAAATATAACTAATGCAGTATAATTACCAGCTACTAAATCTGTAAATGTTACATTTCCAATACCATTAATTAGTTTAATAGATTTATTTTTACCTGCAACATAAATTTGTACGGTTTCGTTGATATTAGGATTTGCAATTACATTAACTGTTGCATTATTCAAACCAGGAATTACATTTATTATTAATTCTACATCTTTTGGTAAAACAATGAATTTATCTGTAATATTTGATGGATTGTATTTATTGTTTCCATTAAATATGATTTTTACATTTTTAGATCCTACAGTTAAATTATTTAATTCAAGTTTAGCCTTACCATCAATTACCATAATATTATAATGAATATTATTAATTAATACTTTTATTTGAGTATTGTTTACATCATTTGGAAGAGCAATGTTAATTATTTCTAAATCACCAAATTTTATATCACTTACAGAAACATTAAAGTTGTAATTTGAGATTTTAAATACATTAAATGATGCAACAACACTTGTTGCATTAAAGCTTTCAGAACCATTATATGAAACAATAATATTATATTTTCCAGGATTTGTAATGACATTTGCTGGAATGGTGATATTTACAGATGCATTATTCAATATTCCAGTATAATTTTGGCCTTCGAAAATAATTGTTATTTTACCTTCAGCACCTTCAGGTAGTTTAACAAGTACATATGCATCATCACCAATATAAATATCTTTAACATCCACATCAACTGCATAATAAAGAGATTTATCAATTACAAATTCTTTACTTATGGTTTTATTATTATAATTGTTATCTCCTTCATATGTGATTAAAACATTGTGTTTTCCTATTTCTAAACCATAGAATGTAAAAATTACTTGATTATTATTAATTAATCCACGTGCATGTTGAGGAGTTGTACCATTAACATATGCACTTACCCAACCTGTGACATTATTATCAACAGTAACGACAACAGTTACAGGTAAACTAGCAGAATTACCACTAACATCAACAATTAATGTTGTGTTTTTCTTAACAACATCGAAACTTGTTGTGTTAAATACACCTGTAAAATGTTCATTTGGATGGAATATTACCATTATGGTTTTATCAATTGCACCAACATTATTAATAGTATATATTGTATTTCCATTTATTTGAATTGTTTCAATTAATTCAGAGTTTAAGTAAATACTTAAGTTACCTTCTGCATTTGTTGAAATATTTAATTTAACATTTTCACCAACAATATAATGCTTTTTATCAGTTGTAACATTTAAATATGTGGTACTGGATGATGCAAAAATATAATTGATAATTGTTGAATTATAATATTTATCATCACCAGAATATATTACTTTGACAGTATTAATGCCTGATTTAAAGTAATCTTTAAGTTCAGTTACTATATTTGAAGTAGTAATCGGCAGGTCCTCTTCAACAAGATTGTCATTTAAGTAAATTGCTAATTTTCCACTTAAATCATTTGGAAGAGATATAATTAAGTTAACCTCACCATTAATTGTTGTACTTCCAATAATATCTCCAGTAGCATTAAAATTAGTATCAGTTGTTAAATTAATTAATGGAATATGTTTAAATATACTTAATTTTGCTATTTTAGTTGCTTTTTGATAATTATTATCTCCTGCATAAGTTACATTAAAAGTATAGTTACCATAAGCTAAATTCTTAATGTAAAATACTGCAACACCATTCACTGCTTTAATAGTTAAATTAGTTTGGTTGTGTAATGTTAAAATAACATTTTCATTTGCATTACCTGGTAAAGTAACATTTACAATAGCATCTTGACCAACCAATGCATCAGTTGTTATGATTTTAAAGTCATAGCCATAACTTGCTTCAACATCAAATGTTGTTGAATTAAAACTATCAAGATATACATCATCACCATCATAAGTTACATTAACATTATAACTACCTATTTGTGTAAATATATGTGGTATAATACTACTGCCATTACCATTATTAATTAATAATGTGTATGTTGTAATGATATCAGTTGAGTTATAAATTACTATTGTAGCAGATCCGTTACCTGAAGCTGCAACATTAATAGTAACCCTATTGCCAGTTTGAATAGTATCTGCAGTAACATTAACAGTTGAGTTGATTTTATTAACTACAATAGTTTTACTAATTGTTAAGTTATTGTAGTACTTATCACCAAACCATATAAGCATTATTGTATGATTACCTGCAGTTAAAGATGGAATATTGATAATTCCATTATTATTTGTAATAATTAAACTGTCTTGTTTTACACCGTCCAAGTAATAATTTATTATACCATTTTTAAAGTTGGTTGTAACATCAATATTAATTGGCATTAAAACCTTGTATTCATCATCACTTAATGAAATATTTGAATCCCATTTTGGAATAGTAACAGTAATATTATATTCAACAGGTAATCCATCTTCATCAATGTATGAAACAGTGCCATTATGTATGCCTGGAGTTAAGTTAGATAAATTAAATGTTGCTGAGTTGTTAGCAATTGTTGATGTAATATTAGTACCATTAACTCTAATAGTAATATTTCCACTAACACCATCAGGAGTTGAAATATTAATATTAGATGAATTTGAAATTGGATTTACAATAACAATAGGCTTAACCTTAAATTTAGCTGAAATAGAAGTATTAGTATATTTACTATCACCATTATAAGTTATCAAAACTGTGTAATTACCACTTGTTAAATCATAAAATTGATGAATAAGAACTTTATTTGTAATTTGAATAATTTCAGATTTGTTCAATAAAGTAACTGTAACATTTCCAGTTGCACCATCAGGTAAAATTATAAGAACAGATTCGACTTCACCAAAAGTAATATTAGAAACTATGATATTAAGTTCTGGTGTGTATTTTGGTACTATAAAAGTCATATTTTTTGTAATAGCAACATAATTATTATCACCTAAATAAGTTACAGTTAATGTATGATTACCCGGAGATAAGTTTTTAGGCAGTTCAATATTTATTGTTGAATTTGAAATTTTAATCCAGTTATAACCATTATTATCAACATCAAATAAAATATATCCAGTTGCATGTTTATCTAAAGAAATTGAAATAACTTCATCATCAATATTTATTTTCATGTTTGGATTTTTATTTACTTTAAACCATGTTGATGAATTTGAAGCAGTAAAATTATAATCACCATCATAACTAGCAAATACAGAATAAATTGTAGTATTTAAATCATTGAATGTTAAAACATCCCCAGATGAAAGTAAATATGTATTATTATTGAAAGTTAAATTAATTTTACCAGTAGCACGGTCTGGAATAAAAGCACTAATAGTAGTAACAGTAATATTTTCATAAATCACATTATCTACAAGAATTATTACTTCACCAATTGCTTTTGAAACCGTTATATTAAATGATGTTGAAAATCGTCTAAATGTTTCCCCATCCCCTGGATATTCAACATTTACAGTATAGTTACTTGCAGCAAGATTAGGAATATAAAAAATAACATTACCTGCATTTTCATCATTTATAGTTATATTATATCGTTTACCTCCAATTATTAAAGAAATATTTCCCCTAACATCTGAGTTTAAGGTGACATTTGCAATGAAGTTATTGCCATACACAATATTACTATAATTAACTATTATTCCCGGATCTTTTAAACCATCATATGTGAAATTACCCTTTGAATAAAGAGTTTTATATGTGTTATGTTCTACTTTATAAGTATAATTTCCTTTATCAAGTGTTAGATAGTTATATATTGTTTTTCCATTTTTATCAGTAACAAGATTTTGTGATTTTACTAAAACATTATTTTCATCGTAAATATATATTTTTAAATTCTGATTATTTAAATTTTTTATAGCAATATCTTCATATCCTTCATAAGTTCCATCTGAATAAACTTGTTGTTTATAGTGACCAAATAAAGAAATATTTAAATAACAATTATCATCATTATTTAAAACATTGATTTGAATTCCATCATCAAAAATACAATCTTTAAAAGTTATTTTTCTAGAAGCTGTACAATAAACAATATAATTACGAACATTATTTCCTGAAAAATTACAATTTCCTATATAAGTTGTAGAAGACCCCACAGGATTATTAGCAATATAAATTAAATACTTGCACGAAATATTAACAAAATTACATTCAGAAATATTTAAACCCTCATACCGAACATAAATCATCTCTTGTGTTGAACTACAATTTATAAAAGTTGAATTGAATATATTAGTGTGGCCTTGTTCATAAGATTGAATAACACCTTCATGATTAAAACCAATATTATCCATAAACAAGCAATTTTTAACATTTAAATAAATATAAGCGGATTCACTAGACCATGAACGAATACATGGGCCTGCCTGAGCAGAATTATTTATAAAAATCGAATCATATACATTACAATATCCTTTCTGATTTGCCTGAGCGGGAGAAAAATGTATACATCCACCATAATACGCACCATTACCTACAAAAGAAGAATTAATCACAGTACAAGAACCAGCAGCACCAACATTAATAGCACCACCAGAACCACTCCCAGTTACACTATTATTAATAAAAGAAGAATTAACAACAGTACAAGAACCAGCATCACCAACATTAATAGCTCCTCCCTTATTAGAAGTATTATTCACAAAAGTACAATTTATAATATTTGTATTTTTAATAACTGACCCACTAGTATAAATGGCAATTCCAGAATCAATATTGGATATAAAAGACGAATTAATAACTGTTATACCCGAATATGCACTAATGCCTCGCTTATTAGATTGGAATATGCAGTTTATAACTTTAAAAGTTGAACTTGGATTATTTTCAACATTAAATACATAAATTCCTGAGTTAATAAATTTTATATTTTTAAAAACAATATTAGCAGCGGTTATTGTAAAATAACAGTTCCCTCCATCCATGTTTATTGTATGTCCATTACCATCTATTGTTAAAGGTTTACTAACACTGATGGCAGAGCCTGTTATTTTATAATTTTGATTTAGTTTAATAATACTGTTTTGAGCAGCATTATAAAATAATTTAGCTAAATCATTACGATTACCATCACTTAGTACTGAATGATTTTGTTTAGATAATTTATTATCCCCAAAATCATTTTTAAATTCCAAATTACTCTTTTCATCACTAGATTCAACTAAATTAGATTCATCTAGTTTTAAATCTTGNNNNTTATTATCCCCAAAATCATTTTTAAATTCCAAATTACTCTTTTCATCACTAGATTCAACTAAATTAGATTCATCTAGTTTTAAATCTTGATGTATACTTGTTTTATTACTATCATTAGCAAAAACTGTACCTAAACTAGTTATTACTAAAATTAATAAAATTAAAATAAAAATTTTATACTTAATAATTAAACCCCCTACAAAATAATACAAAACGTATATTTTAATAAATAATATTTATTCCGCCCCATATAAAATTTACTAATGAAATATAATTTTAACAGATTTATTCATTTTAAAAACATTTTATTTATAAAGTTTTTGTATCTTTTTTATTAAAATATACGTTGAAAAAATAAATAGTTAGTTAAAGAAGTCTTTTTTCTTTAATTTCTTTTTGGAAAAATAGATATTTTGAATCAATTACCTCTCTAATGCTTTTTGCTGTTTTCTCACCAATACCTTCAACTTCTTGAAGTTCATTTTCACTAGCATTAAATACACTTGAAACATTTCCAAAATGTTCCAATAACGCTT
>CADAAJ010000002.1 GCA_902785855.1 uncultured Methanobrevibacter sp. | reverse complement strand
GATGGTTCAGCGGGGATTGCCTAGAAAAGACTCAATTAACCCATTGAGCAAAAAACAAAATCTAGGAATCCTCACCTTCTACAAGGTGAGGTTGTTCAAAATATTAATATTTATATAGGAGTATTAAAATGCATGAATTATCTATGGCTCAAGGTATCATTAATGCAGTTTTAGAAACTGCAGAGGCAAATGATGCAACTGAGGTTAATGAAGTTTCTGTCGAAGTAGGTAGACTAGCTATGATAAATCCTGAGCAATTGGAATTTATTTTAGGAGTATTAATTGAAAATACAATTATGGAAGATGCTAAAATTACTTTTGAAGAAATTCCAGCAGAAATTATATGTTCTGATTGTAATTTTAAGGGTGAAGCAATCTTAGATGACAGTGACCATTATGCACCTCTTGTAAAATGTCCTAAATGTGATAGTCTGGGTGTAGAAGTATTAAATGGTAAAGATATTGTTGTTAAAAATATTGTTATAGAAAAACCTGATGATAATTAAATGGGAGGAAAAAATATGCATCAAGTAGCAGATGTTGAAGTAGCAAAAAATATTATGGATGCTAATAAAAAATTAGCAGATAAAAATCTTAAAAATTTAGAGGACAATAAAATATTCTGTGTTGATTTTGTTGGAGCAATTGGTTCTGGTAAAACAACTTTAATTGAAGAAATCATTGATAAAACTGATTATAAAATTGGTGTTTTAGCTGGAGATGTAATTTCCAAATTTGATGCAGGACGTATTGAAAAACATGATGTTCCTGTAGTAGGATTAAACACAGGCAAAGAATGTCATTTGGATGCTCATTTGGTTGGTCATGGACTTCATGATTTACCGTTAGATGATTTGGATATGGTAATTATTGAAAATGTAGGTAATTTAATTTGTCCTGTTGATTTTGAATTAGGTTCTCATATGAGAATTGTTGTAGTAAGTGTCACTGAAGGTGACGATACTGTAGAAAAACATCCGATTATTTTCCAAACATCTGATGTTGTTGTAATCAATAAAGTTGATTTAAGTGAAGCAGTCTGTGCTGATGCTGATAAAATGGTTAGTGATGCACAGAAATTAAATCCTAATGTAAAAGTTATTAAATCTAGTCTTAAAGAAGGTATAGGATTAGATGAAATTATTGAAACTATAGAAAGTAACATGGATTAAACTAAAAAAAGGATTCTGGTGGTTTTCATGAAAGTATGGATTGATATCTCAAATGCACCTCATGTTAGATTTTTTAAAGATGTAATTAAATTTTTAGAAGCTGAAGGTGAAGATGTAATTGTTACTGGAAGACAATTCGGAGATATTCATAAATTAATGGAGATGTATGATATTGATTTTATATCAGTTGGAAAACATGGTGTAAGTCTTCATGATAAATTAAGGGAAAGTACTGAAAGAGTTTATAATCTTGTTGACATTATACACTCTGAAAAGGTAGATGTTGCCCTTAGCAAGCATTCTATTGAACTTCCAAGAATCAGTTTTGGTTTAGGAATTCCAAGTTTATATGTTTTAGATAATGAACATGCATTAGCAGCAAACAAATTAACCCTTCCTTTATGTGATAGAATAATTACTCCTAAAATAATAGACATGTGGAAATTAATGAAATTTGGTGCTGATCCAAATACTATTATTTCATATGATGGTACTTCAGAATTGATGCATTTTAAAAGTTTTAAATATAATGATAATGTTTTTGATGATTTAAACCTTGAATTAAATCATCCTAAAACTATTTTGATGAGGCCAGAACCTTCACTTGCATCCTATTTAGATGCGGATTGTAGAAAATCTGTTTTATCACCTATTGTTGATGAATTAAAAGATATTGCAAATATTTTAATTCTTCCAAGGTTTAAAGAACAGGCAGAAATCTTTGAAGGAATGGACAATGTTTCAATATTAAAACCACCTGTTGATACTTCAAGTTTAATTAAAAAATGTGATTTGGTAATTGGTGCTGGCGGAACCATGAACAGGGAAGCTGCAATATTGCAGACTCCGGTTATTTCATGTTATCCTGGCGATACATTATCTGTTGATCAGTATTATATTAATCATGGTTTAATGTTCAGGTCACATGATACTGAGGAAGTAATTCACAAAGCTTTGGAATTTATTGTAAATCCTCATGAAGAAATTGATATAAAAACAGATGATTTGTTTCAGGTGATTATAGATAATTTGTATGATTTAGCAAAACAGGGTAAATAGTTATTTATATTAAGATTATCATATACTATAATAATATTTAATTTAGATTTTTTTGGGCTGGTAGCTCAGATGGGAGATCGTCGCCTTGGCATGGCGGAGGCCCCGGGTTCAAATCCCGGTCAGTCCACTTATTAATTTAAAAATAAAGGAAATTTGTGATTCAAATATGTTGTTAATTGCTCAAAATCATTTACAATTTATTGTAGAAGTTGGATTAATGCTATTTGTTACAATGGTGTTTGTTTTAAATTTAATTCCATTGTCTCTTAGTGTTGTGACATTCTTATCTTTGTTTCTTATGGGAGGATTTACATTTATTTTTGGAGCAGATATTGCTCTTTTATTCATTTCATCAAGTCAGGCAGAATTTACTCACCCATTCGGACCTATTGCATTACTTGCTGCTGTATCTGCTTTAGCTTCACTGAAAGTAATGAAGGAATCGGGTGTTGATGTGCGGCCCTTGAGGCGATTTGTTATTCTATTTTTAGCAGGTATAACTGTATTTGGTGGATTAATGCACAGATCATTTTTAATATTGTGGATTTTAGGTTTATTCTTAGGTTATTTAATTATTTCCAAATCCTTCAGAGAAAAATCTGTATTTACTGTTAAAAGGGTTTTAACTTTCATTACAGTTGTTGTAGTTGGATTTGTAGGTTTGGAAGTATTTGCTAATATTAGTGGAATGACTGTTTTCTCACCATTATTAAGGTTAGGTAGGATTGAGCAATACTCTTTATCCAGTATTAAAACAGTATTAAATAATATTCAACTGATTGGTCACAGTGCTGATGCTTCTTATTGGGGAGCTGATGGTACTGCATTTGCAGAAGGGTATATTTCACTTCCAATGCAATTAATTTTATTCTTTGGATTGCCTTTCCCATTGTTTTTCGGTGTATTGGTAAATCAGAAAGATACAATCGATTACATGCTTCCAGGTATTTTTGGATATGGTTTTGACTTTGGATATTTAGGACTTATTGGAATGATGGTTTTTGTTCTTGGAACAATTGTAATTGGATTTAAAGTCTTAACCATGTATAGGGAAAAAAGAGAGAAAAACAATAAAAAATACTTAGGTAAAGAAGTTTTACTAACTGGAGCATTAGCTGCATTTTCAGCTCAAGGATTAGTTGGTTTATTTGTATTTAACAGAACAATCAATGGTATGGCATTATTAACATTTATTTTCTTAGGTGCAATGATTTTAGCAAATGTAGTAACACTTAAAACAAGGTCATAAAAACGGAGGTATTTAATTTGAAAGCTTTAGTATTATTGGGATGTCCTGAGACTCCCTCACAAACTCCACTCTCAGTTTATGTATTTGATAAATTAACAAAATTAGGATATGATGTTACAATTGCTGCAAATCCTGCAGCAGCTAAACTGGTAAAAATTTCAGATCCAGAAGATTACTATAATCTTAATATTGTTGATTTGGAGAGAAGTTTAGGAGATATTAAACAGGGAGATTATGATTTACTTGTCGGTTTTGTTCACAAAGATGCTGCTGCATCATTTTTCGTAACATTTGACCAGATATTACAAACAAAATCTCTTGCATTAGTATTTTCACGTGATATTGATGAAGTTGAAGAATTTGTTAACATGATTGAAGAAAGTGAAAGTAAGGCAAAAATAGTGGCTGTTAGAGCTTTCCACAATCCTTCACCAATTAAAGTTAAATTTGACAAAGCAATTAAGGAGTTTGAATAAAATGTCTTTTTGTTTAGATACTTATCTTCAACAGTCTGATAATTATGAAATTCATGCATCAAAAGCAGGTTTTAAAGATTGTGCAATGATTATTAGATATAAAGCTGATGATATTGTATATATTAAACCTGGTGATGAGGTTTTAGGTGTTAGAGTAATTGGAATTCCACCTATTCCTATTGGATTTGATCATGAAAAAGGAACTGTTTTTCTCCCATACACTAAACCGTGTCATGGTACTTCTGTAGTTGAATTACCTATTCAGGATGAAGAAATTGAAAAAATAAGAAAACTGGATACTGGTAAAAAATGAAATCTACTGTTGTTGGAAGTTTTCCTGTTGAATTAAAAGAATCTCTTTCAGCTAAGGAAAAATTATTAAAAGTATTTGGGGCTTATGATCCTTATAAAAATGCAATAAAAGATTGTGTAATAAGCCAGCTTGATGCTGGAATTGATATTGTATCAGATGGTCAAGTTAGAGGCGATATGGTTTCTATTTTCACTGAATTTATTCCTGGAATGAAAATTGAAGATGGAAATACTGTTATTGTATCAAAAATTAGAAAACCTGTTAGTGAAATTTCAGTTAAAGATTTACAATTTGCTAAAAATGTTATAAAGGATTATTATGGAGGTAATATTCCTGATGGAAAAGGAATTAAAGGAATTATCACAGGTCCTACTACTATTATTCATTCTTCAAGAATAGAATCTTTTTATAAAAATAAAGAAGATGCTATCATTGATTTGGCACATTCTCTAAAAGTTGAACTTGATGCTATTGCAGATAAAGTCAGTCCTGTTTATATACAAATTGATGAGCCTTTTTTATCAACTGGTATGGTTGATATGAAAGTAGCAAGTGAAGCTATTGATATTTTACATGAGGATTTAGAAATTCCACTTGCAATGCATGTTTGCGGAACTTTGGATAATGCATTTAAAGATTTATCTAAATTTAATGTAGATATTTTGGATATGGAATTTGCAGGTAATGATGTTAATCTTGGTGTTTTGGAGAAAAATTCCAATTTAATACATGATAAAAAAATTGGATTTGGATGTATTGACTCATCAATTAATGAACTTGATGATGTTGATGATGTTGATGATTTGGTTGTTAAAGCTATAAATATTGTTGGAAAAGATAATTTATTACTTGACCCTGACTGTGGGCTTAGAAGGGCTCCAAAAGATATAGCTTTTAAAAAATTACAATTAATAAATCAGATAAAAGATAAATATAGTTAACTTTTTTTAAAAATTAATATGAGGATAATAAGTAATTATCACTCATTTTTATCGATATTCATGTTTAAAGTTTTTGTCATATAGCTTAGATGCATTAAACTCACCAGGGTCTAAAACATCTCCAACTATTATCATTGCAGTCTTTGTAATATTGGCATCTTTAACTTTTTCTGCAATATCCTTGAGGGTTCCTTTAATTATTTCTTGGTCTGGCCAGGTAGCTTTTTTGACAACTGCAACTGGAGTAGTTTCATCATAACCAACTAACAGTTCTTCAACAACTTTATCAATCATACCTATTCCCAAAAAGATACACATTGTTGCATGATGCTTTGAAAAACTAGCTATGCTTTCATCACGAGATTTTGGGGTTCTACCTTCGGGTCTTGTGATAATAACACTCTGTGAAATCTCAGGTAATGTTAATTCTCTTTCAAGAACACTTGCAGTTCCAAACAATGAACTGACACCAGGAATAATTTCATATTCTATATCATGTTTTTTAAGTTCACGAATTTGCTCACCAATTGCACCATAAATAGATGGATCTCCTGTGTGTACTCGTGCAACTAATTTTCCTTCATTTACTGCTTCAGTAATTATATTGTCGGTTTCTTCTAAATTTAAATATGCACTGTTGTGAATAATACAGTCATCACGTGCTGGAGTTAAAACATCTTTGTTTACAAGTGAACCTGCATAGATAATTACATCTGCTTTTTCAATTACATTTTTTCCTTTAACGGTGATTAAATCAGGATCTCCCGGACCTGCACCAATGAAAATTACTTTTCCTTTCATGGTATAACTTTTTATTTCAAATTATATTTAATAATTTTGTATTAAAATTGAGTTTTAATCTGAGAAATCTTTATTTATTTTAAAAATAATCTAAAATTATGGATGAAAAAGGTTTTATTTCAATAGAATATTTATTTTCATTATTTATTATATTAATTATTGCATCAGGAATGTTATTTTACACTTCCAGTACAATTTCATCAAATAAAAATGTTGAAGATAATGTAAATCACAGAATTATACTTGATAATGTAGCTAATGTGATAAGTCAGGTTAATTCAAATGGTCCTGGATATTCAAAACATATCAAATTACCATCTGATAAAGGTTATTTTGAGTTGGCTGTTGAAAAAAATAAGATATTCATTGAATATGGTGATAAAAAAGGTGAAAGTTTACTTCCATTAGTTAATGTTGATTCAAATTATAAATTAATTAGTGGTAGAAGTTATTTAATTTCAAAAACAGATGAGGGTAAAATAGTGATAAAATGATGAATAATAAAGGTCAGATTTCTGCTGAATTTTTAATATTGTTTGGAACATTAATAATTGTTTTAATGCTTTCAGTTGTATTTATTTCAAATCAGCAGGAATTAAATATTGCAATGAGTGCTGCAAGAATCGGAGTTATTGAAGGTGTTGGCACTTCATCTAGTGGAATATATCCTAAAGACACATTTCAGGAATATTCAATGACAAAAAACAGTCTTCTTTATCCGTATTCAGTTGAAATAATTAATATTTCATATACTGATTTGGGAATGGATGGAAATTATGAAAAAAACAGAATTCAGTTTAAAGTTTATGCAAAAATGTCTGATAGATTCACAAAAAAGGAACTGGATTCCATTGGTGATAGAATAAATTATAATTTAAGAAAAGAATTGGCAATTACTTTTAATTCTACTTCATCAACTAATAAATTATATAATCCTGTTTTTTCACCGCATTACGTTTTTACAACTGCTGATGTAAAATGGGTATAGGAAATATTTTTAACATTAAATTATATAATAATTCTATATGGAACGAATTAGTGAAAAACCGCCCCGAAATATTTCTATTAAAAGAACATTGATTTTATTTTTTGCAAATGTAATTGCAATGTATTTAGTCAGTTTGCTTGGTTTAGGTGTTGAAATAGAATATATTGATGATATACTTCTCTTTATTTTGTTTTTCAGTTTCATAAATGCTGTTTTATGGCCAATTATTACAAGATTATTTCTGCCTTTTATATTATTGACATTCGGATTTGCTTTATTTATTTTAAATGCTTTTATAATAGAGTTTTTTGCACCAATGTTTTATATTAAAATTGAGGGATACGGTTTTTTAGTTGTTGCTTTTGCGTTAACTGCAGTTACTACACTCCTAACAGCAATTCTTACAGTTGATGATGATACATCATATTACAGGGTTGTTTTAAGAGATGCACAAAAGAAAAGAAAAAAAGACGTTAAACATTATCCGGGTGTTATTATAGTTGAAATCGACGGTCTTTCATATGATATGTTATCAAAAGCTATTGAAAAAGGATATATGAGTAATGTTAAAAAACTTTTAAAATCAAAAACACATAGTCTTAAACCATGGTTTACTGATTTATCTTCCCAAACAGGAGCAAGTCAGGCAGGAATTTTACATGGAAATAATAGAGATATTGTAGCATTCAGATGGGTTGAAAAAGAAAACAATAATAAAATCATACAGTGTTCTTCAATAAAGGATATTGAAATACTTGAAGAGCGTATTTCCGATGGAAATGGATTACTTGCCCATGATGGAGCCAGCAGATCAAATCTATTTTCAGGAGATGCTAAAAATTATATTTTAACTTCAAGTAAATTCAGAAACTTTAAAAAATTATATAATGATGCATGGTTTTCACTTTATTCAAGTCCAAGCTATACAGCACGTATTGCAATATTAGGATTATTGGATTTATTTAAAGAGCTTAAATCACAAAGAAAACATAAAGTAGAAGATATTCAACCAAGAATTGATAGAAATTTTAAATATGCATCCATTAGAGTTGGAACAAATGTTTTTATGAGTGAAGTTAACACTTCAACATTACTTGGAGATATTATGGTTGGTAATGTGGATGTTGCATATTCTACATATCTGGGTTATGATGAAATTGCACATCACTCAGGTGTTGAAGATGAAGATTCTCTATATGCTCTTAGTTTAATAGATAAACATATTAGACGATTAATTGAAGGAAGCAGATATGCTTCAAGAGAATATCAGTTTGTAATACAATCAGACCACGGACAAAGTAAAGGAGCTACATTTACACAAAGATATGGAATGCCCTTTGAAGAATTTATTAAATCATTACTTCCAATGGATATGTCAGTTTATGCTAATTTATCTTCAGAAGAAGACCACCACACAGAGGTATTCAATCCTTTTTCACATAAAAATGAAACTGAAAATGATGATGAATTTTCAGATTCACAGGTAACTGTACTTGCATCAGGTAATCTAGCATTGATTTATTTAACTCAATGGAATTATAGATTAAGCTATGAAGAATTAATGAAATTATTCCCGAATTTTATTCCAAGCATTCTTGATAATGAATACATAGGTTTTATTGTAGTCTTCTCTAAAGAGCATGGTAACCTTGTTTTAAGTAAAAATGGTAAATATTTCCTCGATATTGATAAAATTGAAGGTGAAAATCCTCTTGAAAACTATGGGGAATTTGCAGCTGAACAAATAAAAAGACACTGTACTTTTAATCATCTTCCAGATATTTTAGTAAACAGTTTTTATGATTCTAAAACAGATGAGGTTTGTGCTTTTGAAGAACTCATTGGAAGTCATGGTGGAATTGGTGGAAGTCAATCAAAATCATTTATTTTATATCCTTCAGATTGGAAAATGCCTGATGAGGATATTGTAGGAGCTGAAAAAGTTTATTCACTTTTAAAAGAGAATTTGGAAATATTAAAAAATAAAAAGTAATAATGGTGTTTGAATGCAGGAAAAAGATAAACAACAATTAATGGATGATTTAAAAGATATGGAAACTTTTAAAGTTGATATTGGTGATGAAGGAAAAATATTACAAAAGGATTTAAAAGAATTTTTCATAAATGGAACTGGTGATAAAGAAGATTTAATTTTTAGATTGGAACTTTATTTTTATGCTTTTAAATTATTCTGTAGAAAATCTATAAAAATAGATAGAAATCAATTCATGGTCTATCTTAATGATTCTATCTTGGAATGGGATTTAATTAAATTGGTAATGAATGATTTAATAGATTTTGAATTAGAAATTGAAGCTGTTAAGGAAGGTAGTGATGTATTAATTAATTTAAATTTTACACTACATTACTAAATTTTGAAAATTTTACGAGCATTGCTGGTGGTAATTTCATCAACAGTGTTTAAATCTATTTTTTTTATTTCAGATATTTTATTCAAAGCATTTACAACATTTACAGGTTCATTTCGCTCTTCTTTAGTCATAGCTAAATAAGGACTATCGGTTTCTGTTAAAATATAATCTAAATCAAGGTTTTCAATTAAATCCTGATGTTGTTTTGAATAACATAACATTGTTGAAAAACTCATATAGCAATTGTCTTTATCCATTATTCTTCGTGCAGTTTTTAAACTACCACTAAAGCAATGAAATACAAAATAAGGGATATTATCATAGTTTTCAATAATATTAACTGCTTTTTTCTCACAATCTCTAACATGCATAAGTATTGGAACTTTATATTCATCGGCTATTTCAAGAAAACTTGTAAATATTTCCCTTTGTCTTTCACGAAGTGCTTTATCTTTAACATAAAAAAAGTCCATTCCTACTTCTCCGATAGCAGCAATATCTTTAATATTTGAAATTAAATGTTTATGAGCACCATTTAATTCATCTTCACTACAATTTTGTGAACTGACAGGATGGTATCCAAAAGTAGGATATATAAATCCTTTATATTTATTTGATAAATCTAAAACACTCTGGTTTGATTGTTCACTGATTCCAGATACAATTACCGCATCTAATTTTTCCTGTGCTCTTTTAATTACATCTTCTCTGTCATTGTCGTAGTCTTCAAAGTCAATGTGACAGTGTGTATCAATCATGTTTAGACTCCAAATCTTCTATCTCTTGCTTGATATGATCTGATTGCTCTTATGAAGTCAACTTTTCTAAGTTCTGGCCATAATGTTTCACAAAAATAAAGTTCTGAATATGATGATTGCCATAATAAAAATCCACTTAGTCTTTCTTCTCCACTTGTTCTGATAATTAAGTTAGGATCAGCTAATCCCTTGGTGTATAGGTTTTTACTAACTAAATCTTCATTAACATCATCAATTGTAATTTTTCCTGCCTGAACATCTTGAATAATTTTTTTAAATGAGTCAATTATTTCCAAACGTCCATCGTAACCAATAGCTATATTGAATAATCTTTTATTATAATGAGCACTTGCTTCTTCTGCTTCTTTAATTGCTTCTCTTACACTTTCTGGAAGTAGTTCTGTTCTTCCAACTACTTTTACACGCACTTCATTTTTATGAATTTTTTCATGGGTTACAAGTCTTTTGAAGTTTTTCACGAATAATTTCATTAATCCTTCTACTTCATGTTCTGATCTGTTGAAATTCTCGGTTGAAAATGCATAAGCAGTAATAATTTCTATTCCAAGTTCAATACTCCAGTCTAGAACTTTTTCTAAAGTATCTACTCCGATTTCATGACCTTTTACAACATCAATATTTCCCTGAAGTTTAGAGAATCTTCTGTTACCGTCCATGATGATAGCAACATGTTTAGGCATTTTATCCTGTGATAATCCTCTTGAGATATACCATTCATATAATCTGTAAAGTACATTTTCTGCCATGTTATCCCTTAATTAATTCATTTGCTAATTTTAAACTACGTACATATCCTTGAATGCTTTGATCTCTACTGGTGTCTATATAAATATTATCAATACCAAAGGTTATTGCTCCATGACTTGGCCAGGAATTTAATAAAACGAGAGTTCTGAAAATTATATTCCCGATTCTACCATTTGGAGCGATTATTATATTGCATTTGTCGTTTATTGCTTTTTCAATTAATATATGATAATTTTTAACATCTGCATCAGTTTGTTCTTTTATAAGTTTTGTTAATTTTCTGCTTTCAGTAATTGATTCTGAAACTTCTTTTCCTCTTCCAAAATCATCTTTTCTTCCTTGAGCAAGTACTGCGATTTTTGGAGTTTTACCTACTTTTTTAAAGAAATTAATGCAGTTTTCAGCAATTTCAAATTTTTCTTCAATACTTTCACCTTCGTCAATTCCAACAGGTGTTAGAAGAAATTCGTAACCGTCACCATTTACATATGTTGCACGGGTGAGTTTTGGATATTCTTCTTTTAATTCTTGCATTATATTTGATGCAGAAAGTGATCCACGAATTACAGCATCTACTTTAGTACTTGAAACTGCTTTAAGTAAATCTTTATCATTATAGATTAATTTTAAATCTGTTTTTGGGTGTTTTTCTTTGAAGATATGACAAGCTTGAATAATATTTTCATTTTCTCCAACACCAATAGCTATTGTTTTCATTGTAATTAATTTTTGTATTTTATTATAAATTAAACTTTTCTAATTACTTGGATTTTCATGTTATTTTTAAAAAAAATTTTATGATGATTTGTTAAAATCATCAATTGCTGAATCTGTTAATTTCAGTACAGATTCTGCTAAATCCGGATATGAATCATTTATTGGAACTGGAATATTATCACAATAAACCACTTCTAATCCGTGGGATATTGCATCTTTTGTTGCAACATCAACTGCAGCTGCTTTAAGTTCTGTTAACATAACATCTGCTTTATCCATATATTTTTTCATATCTTCACGTAAAAGTGGTCTGTTGGATAGGTGAGGTGTTGTTCCAATTACTTTACAATTATAATTGCTTTCCAGATATTCCACTAATTTGTCTTTAACATCTTCAGGTGCAGTTGTTGCAAATAACACATTTTTGTTTGAAATATCATCTAGCGGTTTTGGTCTGAATACTGTGGATATTACTGTTGCATCAGGATTTACTTCTTTTACAAATTCTTCAATTTTAAGTATTTTTTCATCTGAACACATTGGTTCTTCACACATTGTTAAAATAACCAAATCACCCATTCCAACTCTGTATGGTCCAAAGTAGGTTGTTAAGTTTTCAATTGGTTGGTTTGCACCTATTAATACAATTTTTTTGTTTGTTTTAATTGGTGGTATTGCAGCACCACTACCTTCAAAGATTGCAAATTTTGCATCAACCTGATTGGCTAATCTTGCACCTTTTTTCATATTTGTGAGAAATACTTCACCGGCCATTCCACCACCACAGCGTCTACAACCGATAGTTAATATTCTGCTCATTAAAGCATCTTCCCAATGATCACTTGCTGCATGAATTCCTTTTTCTGATTGTTCAAGTAAAAATTCTGCTGTAATTTTTAAATCTTCTCCATGAACTATTTCAGGCTCTTCAGGCCCACCTCTTCCCATAGCTATTACACAAGGTTCATACCCATTTTTATCGATAAGTCTTGAAACAAATCCTGAAACTGCTGTTTTTCCAATACGTTTACCAGTTCCAAGAATTGTTATTGAAGGTTTTTCCATAACATCATATTGTGATGTAGCTTCGAATTTAAAATCAGGTCCTTCATAACTTATTCCTTCATTTAAAACTTTACATGCAATTTTAAATCTTTTAGGATAATCTAAGATAGGTTCATCACTTAAATCCATAACAGTATCTGCATCATATTTTCTTATCATTTCTACAATGATATCATAGGGAATATTCTTGTCTTTAGCAAATTGGACGGGAATAGCGAGTTTTTCAGAATATGTGTCTTCTGATTCATCTCTGAGTTTTTCTGTTCCACCAATAAAAACAGCACCTACAATATCAATATGCTCCAGATTATTTAATGTATTTATTGCCTCTTGTGTGACTGGCAGGTAATGTTCACCGTCAACCAGACACAACATTTTATTAATACTTTTCATATTATCTAATATGTTTTAATATTTAATAAATTATATATTAAAATATGAATTTTTGTGAAATAAATCTTGGTGAAACACACATTAGATTAACAACTGATTTGTCAAATCATAGTCTTGAAGAATTTATTTTAAATATTCGTTTTGATTTAAAAAAATATATTAATCAGAATAATGATTTTTTAATATCTCTACAGCCGGTTTCAGATGATGATGACGATTTACCTTTAATTGTAAAAACTATGTTGGATTCATCAAAAATTGCAGATGTAGGGCCTATGGCATGTGTTGCTGGAAGCATCTCAGAGTTGTCTTTAAATTATTTAATCAATAATAAATCTTCCTATTCTATTGTTGAAAATGGTGGGGATATTGCATTGGTTAATGATAAAAAAGTTTTGTGTGGAATTTATTCAAACAATAAAGTTCTTGAAAATAATTTGGCTTTTGTAATTAAACCTAGGCGAAAAATACTTGGAATATGCACTTCTTCTGGAAGAATTGGTCATTCGATTAGTTTTGGTGAATCTGATAGTGTTACTGTTTTAGCAGATTCACCATCTGTTGCTGATGGACTTGCAACTAATATTGCAAATGAAGTTAAAGGCGATACGAGTGAAGATAGCATTTACAATGCACTAAATTTTGCTGAAGAATTTAGGGAATTTTTCAATGGTCTTTTAATAGTTTGTGATGATAATGTTGCAACTATGGGTAAATTACCAAAAATTATTGAAACTAATAAATTTCAAGTAAAATTATGATTTTTCAGGTTAATTTTCAATTAAATTTTTGTAATGTAAATTTAATGCAATATTTAAATATTAGTTATTAATAATAATTAACTATAAAGAAAAATGAGAGTTATATTTTTAACTAATGATTTTAGTTAAGTTAAGGGTTAGATATCTATGTATAAAGACGAAATGATACAATTACATCAATTTTTAGTATATGTTTTAAAATATTTAGCAGTAGATGACCAGATTTCTAATGATTGTAGTGAATACATCAGTTTAAAGATAAGCCCTCATCATATTCATAAAACTAAAGCTGAACATAAACATGCTATTTTTGTTTTATGCAAAATTATTTCTCAGTTAATTGCTGATAAAGAAAACAATTCTATTCCGGAAAATGTTCGCAATTCACTTTCTGATTTGGTTGTAAGATCAGAAAATGAAATTAATGCAGAATAATTTTTCATTTTTTTACCCAAACTTTTTTTTAATTAAATGTTATATATTATTAATTAACAATTTATTTATTTTTAGTGAGAGTGTTATTTTTGAAATCATTTGAATTTTTATCTATTAAGCGTGAAGAAAAACCAAGAAGTAAAGGCATTACAATGGTTTTAGATAAAGGATTAGGTTATCAAACCGCAAAAAGTTTAATGGAAATTTCCGGAGACTATGTAGATTATCTTAAATTCGGATGGGGAACTTCTATTGTCCATGAACAGGATATTATCAAATCAAAGGTTAAAATGTATCAGTCTCATAATATTGTACCTTATACTGGCGGTACATTATTTGAACTTGCTTATATGAATAATAAACTTGATGAATTTTTCAAAGAAGCACATAATCTTGGATTTAAAGCAGTAGAAATATCTGATGGATCTATTAATATTCCTCATGAAAATAAATTGGAATGTATAGATAAGGCTAAAAGTGAAGGTTTTGAAGTTTTATCTGAAGTTGGGAAAAAAGATCCAAATCTTGATAAAGAATTAACTTTGGATGAAAGAATTAATTATATGCAGGATGAACTTGATGCAGGTTCTTCATTAATCATTGTTGAAGCTAGAGAAGGTGGAAAAAACATTGGAATTTATGATAAATCAGGAAATGCAAAAGAAGATGAAATCGATTATATTCTTCGTAATTTCAATGGAGATAAACTTCTCTGGGAAGCACCAAATAAAGACCAGCAGGTATTTTTTATTTTAAAATTAGGAAATACTGTAAATCTTGGTAATGTTTCCAGTGATGATATCACTTCTCTTGAAACTTTAAGAAGAGGACTTAGAGGAGATACAGTAGGTAAAATTAAATAAGGGGTTTTTAAATTGAAAGCAAGAGATATTAGCCAAATAAATGAAAAAATTGAAAATGGTGAAGCTAATATATATACTGCCGAAGAATTTAAAAAATTAGTAAAAAATAATGATGCACCTGCTTTTGAAGATGTTGATGTTGTAACAACAGGAACATGCGGAGTTATGAGCGGTACAGCAGCTATTTTAAACTTTATAATTTCACCTCCTGGGGAATTTATCAGAGCCCGTGAAGTTTATTTAAATGGAGTACCAGCTTTTGCAGGACCTTGTCCTAATGAATGGTTAGGTTCTGTTGATGTTATTTTACATGGAACTTCTCATTCTATTTATGATGAAAATTATGGTGGAGGATTCCTTTTAAAAGAACTTTTAGAAGGCAAAAACATAGATGTACGTGTAGAAAGTGTTGACGGATTAACAATTGAAAACACAATTACAATAGATGATATAACAAGAGCACAAATCATTGGTTCACGTATGGCATTTAAAAATTACACTGCTTTTACTAATCCAAATAAAGAATCTGTTAAATCAATATTTGCAGCAACACCACTTGAAGGTAATCTGTCCGGTTTGACATTTTCAGGATGTGGTGATTTAAATCCTCTTCAAAATGATATTCCTCACAATGTAATAAAAGAAGGTTGTAAAGTTTTACTAAACGGTGCTGTAGGTTATATTTTAGGTGACGGTACAAGATCAAGTTACGAAAAACCAAATTTAATGTTATCAGCTGATTTAACAAAAATGGATTCATACTATTTGGGAGGATTTAAAACAGGTCAGGGTGGAGAAATTTATGATACGGTAGCTATTCCAATTCCTGTTTTAAATGAAGAAATTTATAATAACTTGCTTGTAACTGACAGTGAAATTGAAATTCCTGTTGCAGATATTAAAGGACGCCATCTTCCACTTGATGAAACAGATTATGATAAACTATGGAAAGATTATGATTTAAGACCACAATATGACAGGTCTAAATGTTTAAGCTGTGATAATTGTCATGTTGAAGAAATATGTCCTACAAATGCATTTAAAAAAGATTCTTTAAATCTGGCATATTGTTTTGGATGTGGAATGTGTGCTAATTATTGTAAACATGATGCATTTACAATGAATACAGGTAATGTTGATTTAAATATTAATGATAAAATGGTTAATATTCCTATTATCTGCAGACAGTCAGACAGATTACGGGGTAATAAATTATCTTTAAAATTAAAGAAAATGATTGAAAACTCTGAATTTAAACTTTAAGGTGAGATTAATGTCCAGTCAACAAAAAATTTCAGATTCACCTATTAATTTTGCAGAAAAAATTATTGAAGATGTAAAAAACTCAAAGGATGAAGGTGTTTTAAAATGTGTACAGTGTGGAATGTGCACATCTATCTGTCCTGCTGCAAGACATTCCGATTATAATCCAAGAGATATTATTGAAAGGGTTTTGGAAGGTGATGAATCAATTTTAGCCGATGATAATATTTGGAACTGTTTTTATTGTTATACTTGCCACAGTGTTTGTCCTGTTGGAAATAGTGTATGTGAAGTAAATCAGATATTAAAGCAGATGGCTATTGAAAATAAAATAGGTTATGATAAACTTTATGAATATATGGGATTTGCAGATTCATATTTTAATGCAGCTATTGGTGCAATACCTGAAATATTTTTCAAAGATATTGACAGAGATGTGCCGGGATGGTGGGATTTTAGACTGCATTTGGATGAAATAAGAAATGAACTTGAACTTGATCCTCCATTAATGCCATCAAAAGAAACTATTGATGAGGTAAGTAAAATATTAACTATAACTGGTTTTAAGGATAAAATTGAAAAAATCAGAGCTTCTCAGGAGGATTATAAATGAAAGTAGTTCCTGATAAAGATTTACTTCTTTTTAGAAGTTGTCTTGTAAGTGTAGAATATCCTGGAGTTGAAGCATCTACTAAATTTGTTTTTGATAAATTAGGTATTGATTATGAAATTTCAGATAAACAAACCTGCTGTACTGGTCTTGGACATTATTCAGATGTATTTAATCAGATTGACACATCTGCTATTGGTGCAAGAAATTTTAGAATTGCAAAGGATATGGGAAGACCAAATCTTGTTATGATGTGTGCAACATGTTATGCAATCAATAAAAAATCAGTTAAATTACTTAATAAAAAAGATGATTTGAGAAATCATATTAACCAGCTTTTTGATGAAAATGGTTTAAGTCATTTCAAATATGAAAAAGATGATTTAAAACCAACAGAAAATATTTATCATGTTGTAGATATTTTATATGGTAAAAAAGATGAAATTAAAGATAAAATCAAATATGATTTAAGTGATTATAAAATAGCTACACACCATGGATGTCATTATTGTAAAGTCCATTATGAAGATACAATTGGTGGTGTAAGAGATCCAAATATCATGGATGAGCTAATAGAAGAATGTGGATGTAAAACAATTGGATGGTATGATCACAAAAGGGCAACATGTGGAACTGGTTTTAGACAAAGATATTCAAATCCTGATTTATCTTTTACAGCAACTGCAGATAAAATGAATGCTATTGGTGATGAGGATGTTGATATTTTAGTTCATTTGTGTCCTAATTGCCATATTCAGTTTGACAGATATCAGCATTTAATAGCAGAAAGAGAAGGAAGAAATTTCAAAGCTATTCATTTAAATATTGCACAGTTTATTGCACTGGCTATGGGTGGTGATTTTGATAAAGTTATTGGTGTTAAAGCACATACTGTACCAATAGACTCTATAATTAAGGATTTAAAGGAGGTTAAAAAATGAGGGATGATTTGAAAGTTGGAGTATTTTTATGTGAATGTGGTGGGAATATATCTGACACCATTGATTTGGATAAAGTTAAAGAAGAACTTGATGTTGATTTTATAGGGCAATTTGAAAACTTATGTTCACTAAATGGTCGTAAAATTATTAGAGATGCAATTTTTGATTATGATTTAGATAGGGTAGTTGTTGCAGCTTGCTCACCGATATCTCATGAAAAAACATTTCAGGACTATGTAAAACCTCTTAATCCTTATTTAATGGACATGGCAAATATCCGTGAACAGTGTTCTTGGGTACATGATGACAGTAAAAAAGCAACCAATAAAGCTATCAGTTTAATCAATGCTTCAATAGAAAAAGTAAAACAATCCGATGCTGTTGATCCAATTTATTGTCAAACTCCGGATGAAGTAGCTGTAATTGGTGGTGGAATTGCAGGTATGAATGCAGCACTATCACTAGCTAAACAGGGTACTAAAGTAACTCTCATAGAACAATCTCCTTCTATTGGTGGACACATGGCAAAAATTGGTAAAGTATTTTCACCGGTTAAAATTGCTGAAGAATGTGGTATGTGTTTGTTAAACCCAATACTTAATGAACTTGTATGGAATGAAAATATTAAAGTTTTAACAAATACTAAAGTAATTGAAGCTGAAAGAAGGGCAGGAACATATAATCTGATTTTGGAAAAATCTCCAAGATATGTTGATGAAGATAAATGTATTTCATGCGGTAAATGTGCAGAAGTATGTGAAGTTGAAGTTCCTAATGATTGGAATGATAATTTATCAATGCGTAAAGCTATTTACAGACCTTTTGGCCAGTCCTATCCGGAATCATATGTAATTGATATGGATAATTGTACCAAATGCAGTAACTGTGTAAAAGTTTGTAGTATGAAAGCTATTAAACTAAGGGGAAAATCTGAGAGAATTCCTCTCCAAGTTGGTTCAATTGTTGTTGCAACAGGACATAAGCTTTTTGATATGGAAAAACGTCCGGAATACGGTTATACCCGTTATGATGATGTAATAACTCAATCTGAATTGGGTCGTATTACTGGTGTTAACGGTCCGACTAAAGGTAAACTTTTAAAATCAAATGGTGAAGTTCCAAAGCGTGTTGTAATGATACAGTGTGTAGGTTCACGTGATGAAAAACCTGACGGGCATAAATACTGCTCAAAAATATGTTGTACTGTTGCTCTTAAAAATGCAAATATTATCAAGCATAAATATCCGGATACTGATGTTTTAATATGTTATACTGATGTTAGAACTCCTGGAATGTTTGAAAAATATTATAAACACACTCAGGAAAATGAAGTCAGATTTTTAAGAGGACGTCCGGGAGAAGTTGTTAGAAAAGGTGACAACTTTATTGTCAGAACAGAAGATACTATTAAAGGAGAATTTGTTGAAATAGAAGCAGATATGGTTGTTCTTTCAACTGCAATGGAGCCTTCTAAAGGTACTGAAGAAATTGCTGAAATTTTAAATGTAGGTACTACTGAAGATGGATTTATCAAAGAATCACACCCAAAAATCAAACCTATTGCTACTGATGTACAGGGAATTTTTGTTTGTGGAACAGCACATGAGCCAAAAGATATTACAGATTCAATAATGCAGGCAACAGCAGCTGCATCAAAAGTAGGTGAATATAATTATGGTGGCGTGGAAATTGAACCATTCATTGCAGAAATTGACACTGAAAGATGTATTGTGTGTGGAGAATGTATTGCACATTGTAAATATAAATCAATGAGTATTCATAATGATGAAATATATATTGATCCGATGAGCTGTACAGGATGTGGAAAATGTCTTATTGGATGTGAACAGAGAGCTATTGCTATTAATGGTAATATTGATGAGAAGATTAAGGCAACTATTGGCGGAGTATTATCTAAAAAACAGAAAGGCGAACGTATGATACTTGTCTTTTTGGATAATATAGGTTATACTGCTGCTGATAATATCGGTGTTAACAGACTATCCTATCCTGAATCAATCCATATTATTAAAGTTATTTCAGTTAATCGTGTAACACCAAAACATATAAGGTATGCACTTGAAAATGGTGCTGATGGTGTATTTATTGGTGAGTTCCCTGGTGATTTAATGTATGATGAAGTTGAACGTAAAATACAGGGTGTTAAAAATAGATTAATTGAACTTGATGAAGACCCTGAAAGAATTACTTTTTCAAAAGTTTATATTCCTTATTTCACTGGTCTTGCTCGTAAATTAACAGAGTTTGACAGAAGAATAGCTGAATTGGATGGGAAATAAGGTTTATGTTATTCAATTGATTTCATAAACCTTTTTTTAATTGTTACTGGATCTAAATCAATGATTGGTGCAGAGGAATTTCCTGCATCAGTTTCATATACAATAAAACTCACATCATCACTATTAATTATTTCTTTTAAGTCAATTTCATTAAAATTATAACTATTTTTAAATCCGACACTTTTTGCAATATCTACTAAATCTATTACTTTAGCATATGTGTCCTGATTACCAGTAGAGCCATATGCACCGTTATCAATTACAATCCATGTTAAATTTTTAGGATTGTTTGCAAAAATAGTTACAAGGGAGCCCATATTCATTAATAATGATCCGTCACCATCAATAACAACAATATCTTTATCAGGTTTTGCCAAAGCTAATCCAAAGCCTATTGATGAAGCAAGTCCCATTGAACCAATCATATAGAAATTTTTATCTCTATCCTCTAAATCGTATAATTCTCTTGATGGAAATCCAATATTACAAATAATCAATTCATCATCAATTTGATTCATTATTTCAAGTATAGCATCTCTTCTGGTCATGTTATCACCAATATTTAATCTCTAAAAGAATACTGACTGGAAGACCTTCTTCTTCGGATAAATTCCAGGATAATTTTATATCTTCATAAGCTGCTTCAGGGGTATCTGGTTTAAAAAATTTAAAATTCATAGCTTCCAATAATCTTGGTGTGGACTGCCCCATTGGAACTTGACCTACAATATTTTCACCATCAGTTCCACGGTGACTCATTATCATTAACAAAGGGAAATTATATAATTCAGTAAGTGATTTTAATGCATTAATTGAATTTCCAAGTCCTGAATTTTGCATTAAAATAGCGGTTTTTTTACCACCTAAATAAGCTCCGGCACAAATTCCAATACCTTCTTCTTCACGGGTTACTGGAATGTGGGTTATTTCATCATCTTCATTAAGCATATCTAATATTTTTGATAGGTTAACACAGGGAACACTGACAATAAAATCTATTCCTGCATCTTTAAGACCATTGTAAATAGCTTCACTACTATCCATCATATCACATCTATTAATTAATTATTATGTTTATGTTTAAATTACTATAAAAAACTATTTAATCATGCTTTATTCATAAAATTATTTATTTTGTGAAAAAATAAGGGTAACCTATTTATTTATTTAAAACTAATATAACATCATGTTTGATAAATTGTCAATTTCTTCTAAAACAGAAAAAATTCTAACAAAATCATTGGATGAATCCATATCTGTTGATGAGGCAAATTACCTGATGAATATTCAAGGGGCGGATTTATACCCTTTACTTGCTACTGCTGATTATCTGAGAAATAAAATTGTTGGAAATGATGTAACTTTCATTAATAACTGTAATATCAATTTCACCAATATTTGTAAAGTTAAATGCGGTTTTTGTGCTTTTGGAAAAGATGCTGACGATTCTGAGGCATATATTTTAGATGATGATGCTATACTTGCCAAAGCTCAAGGTGCAGTTCAAAAAGGTGCTCATGAATTTTGTGTTATGGGTGGAGTTCTTCCTGAAGCAGATATTGAATATTATGAACATATTTTATCTTTACTAAAAGATGAATATCCTGATGTTATGATACACGGATTTTCACCGACAATGATTAAAGATGCATGTGATGTTTCAGGTATTGATATTGTTGAAGGATTTGAAAGACTTAAAAGCACTGGTCTTGATACATTACCTGGAACTGCTGCTGAAATTTTAACAGACCGTTCAAGAGAAATAATCTGTCCTGAAAAAGTTAGTGTAGCTGAATGGATTGACATTGTAAAAACATCTCATGAAGTTGGAATACCTGGTTCTGCAACAATAATGTATGGGCATGTAGAAACTTTAGAAGAAAGAGTCGAACATATTGATATTATCCGTAAAATTCAACAGGAAACTCATGGTTTTACAGAGTTTATTCCTATGACATTTATGCATGAATATTCCCCAATATTTTTAGAAGGTCAGAGAAATTTGGGAGCAAGTGGAACTGAAGATTTAAAATTATATGCAGTTTCCAGATTAATGCTTAGAGATTTGATTCCAAATATTCAGGTATCATGGGTAAAAATGGGTTTTAGATTTGCACAAGTTGTATTAACTGCTGGAGCTAATGATTTAGGTGGTACATTAGGTGGAGATGAATTATCAGAAGCATCTGGTGCTCCTGATGGTGTTGATGCATCAATTGAAACATTGGATAATATGGTTAAAAATCTTGGAAGAAATCCTATTGAAAGAAACTCCAAATATACTGAATTTTATCCGGTTAACATTTAATTTAAATTATTGTTTAGTGATTATATGCCCAAATTTATTGTTATTGATGGATTGGATGGATCTGGTAAAGATACGCAGGTTAATTTACTAGCAGATATGTATAGAAAACAGGGAAAAAATGTTGTAGTACGTTCTCATCCATGTAATGATAATAGATATGGGCGTAAATCTAAAGAAGCTCTTTTAAAAACAGGTAAATATTATCATATAAAAGCTACAGTTTATTTTGGTCTTGATGCAATAAGGTCTGTTGTTAAATATTCTCGTAATGATGATGTGGATGTTTTAATATTTTCTAGATATATTCTGGCTGTAATGTATCTTCCAAATGTAGTTAATACAGTAATTTATAAAATTGTTGCATTTGTTCTTCCAACTTCAGATTGCATGTTTTTTTTAGATGTAACACCTGAAGAGTCTCTTAGAAGAATTGGTCAACGTAATGAAGATACTGAAATGTTTGAAAACATTGAATCTCTCAGAAAAAATAGGCAGAAATCCAAAAAATTCACATATAACTGGAATGTTGTATCAGCAGATGATTCACCTGAAGTAATATCTAAAAAAATAATTGACAAGTGTCTTGAAACAGACAAGTTATAAAACTTCTTTAATTCCTTCATCAGTTATAATCATTAATGAATTAAGATTGTCAAGCAGTAATGATGCAATGGGATGGGTTTGAATGTCCTTGTGCATTAATACAATTTCTTTTTCAACTATATCTATCCAGTTGACATGATAGATAACTATACCATTTACAATTAATCCCAAATATTCCGGAACGAACTTATTTTCATTTATCTCTTTAAAATAAGGATTTTTTCTAAGGATATCCCTTAATACTTTTTTCATTCTAAACACCTTTTCTTTCATAAACAAATTTTGGAACAGCTTTGTCAAGTGGATTAAATGTTTCTCTGTTTTTAACTTCCATACATTTCATACTGACTTTTGAGTGAAGTGATGAAGGTAATCTGAGTATTCTTTTTAAATCAATTGAAACTTTAGCATCGATTGTTGCAAGATTTACTCGTGCCATTGCTTCAACAAGATTTTTATAACGTCTCGGACCAATATCCTTTTTAAAATATCCCCAGTTATCATTTTCCAAATGATGTCTTGAAGATATAATATCTTTCATTAGTTTTGGATTGATTCCGTCTAGCTTTTCATTACCTGTCATGTGCTGGATATTAAATTTCACTCTGTCGGTAAATATTTTGGAATATCCAATTGGTATTGAGAAATGCTCAAAGTTAAAACTCTTATTTGAAATCTCAGAGTTTACAAATTGGGATTTTGGAACTTCAGCACCTGCAGCATATTTTAAAACTTCAGATCTAAGTTCACTGTTTGCACTCATCATTTCCTCATCTAAAATTCTGATATGATATCCTCTACCAGAATAAATTAAATGGATATTTTTAAGACCTAAATCACTTTTTAAAGTATCGATTAATGTATTGACTATTTCTAAAGCTTCTCCAAGACATGTTTCACAAACTCCATCACACTGACATGACCTGATTGGAATATCTTTTGCATCAACATCAAAAATATATTCTGCTTTTAACCAGTCTTCTCTTCTTTTTGGATTATTGTAAAATGCTACTGAAATATATGCTGCAAATGGAGCTTTAGCACGTAAGAATTTTCTTAAAGATTCACTTCCACTAAAAACTTTATATCTGTCATTAGGACCTTTACCATTATGGTCGAATCCAAATTCTCTTTTTCTGATATCAGTTGAAATGAATTCTGGAAGATCTTTTTCAGACCATTCTTCACGATAGTATTGTCTTCTTTCTTTTAATGTAGCTTTAGAAAACATATTTTATTATTAATTTTTTAAAGTATTTATTTTTTAAGTAAGTGTGACAATGTGTTTTTTCACAGATTTTATTAACCATGATAAATATATTATTTTTATGGAAGAATTTGTTGAAATTATAGGAGTTGAACACTTAAAAACAGTTTTATCTTCTTTAACACCAGAGGAGATTGTTAAACCGGCATTTGATAATTGGATGAGTGGTATGAAAACAGGCCATACTGTTTTGAATTTGGAAAATGCTAAAGTTTATGGTTTAGGTATTGAGTTAAATCAACTTCCGTTGGCTGATAATATTTATATTGAATTATTTACTATTAATTCTCATGAAGAACCTATTAAAGAAGAAGACTTTTTTTCAAAACATGAATATGAAGAGTTTTTGAAATTCAGCAGTGATGATCCATGTGAGTATATTCCAGATATTATTTCTGAATTTTGCCAGTTAAATGGTATAGATGAATATGAAAGGTCAGTTGGTATTTTGGCATATAATTTTGAAAAAGAGGAATTGTCAAATTATAATATGTGGGAGTCAAAGATTTTAAACAAGTATTATGATGCTATTTTGGAAAATCATAATCCTTTTCAATTTTCCCAATCTAGTCTTTAGGAGCTTCTTTGTCCAGTTGGAATTTTTTACGGCCATAACATGATAATGGATTGTTTATTCCTTTACATGATTTGTCCGGATGGCATAAGTTAGGCAGATGTATTTTTATTTTTTCACAGCTCATTGGAGTGTACCATTTGGTTTCCCCTTCGTGGTTAATATCTACACTTTCATGCATTCCAAATCCTAGTTTTGAGATGATGTTAATTTTTTCCTGTGGCTGGTCTTCAAATAATGGTGGTGTACAGTTATCTGCAGCATCAAATATTAAAGGCAGGATTTCATTTTCAGTTATTGTTAAATCTGGGTCCATATCAGATACTTTTACACTTTCTTCTGATGCAAATATCCTTGGATATAATCTTGCATATGATGCAAAAGATGTTAATAAAAGAACAATTGCGTCATTACGTCCACCGGATGATACACCTTCTACAGTTGATTTGATACATGGTGGAAATGCTTCTGGATTAAGTTTACCTGCTTCAACAGAACCAAATAATCCTCCGCTTCCTGCATAGTATTGGTTGTATTTGCTGATTTCTTCTGGAATGAATTCTTTTAATTCTTCACCAATTTTAATTATTGCAGGATGTATTTCGATTCTAGCAGACATTTCTTTAATTCTTGCAATATATTCTTCTGTTTTCTGCATTATCAGTCTGGATAATATGAGTTCCTTAACACTTTCTCCAACTAATATGTTATACATTCTCTCAGGGCTTCTGTCACTGAATTCATCTCCAAAACGATATAAAAAGTCTTCCTGTTGGAGTATAATACTTCCATCATCAATTAAAAGATCAGTTAGTTTAAGTTTTTTGCTTGCTACAACATCTTTTAATGATTTCCAATTTATTGCTCCGTCAACTTTTATTTCATCAAGAATTTCATCAATTATTTCTTCTCTTGACATTGGAGGTATTTTTGCCAGTCTTTCAAGGATTAATTTTCCCTGTGATTCAACAAATAATCTTGTTTCACGTGAACCTAGGTTAAATTGTATTGCAATTGCCTGACAGAGTATGTGAAATGTTACAACATCCTGAGTATATATTTCTTCATTTGTTATGTATTCAAATTCTGCCTGTGTAAAGTTTTTGTTATTTTTTTTCTCAATTGCCCATTGTATACGTTTCATTGCAAGCTGAGAATATGTTTTTGGAATTAAACTGTCATCTGAGATTTTCTGATTTAGTGTGTGAATACATTTTTCAATTAATGTTTCATCTTCATCAAAAATTCTATTTAAATCTCCATATTCTCGTATAATCTGTCTTCCTTCATCTGATAAAGGATTTATAAATGAAACTTCAGCCATGTTTTTAACTTTTTATTTTATATTTTAAATAACTAACTCATTTTTTAAATCATTTTTTAGTTTAACTTGTATTATTGAAATCCAATTATATAACAATGTTAAAAATAAGTATTTATTATATATAAGGAACATAATTAAATCATGTTTAAAATTATTGAGGGGATAAGATAGATGTCTAAAATATTTATTTCATGTGCTCTTCCTTATGCAAATGGGCCATGTCATTTAGGTCATATTCGTTCTACTTATTTACCTGCTGATATCTATGCAAGGTATAACAGAATGATAGGCAATGATGTTTTAATGGTTTGTGCTACTGATGAACATGGAACTCCAATTGCTGTTAAGGCAGATAAAGAAAATAAAAAACCGATTGAAATTTCAAAAAGATATCATGATATGATTGTAAAAGATGTAGAATCAATGAACATATCATTGGATAATTTTACAAGAACTACAGATAAAGCTCATTATGATATTGCTCAAAACTTCTTTAAAGACCTTTATGAAAAAGGTTTAATTTATAGAGAGGATTTGGAACAGTTATATTGTGATAACTGTAATAAATTTTTACCTGACAGATATGTTGAAGGATTATGTCCGGTTTGCGGTTCACAGGCAAGGGGAGATCATTGTGAAAAATGTGGAAAAGCTCTTGAGCCAACTGAACTTGATGAACCGCACTGTATAACCTGTGGAAATACTCCTAAAATTAAAGATACCTATCAGTATGCTTTTAAATTGTCTGAATTTGAAGATGAATTAAAGGAGTATATTTCTTCAAATGAAAATTTACCTGCAAATGTAAAAAATTATGCAACCAACTGGTTAAATGATGGATTAAATGACTGGATTTTAACAAGAGATATGGATTGGGGTATTCCAGTACCACTAGATGGGGCTGAAGGTAAAGTATTATATGTTTGGATTGAAGCATTCTTGGGTTATATCTCATCAGCATCACAATGGTCAAAGCAATCTTCAAGTAAATGGGAAGAATATTGGAATGATTATGTTGTACATTTTATTGGAAAGGATATTATTTATCACCATTCAATATTCTGGCCAGGATTATTGACTGCATATGGATGTAAACTTCCGGATATGATTTATGCAGGTGAATTTTTATCCCTTGAAGGAGAAAAAATGTCAACAAGTAAAAATTGGGTTATATGGATAGCTGATTTTGTAAAAGATTATGACCCTGATTTATTAAGATATTATTTAACTATTAATGCTCCTTTAAATAAAGATTCAGACTTTTCATGGGATGATTTTCAAAGAAGAAATAATGATGAATTGGCAGATGTAGTTGGAAACTTCCTTCACCGTACATTTGTATTTACAAAGAAATATTTTGACAACAAAATCCCTGAATATAACAACCCTTCTGCTGAAGATGAAGAATTCAGACAAGCTATTGAAGAATTACCTGACAGAGCTGGTGAATTAATAGCAAAATATGAATTCAGAGAAGCATTACTTGAAATATTTAAAGTAGCTAAAAAAGGAAATAAATATTTCAATGATCAAGAACCATGGAAAGCTGTAAAAGAAGATATGAATAAAGCAGCTAACTGTTTATATTTATCTAATCAATTGGCAAAAACATTAGCATACACATTAAAACCATTCTTACCAACAAAAGCAGATAAAATTGCTGAAATAATGAATATAAATACACTTAATGAATGGAAAGATGCTAAAGTTACTTTACCTAGTGGTCATGAAATTAATAAAGCAAAACCATTTTTTAAAAAGATTGAAGATAAAGAAATTGAAGCTCAAAAAGCTAAATTAAAAGAAAACCTAAAAGAAAATGAGGATGAAACTATGAGTGATTTAATAACAATAGATCAGTTTGATGAAGTAGTAATTAAAATTGGACAAGTAAAACAGGCAGAAAAAATAGAAAAATCCGATAAATTATTAAAATTACAAGTTGACATCGGTGAAGACAAACCTAGACAAATTGTCGCAGGTCTTGCTAAATTTTATTCACCTGATGAATTAATTGATAAAAAAGTTTGTGTTGTAGCTAATTTACAACCTGCAAAATTATTCGGTACTTTATCAGAAGGTATGGTGCTTGCTACTGGTGAAAGTGGTGCATTATTATCTCCTGATGAAAATGGTAAAGTTGGTGAACGAATTCAATAAATAGATTAATATGTCCCAATCTGTCCTAGTAAATAAAGCTGAAAATTATTTAAAAGAAATTTCAAATGATTCAATTAGTGTAGATGAAATTGATAATTTTGAAAATTTCAAAGACCTTTATTTTAAACTAGATGACAGATTAAATTATTTAATGGATTTAAAAGATGATATGGATGCTCAGGGATACACCACTCCATTTACATCTTTAAATAAATACGGTACCAAAACAGTAGCTGATGTTTCTATCGATGAGATGGGTGAAAATAGTCGCCATAATCAGATATTTCGAATGAAAGCCAATGCCAAAAAAAATATTTTGGACAGGGTTAAATCAGCTATTGATTCTCATAAAATTGCTATTGGAAATCTTGAGCAATATGGATATGTTAAATGCAATTCATGCTATAAAAAATATTCATTTGATGAGTATAAACATAATAATGCCACATGTAGCTGTGGAAGTAAGGCTTTTACATTTAAAATAAATAAAGAAGCAACACACAGATTTGAAATTATTCCTTATCTACCATTATCAGGTAATTATATGGTTTTGATGGGTCAGCTTTCAGCTTATGGTAGGGAATCACTTAAACAAGTTTTAAATATTCTTAAACAGGAACGTAAAGGTGTTGTAAAAACTATTTCTTTAGTAATCAGATTTAAAGATGATAATGATAGACTTATCCGCAAAAATATTACTTTGGAATCTGAATTTGTTAACAATTATGAAGAAGAAGTCAGACGAATTTATGGAAAACATGTGAGAATAGAAGCCTTAAGACTTCACAGAACAAAACCAGCTATTATTGATGATAAACATGCAAGAACTGCTTTGGCATTAGCTTATGTTAGATTTTCAGAAAATATTATAAATAATATTAAAAATGATATTTTAAAAAGAAAATTATCAGATTTTAAAAGAATAACCAAATATGATGATATAATTAATGAATTTGAAAATCAGACTCCTGATTATATTGATAAATATGATTTAGATGCTATTGAAGCATGGAGAGAAAAACAAATTGAAAATAAATTCAGAAACCTTAATTATATTGACAGATTTGGAAATATGACCCGTTCCCTAAGACGTGATTTAAAAGTTAGGGAAAGTATTTATCAAAATACATTTAAAAACATTGCCGCAACTTTAATTATTTGGGATATATTCAGATATTATCTGACAACTTCTTTTAACTCAAGAAAAATTAAAAATGGTCCGTTCCCATATATTAGAGTTGAACTTGATAGAGAACAAAGAAAAGTATTTCAAACAACTTATCAAAAAGTCATTGATACATTAACGTCGTTTACAGATATTAAAATTATTTCAATTCAGGAAATGGATTTATTGCTTTATGAAAAATTCAAATTTGAAAAACAGATTAAAAATTCAAATATTAAATTTAATCATGTTGCATTAGGTGCTGCTTTAATCAATCAAAATTCAGATATTGAACTTGAAACCATAAGCAATGCATTTAATATAAATGAATCAAGAATTAAAAAAGAAATTAAACATATTAATCAGATTAAAAATCCAAAAAGTGATAAATCTAAGAAATTTTTAGACTTAATTAAAAAGTGATTCGGATGGATTCAGATATTACAACAATTCATATAACAAAGGCTTTATCTTCTTCAATGATTGTAGATTTAATTGATAAACATCCTAATCTTGATGAAATTACTTGTTCTTCCAGTGTTTATAATAGAACTTCAAAAACTTATATTGATGCATTAGCTCAATTGGACATTGAGGTTAATGTTAAATATAATTGGGGTGCAAAGTCTAAAACCAATGGTGCTGAATTTGAAGTTTTAAAATTATCTAACGAAGGTTTAAAACCTAAAGAGATAGCTGAAAAATTAGATATTACTCTTAATCGTGTTTATTATCTACTTAAAAAAAGCAATGCTAAATTTGATAATCGTAAAAGAAAATACGATCATGATGAAGTTGTTTCTTTAAAAAATAATGGTTTGTCATGTAATGAAATTTCTCAAAAATTAGATATTCCATTAAGAACTGTTTATTATATCTTAAATAAAAAATAATTTAAAATTAGAGATAAATATTAAATCTCTAATTGTCTTGTTTTAAAAAATTAATAATACTTTGTAGCAAATGATAAAATCATTACAGCCATAAATGCAATAATGAAAACTATTGCGTATTTATCGTATTTATCCTTAATTTGTTCCAGTCGTCCTATTCTAAATGTTCCGATAATTGGGAACATGGCAAATAATGGTACGAAATATCGTGTTGAAAGACCTAGATTTAATTTTCCCACACTTGCCCAAGTTAAAAGCTGGATAAAGCATGTTCCAACATATATAATGAGTACAACAAACAATACTCCTAAACGTGTTTTTTTATTAAATTTAATACTTTTTGGATATGCTAACAGGATTGATGCTAAAAATCCCAGTAATGTAGCAACTATCAGGTGATAGCTGTCTGCATAATGCGGAATTTTCGCTGCACCGAAGAAATTGAATGTACCATACATTGTCTTAGCTAAGTTGTATGTGAATATCTGACCAAAGAATTTTCCTATAAATGTTGGATGTGACATAATATAGTTCATCTGTCCTGTTGGATCGATATATTTGAGTCTTGCTCTCCATGAATGCATCAATGTAGGTTCAGAATATCTGCTCCACATAACTCCAATTATTCCAACAATAGCTATACATAAAAGCATATATGGAATTATTTTTTTACCCTTTTCAAAGTTGTCAAATGGAATTAACAGTAATAGGAATATGAATGCCAGATAAGGCAGTTTACATAAACCGAGAATCAGACATAATGCAGAAAAGATTACAACTTCTCTAACACCAAGCGAGTTTGGTTTGGCTTTATAGAGATATAGGAAATATGCAATGGCAAGTATTGCAAGACCTATTATCATTGAATCAATACTTAATGAAGCGGCCTGATAAATCGAAATAGGTATACATGCAACAGCCAGTAAAGGCATTTTTAAAACGGGCGTCTTTTTAATGGCCAGCGATATTACTCCTGCATAAAATACAAGGTTAAAAATCCGTCCAAGCCACAGCATCCAAATTAAATTTAAGTCCAGTAATTTGGCAAGGGCCATACCTAAAGCCTGAGGTATATATCCATAAAATGGGTTTTGTTCAAATGCTGAAACAAGTATTGTTGGTGTATAATCAATTTTTGCCGTATCGTATTTCGTGTGATATACAGTTTTACCTAAACTAACCGTTAAATAGTTCAGGGCTCTTATAGATTCAAATCCTGCACCTTTATTATATACTACAGGTTTATGAGGTGATGTTACATTGTATGCTCTGTCAACACCTAAATCCTCTCCTGTCCAATGGGGAATTATTACTCCTCTTGATGTCAACTCTGTTCTTGCAAGATGTTCAGTTTCATCACTGACATCACAAATAGGCACTATAATTGCTGTAATAATTCCAAAACATAGTATAACTATAAATGCAACCTTGTACAGTTCATTATCTGAATCGTGCATGAAATAATACACAATACAGAGAATCCCCAATACTGCAACAATTAATAATGTAGTAATCTCAAAATGCGGGTGTGTTATATTTGTATAACGAACAGTTGAAAGACCTAAAACAATTATTAAAATTAAATAAATCATCCAATACTTTTGCGATGAAATTAATACATCTTTAAACTCATTTAAACTCATTTTCTCTCCCTATTAATAATATTTTGTTGCAAAAGCCAATATTAAAGTGGCCATAAAACCAATAATAAAAATCATTGTATATTTATCAATTCTCTCTTTATATTTATCAAATTTTTTAATTCTCAATGGTACTACGAGAGGAAGCAATGCAAATAACGGTAAAAAGTACCGTGCACTGACACCAATATTTGTTCCTCCAACATCTGCCCATGTTAAAAGTTGAATGAAGCAAGTTCCAACAAATATTATTAGTATTATCAGTAGTGAACCTATATTTGTTTTGTAATTGAACTTGCTGTTATTTGGATTAAACAGCAATGTAGCTGCCAGGAATATCCACAGTAAAATTGTAATGACTGTATAATGGTCTGAATAATGGTTTGCACTTCCTGCTCCAAAGAAATTGAACAGACCATTTAGTGTAATACTTACAGTATATGTGAAAATCAATCTTAAAAATCTTAAAATCTCCATAGGATTATTTATAAGATATTTAGCCTGTAATTCAGGATTCATATAATTAAGTTTTGATCTCCAGGAATGCATCAAAGCCGGTTCTGAATATGTACTCCACAATACACCTGCTATCGAAACAGCCAGAATACCTAAAATCATGTATATTAATATATTTTTATCTTTAAAGTTTTCTAAAGGAACAAGTAATATTAAAAATACAAACGCTAGATAAGGCAACTTACACAGACCTAAAAGCAATGAAAGTCCACAGAATATTGCAATATGCTTTTTATCAAGCGATTGCGAATCTGCTTTATACATGTATAGGAAATAAGCTATTGTAAGAATTCCCAAACCTATTATCATAGAATCAATACTTATAGATGCAGCCTGATAAATCGAAAGTGGTATACAGGCAACGGCCAAAAGTGGAAGTTTTAATACAGGCGTTTTTTTAATAGCCAAAGAAATTAAAAATGCATAGGAAATTAAATTAAATATCCTTCCAAGCCAAAGCATCCAAATTACATTCATATCAAATAGTTTAGCTATAAAAATACCAATTGCCTGAGGCAGGTATCCATAAAATGGATTTTGCTCAAAAGCAGATCCGTCAAGTATTGTTGAGTGGGAAATTTTATCAGTATCGCCTGACGTTTCAAAAACAGTTTTTTCACGATTATTCAGGAAAAACATATGGCTTTCCGATGTATTGAAACCTACATCAGTATTTAAAGCTGTGCTGTATTTTCCTTCAGAAGTATGGTTGTACAATCTGGTGAGGTTGTTTTTACCGCCTTCCCAATGAGGGAATATTACACCTTGAGACGTGATTTCTGCACGAGTAAGATGTTCTAATTCATCACTGATATCTACAATAGGTACAATCAATGCAGATATCATACCAAAACAAATTATTGCTACAAATGCAACTTTATACAGTTCATTTTCAGAGTCATGCATGAAATAATAAACAATACAGATTATTCCCAATGCTGCAACAATCAAAAATGTTGCTATTACAAACTGCGGCTTATCAAAGTTTTTCGCTGAAAGTGTTGATATGCATGTAATAGTAATAAATATTAAATAAATTAACCAATACTTTTTGGATTTTATAAAAATCCTACTAATACTCTCGAAAGTCATTTTACTAATTTTATTTTCTTTAAGATATTATATAAATATTTTGTAATTCTAAGGCTTTATAGGACTTTTAAAACATTATTTAACAAATATTAAATGCTATTTATGTAATGTAATATTGACATTTAAGATAATTTTCCCATGCTACAATTTAATCTATAATAAAAAAAATATAAATTGATGAATAAAATAATATATATTATTTAAGGAATATTAAGTTATAAGGTTGATATTATGGACAATAATATAAAAAATTCTTTTAAGACATATTCAAAAAAATTGTGGCTCAATTATGATGAAGCAACAATAATTTCTCCAAATATAAATGGTGAAAAACAAAATGGTATAACAGAAAAGGCCGAATATGAAATTGAAAAAAAGAATTTAGTAGAATTTGTTAATTCTCATTCAATTTCCATTAATACTCTTTTGTTGGCGGGTTTAACTTTAACTATTAATAAATTTAATTTTTCTGAAAAAACATTAATTTTCAATCAGAATAATGTTCCATTTGCCTGTGAGTTTGAAAACAGACATATATCTATTGAAACATTTCTACAAAAAGTCCATGAAAATTATAATAAAACTTTAGAATTCGATGAATATTATGATTGTGAGGATTTTCCATTAAAACCCGAATTCTATTATAGTTTTGACGAAAATTTAAACTCAAATACTGATTATTCCAATTATTTGTCTATTGTTGAAAATGATGAATCTATTTTATTGTCTTTATTTTACAATAATGAATTATATACAAAAGTTTTCATTGATTTATTTTTATCAAACCTTAAAAAAATTATTAATATATTGATTGATGCAGATATTGCTAAAACAGATATCTGTGATATTGCCCTTGTAAATGAAAAGGAAATCAGCTTTAGTGATGTTGAACTTCCATTTGTCCATAAGCGTTTTGAAAAACAAGTAACCGAAAAGGGAGATGAAATAGCTCTTGTTGCATGTGATGCTACTTTAACATACAACCAATTAAATGAAAAGGCAAATATTATTGCAAATTCATTAATAGAAAAGGGAATTAAACCTAAAAGCAATATTTTGATCATGCTTTCAAGAAACAGTAACTTAATTGCATCCATATTAGGTATTCTTAAAGCGGGATGTGCATTTATTCCAATTGATCCGGATTATCCTTTAGAAAGAATTAATCATATCTATGAAAACAGTCAGGCAGATTATATTATCTGTGATGAACCTAAAGAAAACTCACTAGACATTAAAGATTTACTTGAAGGAAACAATACACAAAATCCTGATGTTGATGTTGATGCTGATGATTTGGCTTATATAATCTACACCTCCGGATCTACTGGAAATCCGAAAGGAGTAATGATTACTCATAAAAATGTATGTAATCAAGTTAAACATAATCCTTTGGTTAATTATGGTAGTATATTGAGTATTGCTACAATTTCATTCAACATGTCTTTACATGATATTTTTACTGGAGTAACTAATGGTATTAAATTAATATTTGCCAGTGATTTGGAAATAAAAAATATTGTAAATCTAATTAAACTAATTAAAAAAGATAAACCTGAACTCATGGTAATTACTCCTTCAAGATTATTGTCCTTTTTTGAAATTGATGAGTTTACAGATGCAATGTCCTGTTTTAAAGCTATTTTTATGGGTGGTGAACCATTCTCTTTAAAAGCATTCAACCTTATTAAAGAAAACAGTGATATTTCTGTATTTAATGGTTATGGACAAAGTGAAGCAGTAGCAGGAACACATTTTAAAGAAATTACTGACCCTAATAATATAACTATTGGTAAAACAATAGAAAATTCCATTTCTGATGTTAGAGATATTGATGGAAAATTAGTTCCTGATGGAGTTATAGGGGAGTTATGTATTGGTGGATATAATGTTGCTAAAGGATATTATAATCTAGATGAAACCAAGGATGTTTTCATTGAAATTAATGGAATTGCTTATTGTAAAACTGGAGATTTAGCAATCAAAACATCTGATGAAGAATTTATTATTAAAGGAAGAAAAGATAATCAGATTAAATTAAGAGGATTGAGAATTGAAATTGATGAAATTAAATATAATATAGGTAAATATCCGGGTATAAAAGAAAATGTTGTTGTAATTAATGAAATTAACAATAACTCTCACTTATGTGCATATTATGTTGGTGATGGAAAAATAGATAAAGATTCATTGAAAAGTTATTTAAATGATAAATTGGTCAATTATATGGTTCCAACTGCATTTATGCAGCTTGATGAAATTCCAAAAAGTCCAAACGGCAAAGCTGATTTAAAACAGCTCCCTGAACCAAAACTTGAATTTGAAAATATTTCTCCTGAAAGCGACACTGAAGAAAAATTATTTGAAATGTTAGATCAATTTTCAAAAACTGATGGTTTTGGAGTTACTGATGATTTGTATGCTCTTGGATTTACATCATTATCATTAATTAAACTTAATGCAGCAATTTATGAAGAATTTAATATTAATTTGGATATAACTGAATTTTTAAAAACTCCTACAATACGACACATTGCCAATTGCATTGAAATCGCTGAGTTTGACGATGATTTAAATGAATTGATAAAATCATCAGATGACATTACATTTTATCCATTGATGGACAATCAACTGGGTGTATATTATGAATGCGCTCAAAATCCTGAAGAGGCACAATATAATCTTCCTTCTTTAATCAGGTTTGACAAATCTATCGATGCATTAAAATTAAGGGATGCTATTATTAAAACAATTGATTCATATCCTTATCTTAAAACAAGAATCGTCCTTAATGATGGTCAATTAATGCAAAAACGTGATGATTCAATAGCTATTGATGAAATTCCAATTGTTGAAATAGATGATATTTCAGATAGTGAAATTGAAAAAGAAAATGTCAAAAGATTTGAATTATTGGACAATCAGCTCTTTAGAGCTAAAATATTTAAAACTAATGATGAAATAATTTTATTCTTTGATATTCATCACATTATATCTGATGGTGAATCTGTTGGAGCATTATTTAAAAACATTGCAAATGCATACAATGGTGAAGAGATAGAAAAAGAAATATTTGATGGTTATGTCTGTTCTCTTATTGAAAATAAAGATAAAAAAAGCGATGAATATGTTGAAAGTGAAAAATATTTCAATAATCAGTTAACAAAAGAAATTGATTCAACAATATTGACTCCTGATCTTAACAATGATGAAGACATTGCCAGATTACAAACTATTTCTAAAACTATTGATTTAGATTCTGTTAAAGAATTCTGTGCCGATAAAAGAATTTCACCAAACATACTGTTTATGGCAAGTACAATTCTTGCATTGAATAAATACACATTCACTGATAAGACGTTACTTACTACAATTTTCAACGGCAGACTCAATTCAAATTATAACAATACTCAATCATTTTTAGTTAAAACCTTACCGATTGTCTCTATTAATGAGGATAGAAATATATCTATTAGACAACTCTTCAATCAAGTAGAAGAAATTTGGAAAAATGGAATCAAACATAGTAATTATCCATATATCAAAATTGCTGAAAAATTCAATTTAAAGCCTGAATTTATGTACACATACAACAATCTTGAATTCGGAAACATAAAATTGGATAATAATGTGTATGATATTAAAAGGTTGAATTCTCTTGAAACTAATTATAAGGTAACTTTTAATGTTAATGAACATGAAGATGATTTGGAATTAGAAATTTTGTACAATAACGCTTTGTACACTAATAAATATATTATAACATTCTTAGATAGTATTTTATCTATAGTAAATCAATTCATTAATGGTAATATTGAAGAATTAAATATTAATGAAATAGAATTGAATTCACGTGATGAATTACCTACATTTTCACCAGTTGAAAATCCGATTTTACATAAACGCTTTGAAATGCAAGCCGCTCAAAAGGCTGATGATGTGGCATTAGTTGCAAGTGATGCGACTTTAACTTACCGTGAATTAAATGAGAAAAGTAACAGAATTGCAAATGCATTAATTAAAAAGGGCGTAAAACCAAAAAGTAATGTTTTAATAATGCTTAATAGGGACAGTAATTTAATTTCTTCTATTTTAGGAGTTTTAAAGGCAGGATGTACATTTGTACCTATTGATCCGGAATATCCTCTAGAAAGGATTAATTATATTTATGAAAACAGTCAGGCAGATTACATTATAAGTAATGAATCTTCCGATAATTCTTTAGATGTTGAGGAACTTCTTAAAGAAGAAAATACTCAAAATCCTAAAGTTGATGTTGTTTCAGATGATTTGGCTTATATGATTTACACTTCAGGTTCAACAGGTAATCCTAAAGGTGTAATGATTACTCATGAAAACATTTCTAATCAGGTTTCAAATCCAAAATCCAATTATAATAGTTTACTTTGTATTACAACTATTTCTTTTGATGTAGCAATGGATGATATTCTTACATCACTTTCCAATGGTTTGAAATTAGTATTTGCAGATGATGTTCAAATTAAAAATATTCCTGAATTAACTAAATTAATCAATGAAAATAAACCTGAAGTTGCTGATTTTACACCATCAAGATTAGCATCTTATTTGGAAGTCAAAGAGTTTTGCCTTGCAATTGATTGTCTGAAATGTATTTTCCTTGGAGGAGAACAGTTTTCAGCTAAAGTATTTGAGGATTTAAGAGTATATAGTGATGCTATTGTTTATAACAGTTATGGTCCGACTGAAACAACTATTACATCAAACAACAAAAAAGTCACTGATATATATGATTTAAGTGTAGGAATAGCTTGTGATAATTATGTAACAGATGTTCGTGATATTGACGGTAAATTACTGCCTTTAGGAGTAATGGGTGAACTGTACATTGGTGGTACTGGTGTAGGAAAAGGATACTACCATATGCCTGAAAAAACCCAAGAAGTGTTCATGACAATTGATGGTATTCCTTATTATAGAAGTGGAGATTATGCAATTGAACTTCCGAATGGTGAAATTGACATCAAGGGAAGAATTGATAATCAGATTAAATTAAGAGGACTTAGAATTGAAATTGGTGAAATTGAAACTACTATTGGTAAATATCCAAATATCAGACAGGCAGTTGTGGTGATTAAGGAAATTAACAACAATGATCATTTATGTGCTTATTATGTTGCTGATGAGAATATTGACAGTGATGATTTAAAAGAGTTTTTAAAAGACCACCTTACTCGTTATATGGTTCCAACTGTGTTTATGCAATTAGATGAGATGCCTCAAACACCAAACGGAAAAACTGACTTAAAGCAGTTACCTGAACCTAAACTTAAATTGGATTTGATGATGCCTGAGACTCATACTGAAGAGAAATTGTATGAAATTGTCGCATCACTTTCAAATATTGATGAATTTGGAGTAACAGATGATTTGTATGCTCTTGGATTTACATCATTGTCATTAATGAAATTAAATTCCATAATCTATGAAGAGATTGGAGGCAATTTGGATATTTCCATTTTATTCAATGAACCAACAATTAGAAACTTTGCAATTGAACTGGACAATTTATCTGAAAATGAATCTGATCTTGATGAGTTTATTGAATCTATAAAAGACATGGAATATTATCCTTTAACTGAAAACCAATTAGGTGTTTATTATGAATGTGTGCAAAATCCTGATGTAACTAAATATATAATGCCTACAACTGTTAGATTTTCAAAGGATATTGATGCAGATAGACTTAAAAATGCTGTTATAAAAACAATTGAATCTCATCCATATCTTAAAACTAGAATTGTATCTCAAGATGGTGAATTAAAACAGAAACGATGTGATGATGCAGTTATTGAAGATATTGAAATTGTTGAAGTTGAAAACATCACTGATGAAGAGATTATTAAAAATGATGTTTCTCCGATTTCTATAAAGGACAGTCAATTATTTAAATTTAAAATCTATAAAACATCTGATGAAGTTGTTTTGTTTTCTAATTTCCATCATATAATTACTGATGGTGTTTCACAGAATAATCTTTTCCGTGATATTGCAAATTGTTATGATAACAGAAGTATAAGTAAGGAAAAAGTTGACGGTTACACTTACAGTGTTCTTGAAAAAGACCTGGAAGATAGTGAAAGATATCAATCTGCAAAAGAATTTTTCGATGACATGTTAACTCAGGGAATTGAAACAACAGTTTTAACTCCAAATCTCAATGGAAATCCTGAGGAAGGTAAAATAAAATATTTCAATGAAACTGTTGATTCAAAGTTAATTAATGAGTTTTGTAATGAAAATTCAGTAAGTAAAAATACTTTATTTATCTCAACTGCAATATTGAGTTTAAACAAATTCACATTTTCAGATAAAACCCTTTTTACAACAATATTCAATGGTAGGTCTTCTCCGAATTATTTCAATACTCAGGGATTTTTGGTTAAAACCATTCCATTTATAATTGATAATGAAAATAGACAATCTTCAATTATGGATTTCGTTAAATCTGTTGATCAAAGATGGAAAGATACCTTAAAAAATAGTATATATCCATACACCAAATTAGCTGAAAAATATCAATTGAAACCGGAATTTTTCTATGCTTATCATGAATTTTTAGAATCTGATGAAATGGAATTAAACAATAAATCTTTTAAGCCTCAAACATTAGATGAAGCCGATTTAGTTACAGTTGATTCAAAAATTTGTCTGTCTATTTTTGATAATGGTGATGATTTTGATATTGTAATATCATATAATGATGAGTTATACAGCAAAGATTATATCAAAACATTCTCAAAATCTTTAAAAGATATTTTAGTTCAATTTATTGAAAATGATGTAAATACTTATAGAATTTGTGATATAGCACTAAAAGAGGATAAACAATCACATGAATTCAGCGAAGTTAAAATTCCATTTATCCACAAGCGCTTTGAAAGCCAAGTGTGTGAAACTCCAGATAATGTTGCTTTGGTTGCAAGTGATGTAAGATTAACTTATGATGAACTCAATCAAAAAGCCAATCGTATTGCTAATGCTCTTATAAACAGGGGAATTAAACCTAACAGTAATGTTTTGGTAATGATTCCAAGAAACAGTAATCTTATCTCAGCAATATTAGGTGTTTTAAAAGCTGGTTGTGCATTCATACCTATAGATATTAATTATCCTAAAGGAAGGATTGATTATATTTTTGAAAACAGTAATGCAGATTATTTGATTGTTGAGGGAGATTTTGAAAATTCGATTGATGTTCGGGAATTGCTTGAAGAGGAAAATATTGATAATCCTAATGTTGACATCAAACCTGATGACGTGGCTTATATGATTTATACTTCAGGATCAACCGGAAATCCAAAAGGAGTAATGACCAGTCATAAAAACATTACCAATTTATTTTCTAAAAGTGAAGGTAGTCTGGTTTATAAGGCATATTCAAATATGAAAAAGACACTTGCACTTTCAACAGTATCTTTTGATGCATTTTTACTTGATTTCATGCCTTTAACTTATGGTTCGGAAATGGTATTGGCCAATGACAGTGAAATAAAAAATATTAAGGAATTAGTTGAATTAATTAAACGAGAAAAACCTGAAACATTCACATTCAGTGCACCATCAAGGTTTAAACAATATCTTGAACATGAGGAATTTACCGAACTAATGCCTAATTTCAGATATATTGCTACTGGTGGGGAAATGGTGCCTCAGGATTTAATTTCCCAACTTCTTGAATATCCTAAGTTGGATGTGTATAATATTTACGGTCCCACTGAAACAACTGTTATATGTAATGGTCATAAAATGGCTAAAGGGGAAGATATTGCTATTGGTAAATCTCTGCACAACTGTATAACTGAAGTAAGGGATATTGATGGAAAATTATTGCCTTCAGGAATAATTGGTGAACTGTACATCGGTGGAAATGGTGTAGCTAAAGGTTATTATAATCTTCCTGAAAAAACCAAAGAGGTATTCATAACTCTTAATGACATTCCTTATTATAGAAGTGGGGATTATGCAATTGAACTTCCTAATGGTGATTTAGTAATTAAAGGAAGAATTGATAATCAGGTCAAGTTAAGAGGATTGAGAATTGAAATTGGTGAAATAGAGTCAAATATCGCAAGATTTCCACATATTAAACAGGTTATTGTTGTAATTAAAAGAATAAATGAAGTTGAACATTTATGTGCTTATTTCACAGCTGATGAAGATATTGATATTAATCTCTTGAAGAGATATTTAGGAAATAAATTGACTGAATATATGGTTCCAACTGTATTTATGCAATTAGATAATATGCCAATATCTCCAAATGGTAAAACAGAAGTAAAATTACTTCCAAAACCTGAATTAAACTTTGATTTTGTTGAAGCTGAAACTGAAACCGAGAAAAAACTGGTTGAATTTGTATCGTCTATTGCAGATACAACCAGATTTGGAATAACTGATGATTTATATGAACTTGGGTTCACTTCATTGTCATTGATGAAATTAAACTCAATGATTTTCAATGAAACTAATGTAAATATAGATATTACTTCTTTATTTACAAATCCGACAATCCAATCCCTGGCAGATAAGATTGACAATAACATTGAATCAGACATAGATATAGATGAAATCATTGAAAGTGCAAAAGACATGGAATACTTCCCAGTGTCTCCAAATCAATTGGGAATTTATTATGAATGTATGCAGACTGATAAAATCAAATATACTATGCCTATGGGAATACGCTTTGACAGCAATATTGATCCAAATAAACTTAAAGAAGCTCTTATTAAAACAATTGAAGCACATCCTTATCTTAAAACAAGAATTGTCCATACTGATGATGGAAAAATCATGCAAAAAAGATGTGATGATGCTGAAATTGATGATATAGAAATAGTTGAAATTGATTCTATAAGTGATGCTGAAATAATGCAAAGGGATATAAAACCTATTCCTTTAGGTGATAATCAGTTATTCAGATTTAAAATCTATAAGACACAAACACAAACAGTATTATTCAGTGATTTCCACCATATTATATCAGATGGTGTATCACAGGATAATTTCTTCAAAGATTTGGCCAAAGCATATACTGGTGATGAAATAGAAAGTGAAAAAATTGACGGATATACTTACAGTCTTATTGAAGAGCAAACAGCTCTTAGTGAAGTTTCTGAAAAATTCTTCAAAAATCAATTTGCTAAAGGCATTGAATCAACTGTTTTAACTCCAAATTTAAATGGTAATCCTGATATTGGTAATATTAAACTTGTTTCTGATGAATTCGCTTCAGTTTTTGTTAAAGGTTTCTGTCAGGATCATTCAATAAGTCCAAATGTTTTATTCATGACAGCTATTATTTTATGCCTTAATAAATTTACATTTTCTGATAAATCATTAATTACAACAATATTTAACGGTAGGGCAAACTCCAATTACTCCAATACACAGGGAATGCTTGTTAAGACTTTACCTATTATTGTAAATGGTGAAAATCGTGAAATGATGGTTGAAGATTACATTAAAATAGTGGACAAATCATGGAAAGATGCTTTAACTCATAGTGATTATCCATATACAAAACTTTCCGAAGACTATCAGTTAAAACCGGAATTCTTCTATTCATATCATGAATCATTAGTAAATGAATTGGAACTTGAAGGTAAGAGCTATCAAACTGTAGACCTTGACGGTACAGTTTCCACTGATTATAAAATAAACATTGATATATTTGATGATGGAGAAAAAATCAGAGCATATATTGAATATAATGACCAACTTTATACTGAAGATTATATTAAAAAGTTCCTGTTTTCAATCAAATACATTTTATTCCAATTCTTCATAAATGATATGGATAAATTAAGAATAAAAGACATTGAATTGAAAGAAAGTGAAACTCCTGTATTTGAAGACATTGACACTCCAATTTTACACAAACGCTTTGAAAAACAGGTCATTAAAAAACCAGATGAAGTGGCATTGGTAGCAGGTGATGCTACTTTAACTTACTGGGAGTTAAATGAGAAAAGTAATAGGATTGCAAATGGATTAATCAGAAGAGGAGTAAAACCAAAAAGTAATGTTCTTGTAATGTTGAATAGGAATAGTAATTTAATAGCTTCTATTTTAGGTATTTTAAAAGCAGGTTGTACTTTTGTTCCAATTGACCCGGAATATCCTCAGGATAGGATAAATTATATTTATGAAAACAGTCAGGCAGATTATATTATTAGTAATAAATCTTCCAATAATTCTTTAGATGTTGAGGAACTTCTTGAAGAAGAAAATACTCTCAATCCTAAAGTTGATGTTGTTTCAGATGATTTGGCATATATGATTTATACTTCAGGATCAACAGGTAATCCTAAAGGTGTAATGATTTCACATGAAAATATTTGTAATCAGGCTCAAAACCCTAAATCAACTTATGATAGTTTACTTTGTATTACAACAATCTCTTTTGATGTATCTGTTGATGATATACTAACATCTCTGTCAAATGGATTGAAATTAATATTGGCTGATGATATTCAAATCAGAAATGTGCCTGAACTTATTAAATTGATTGATGAAAATAAACCTGAAGTTTTAGAGATTACTCCTTCAAGATTTTCATCATATCTTGAACTTGAAGAATTTTGTGATGTAATTTCCTGTTTGAAATGTATTTTCCTTGGAGGAGAACAGTTTTCAGCAAAAGTTTATGAGAATTTAAGAAAATATAGTGATGCTGTTGTTTATAACAGTTACGGGCCAACTGAAACAACTATTACATCAAACAACAAGGAAGTCACTGATATAAATGACTTGACTGTAGGACCTCCTTTAACTAACTATGTTACTGATGTTCGTGATATTGATGGTAAATTATTGCCTGATGGTGTTATGGGCGAACTGTATATTGGTGGTACTGGTGTTGGAAAAGGATATTATAATATGCCTGAAAAAACTGAAGAAGTGTTCTTAAATATCAATAATATTCCATACTATAGAAGTGGAGATTATGCTATTAAGCTTCCAAATGGTGAAATTGATATTAGGGGAAGAATTGACAATCAAATTAAGTTAAGAGGATTAAGAATTGAAATTGGAGAAATCGAAACAAACATTGGTAATTATCCAAATATAAAACAGGCAGTTGTTGTAATTAAAAAAATCAACAACAATGATCATTTATGTGCTTATTATGTTGCTGATGAAAAAATTGACACTGATGATTTAAAAGAGTTTTTAGAAGGTCATTTAACTCGTTATATGGTTCCAACAGTATTTATGCAGATTGATGAAATGCCTCAAACACCTAATGGTAAAACTGACACTAAAAAGCTCCCTGAACCAAGGTTAGATGTGAACTATGTAGCTCCAAAAACAAAACTGGAGCAGAAACTATGTGCATTATATTCAACTATATTGGATTTAGAAACTGTTGGTGCTGAAGATAATTTCTTTGAAATTGGTGGAACATCACTTATTGCTTCTAAATTAATTATTGAACTACTTAAAATGGATTATGATGTAAGGTATGATGATATTTTCATGAATAAAACTCCAAGAGCATTGGCAAAAGTCTTATCTGGTGAAGATGAATCTGGTGCTGAATTGGATGTTGTAGAAGACGTTGTCAAAAAATACAACTATGATAATATTAACAAACTTCTTGAAGAAAATACGATGGAGAATTTCCAAGAGGGTGAAAAACTTGAATTGGGTAATGTTTTATTAACTGGAGTTACTGGATTTTTAGGAATCCATATACTATATGAATTCATCAAAAATGAAGATGGAAAAATCTATTGTATGTTAAGAAAAGGTCAATACGGTTCATGTGAAGAACGTTTGATTGATTTAATGAACTATTACTTTGAAGAAGACTTTACAGATTTAATTGGATCACGTATCATTTTAAGTGAAGGAGATATAACAGAAATTGATGACTTTAAAAAACTTAAAGATGAACCAATTGATACGATTATAAACGCTGCAGCTGTTGTAAAACATTACACAGCAGATGATTATATTTTCAAAGTTAATGTTGATGGAGTAATAAATGGACTTAAATTTGCCCAGTTAGGAGATATAAGATATATTCAGGTATCTACTATTAGTGTTCTTTCATCATATTCATTAAATAAGGATAAATATCCAAATCCAAAATATGATGAAACTACATTGTATTATGAACAGTATCTTGAAAATAAATATATATGCAGTAAATTTTTAGCTGAAAGAATGGTTCTTGAAGCAGCTACTAAAGGACTTTCAGTAAAAATAATGAGGCTTGGAAATTTAATGAGCCGTTACTCAGATGGGGTGTTCCAGAAAAACTACACAACCAATGCATTCTTAAATAATGTAAAAGCTATTAATAACTTAAAAGCTATTAATACTGTCATGGCAAATATGGAAACTGATATGAGTCAAATTGATTGTGTTGCAAAAGGAATTCTTGAGTTGTCTAAGACTCCGGAAAAATCCAGAGTATTCCACTGTTTAAATAATCATTATATTCCTCTTAAAAACATTGTTGATGTATTAAATACTTATGGTAATGGAATTGAGGAAGTTGATGTTGATAAATTTAAACAAATTTATGAAGAAAACATGAATGAGAATATACAGGGTATGATTACTGCAGATCTTGTAATTGATGATCTTGATGAAGAAAATGACTTTGATGGAAATGTTAAAATTGAACAGACCACTGAAATTCTTCATTCATTAGGATTTGACTGGCCAAAACCAGATGAAAAATATCTTAAACGTTTAATTGATTATTTAAATAAATTTAATTACTTTGAATAGGTATTAACATGTCAAATGAGATAATTTATCATAAATTTAAAGAATTATTATTGCCTTCAATACTTATAGCTATGGCTTTAAATATTTCTGCAATAGTTGATTCAAGTTTTGTTGCATTGTTTATTGGATCTGAGGCGATGGCTGCATTACAGACTTTATCTCCATTGATATTATTGATTACTATAATGGAATGGTTATTTGGTTTGGGAGGTCAAATTTTATCTTTAAATAAAAAAGCAGAATTTGATGCTGATGGAAGTAATCATTATTTTACAGTAGCAATTCTTTCAGCATTAGTTGTCTCAATTTTGATAGTTCTTGCATGTTTTTTATTTGAAGATGCTTTAATTTCAATTTTGTACTCTCCAGTTTCTGTAATTCCATATGTAAAATCTTATGGTTTTTATTTATTTATTAGTTTTCCAATAGTAGTAATATTAGGTGTTTTATCCCAATTCATTCGTGTTGATGGTCAGCCAAAATTTGCTTCAGTATTAATTATTATTGCTAATGTCACCAATATAATTCTAGATTATGTGTTTTTGGGTATTTTTCATATGGGAATCGAAGGAGCATCACTTGCAATGTTAATTGGATATATAATTGCATTTATTTGTGTTTTTAAATATTTTTCCGATTCAAAAAGGACTTTCAAAATTATTTTGTCTAAATTGAAAATCAAATCATGGATTACATCATCAATTCAAATAATTAAAATAGGTATTCCAACTGCAAGTATGGGATTTTTCAATGTAATATTGATTTATGTTCTTAATTTTATTCTTGCATCATCTATGGGAGAGTTAGGTTTGGATTTACTTAATGTATGTATGAATTCACTATTGATTATAAGTATTTTTATTGTTGGATTTTCAGAAGCATTATCATCTATTGTCCCTATATTCTACTCTCAAAATGATTTTTTTAATATACAGTATATTGTAAGAAAATCGATTATATTATCATTGATTTTTTCAATAGCATTCACATTATTCATATTGATTTATCCTGATGGAATATTGATGTTTTTTAATCTTGCCAATATGCCTAATGACGTATTTGTGGAAAATGCTCTTAGAATATATTCATTGGCATTTATTCCTATGGCATTTTCAACTATACTGATATTTTATTATGAAGGAATTGAAAGAGTTGTTGAATCAGGCATTGTTGCAATCATTTCAGAGTTGCTTGGACCTTTAATGTTTATTTTCATATTACATCCATTTATGGGTATCAATAGTGTTTGGATATCCTTCCCTTTAGGATTTACTTTATCAATTGTGGTTGTTTCAATTTATGTCAAAATTGTTGAGGGAAAAGAAAAGCAATATTCTGGACTATTTTTCATTAAAAAGGAGTTACTTGAAAAATCTAGAAACTATACGATTAAAAGTAAAAATGATGATGTAAAAACTGACATGTTCAACCATCTCAAAAGTTTGGATATAGATCCTACCTTTTGTGAAACATTAAATCAAATAATTAACAGAATTTTTGAATTAAACGATGATGGTCTTTCAATTGAAATATTATTGATTGATTATGATGATAGAATTGTTGTTAATATGAAAGATGAAGGAAAAAGAGAAGTGATGAGAGATATTGAAACATCATTCTCTCAGGATAATGTTAAAGTTAGTGAAGTAATGGACTTTAACAATATTGAATATGTATTTTGTAAAAATTAATTAATATTGATAATAACATATTCGCATTTTGCTTCATTTCTCAATAACCATCCCCATCCGGTTAAACCTGATGATACAATTTGTTTCATATCTCCAAATTGAAATTCACCATAAACTAACATACCTTTCATTTTTTCTATTAATGATACAGGAAATACTTGTCCTCCGTGAGTATGGCCGGAAATCTGTAAATCAGCACCCTGTTTTGAATTATTTTCAGATTCAATAGGTTGGTGGTCTAAAACAACAATATATTTAGATAAATCACTGTCATTTAGTATACTGCTAATATTTGTTCTGTTAATCATTTCCAATTTAGCATCACATCTTCCCACTAAAACAACATCGTCATTTATTGTTACTTTTTCATCTTTTAAAATTTCTATTCCGTTGTTTTTTATTGTATTATTCAGTTCTTCATCACTGTATGTTCTGTTTCCACCTTCAAGTGCTGTTTTTGAAGGTTGTGTATCATGGTTTCCAAAGATAAAATATGTACCATATGTTGAATTGATTTGCCCTAATTGATTAAATATTTCTTCCATACCTTCTTTTGATGTTCGCTCATCCACAATATCTCCACCTAAAACAACAATATCTGGTTTCAGGTCATTTATTTTTGAAATACTATCTTTAACTAGTTGCGGATTTTGAACGGTTCCGTAATGAATATCACTTACCCAAACAATTTTATAAGAGTTATTGTCTATTTTATCTGTTGTTATATTATATTCAGTTGGTTCAATATGGTTCATTCCATAAACACCACTAATTATTATTGCTGCAAAAATAATAATAGCAATTATACCATTTTTATGGAATTTTGGGATAAAATTTAAATGTTTACCTTTAAGTAAATATTTCCATATTATTTTTATTATATCAGCAATTATTGATGATAAAATTAAATATAGTGTCAATATGGATACATATGATCTTATATTAAAACTACATATAATAAATGTCAAAATTGGAATAATAAGATTTATAGTTAATTTTTTATTTTTTGACATTTCACTATCTTTTAAAGCATATCTAACTCTGAAATATGCATAAATTCCAAAAATAACACCAAGTATGATGCCTATAAATAAGAATTCAGGACGATATCCTATTGTAAAATATTGTATTGGGTTCATAATTGTATTGTATTGTTTATACTGATATAAAGTATTTGCCTCTAATTTTTAATCTTTGGTTAAAAATTATTATATAATCAAAAATTGAATTTTTATGTTTGAATATATACATGGTGTTTTTGAATTATCTTTAGTTTAGAATATGTATAAAAATATTGGTAGTAAATATTCATTAAAATTATAGTTTTTAAAATATGTTTTTATTTAATTAGTCATTCATTGATTATAATTAATTTTTTTTCATAGTTCGTAACATTTTATAAAACTTATTTATTAAAGTTAAAATTTTGTTTGGTTTATTCAATCCTAACTTTTATTATTTAATAATTTAGATTTAACAATAATATTTAAAATAAATGATTTATATGAGATGAAATTTAATATATTAATGATGAATAAATTAATTGAAGATAAATGGGTTACAATACTTGGATGTTTGTTGATGTTTAGTGTGCAGTTTATAGCCAATATGGTTATTGTTGCTCTACCTTCAATTGGTGTGGATTTAAATTTAAGTATTGAAATGGAAAATGCTATTAACTTGGTTTTTTTAATTACTTCAGTTTCACTTATGATTCCTTTAAGTACATATGTTTCAAAGTATGGTATTTCCAAATTTCTAAAAATCAGTATTTTATTAATGATTTTTGCATTATTACTTTCGGCTTTTTCAACAAACATTAATATACTTCTGTTTTCAAGGTTTATTCAGGGAATCGCAACAGCTATTATTAATACTTCTGTTTATGTCATTGTTACACTGCAGATGCCTTCAGATAAATTAGGTTATGTTTTGGGATTAATGGGATCATTTGGTTATGTTGGATTATGTTTATCAAATACTGTTTCAGGAATAGTTGTTTATTTTTTGAACTGGAGAGCCGTTTTTCTTATATTGCTTCCGGTTTATATTGCAATGCTAGTCATATTATTTAAATTAGATAAAGAATGGTATACTGATCATATTAAAATCACAGACCATTTAGGATCTATTTTATATGTTCTTTTCATGGGTCTTTTTTTGTATGGTATTACTAAACTGGATAACAATAATTTCACTGTGATTATAGTCAGTTTTATAATTTTAGTTATCTTTCTATATTATGAAAACCACATCTCAAATCCCCGTTATGATTTGTCGATATTTAAAAATATCAAATTTGTTTTAGGAAATTTTTCCGCTTTTGTAATGTATTTTATGACATTTATTGCATCATATATTCTTAATTACTATTTACAATATGTTTTGGGTTATGATTCAGTTATAACTGGATTATTTTTACTCACAACTCCTGTTGCAGTGGTATTGGTTTCCATATTTGCCGGAAAATTATCGGATAAAATTGATGAACGTGTATTATCTTCTGTTGCATTGATGTTTATTTTAATTGATGTTTGTTTATTATTTTTCATGGATGTAATACCTATTTATTTGTTATTGGCTGCTTGTATTCTTCAGGGAATTGGTCACGGTATGTTTTCCTCACCAAACAACCGTTTTGTTTTAACACAGGTTAGTGAAAAAGATTTAAGTAATGCATCTGCAATATTATCTACAAATAAAGATGTTGGAAAAGGGATTAGTTTAGCATTATATTCAATAATCTGTGGTTTTATCTTTGGGACTTCCGAGAGGATTGGAGATGATATTGCTTCTTTTTTAATATCTTCTAAAATTACATTGACAATATCTATTGTTCTTGGTATAATTGTATTTGTTTTATTGATATTTAATAAAATTAAAGATTAATCTATAATCACTGATTGCTTATTAATAGACAGTTATAAATATTATTTTAAGTATAATTAATAATATTGAATTAAATGAGGTGATTATGATTAGAGAAAAAATTGCAGGGTTAATATACATACTTTTAGGTATACTATTGATTGTTACTCCGATGTTTTCATCTGAATTACTTTCTGTTTGTATAGGCCTTTCATTAGTCTGTTTTGGTTTTGTTGCAATAAGCAGAGGTATTGTTTTTTCAAGTGAGTTTACAAATTCATTCTCAATTTTATATATACTTATTGGAATAATTTCATTGATATTTGGAATATTGTTTATATTTTCAATTAATGCTTTAACATTCCTTACAGCATTACAATTCTACATTGTTGCAATTATAATGATGGTATATGGTTTAGTTGGCTTATTTGGCGGTAAAAATAAGTTTTATTCAATAATTATTGTAATTTTGGGTATTTTAACTTTCTTCCTTGCAGCATTTTTAGCATCACAACCTATTTTAATAGCTGTACTTGTTGGTGTTGCATTAATGGTAGAAGGTGTATTTGCCTTAATTTTAGGTAAGAGTATGAAATTAATCGAATC
>CADAAJ010000001.1 GCA_902785855.1 uncultured Methanobrevibacter sp. | reverse complement strand
TTTAAACCGTGCTTAAAAAAAAGAAAGGAAAAAAATTAACTTATTGAAGTTTTCCCCCATCTTTCTATATTACATATTATAAACCTACATATTATATGGTATTTATCCGAGAGTATTTGAAAAGTAATCGCATCACTCCACCCACATAAAAAAAAATATAGACACTAACCCACTAAATGTGTAATTCATCCCCCGGCTTAAAGAAGCCGGAGAATTCTTGCACAATAAAGTTAAAATCTATTTTCATTTCTTTTTACTCATATTTGCATTTATTATTTACACTTTTGGCAGTGAAAATTTACACTCGAACAATATTCAATGGAAAAAACAGAAGCAGAATCCTAAAATTATCAAACAAAGAAACAAAACTCAAAAACACAATCTACAACATCTACAATCAACCAAATTCAATGAAAATGAGACTTTCTACAAACTCAAAAGAAAATAAAAGTTTCTCATAGAATCATTATAAATAAGAAAATTGTTTGGATTGTTATTAGAATTCAAACATTCAATTTTTCTTAACTAAAAAGAATCCAGTTAAAAAACTCCATATTATCAATGTATAAACAGATAATCTTTCAAAAACAGGCATGAAAGTATTTTCCATATTAAAAAACATCACCCAAAATGATATAAAACCAATAATTCCCAGCATTAATGTAATTTTTTGATAATTATCAAAATTCTCCATAGATTTTGAAATTAACATTAATAAAATATTTCCACCAAGGATAGCCATTATAGCACCTAAAGCATGATATGACATCGTTAGAGGATTTCCACCATGAATAAATCCAACAATAATAACACCCACTGAAGTTACCAATGTTAGAATATAAAAAAATAGTTTATTTTTAATTATATAAGATTTAAATTTAGTAAAATTGCCAAATAATAAAATTAATCCAATTAAAATAAAAGCAGAATTCATTAACCAAAACAAAGGAGAGTTTGAATTTGGAATTCCTAGTTCAGAAATTGTGTGAAAAATGTAAGTATCTAAAAAAGAAGCATTAAAGTAAGTTGCAGAAATAGCTTCAGCGGTTAAATAATAAACACTTCCTAAAATAAAAACAATTCCAGCAACTTTACGCTTCATAATCTACAATCCAAATTTTTTATCTAAATATTTTTCTTTTATATCAAAATTAAGCTCTTCAATATCTGCACCGTCAATAGCTCTCTGTAAAATTTTATAACAAAGCTTTTTGGATACAGTAATATGAGTAATATGAGATTTGTTCCAAATATTATCAAATCTTTTCTTTAAACTACCGAAGTTTAATTTATCCAATACATTTCTTAAATTAATTATATTTGCTTCATTAATAGGATCATAATCAGCATAACTTTCGGCATCCAAAAACATTGGATTTAAACCTAATATGAAACGTTGTAAATCATAATCTAAAAATGATTCATAATCCCCATCATATGCATAAACATGAGCTTTTGCAGATAATGCATCAATAAATATTAAAAACTGATTTTTCATTAATGATCTTGAAATTATCTCATCACAGAATTTTAACGCAGTTTCAACATTTCCTTGAGATGAATTTGAAACATATGTTTCATAATCTTCAAATCTGAATGCAACAAGAGCAAACATGTATAAATCAATCCATTCATTTTCTTTTAAAAATTCATGTGCCTTGTCGGTTAATTCATAATCATATTTTTTATCAGTTTTAGTTGAAACATCCAAATTACGAGCATCATGAGCTTCTTTTAAAAGAGGCAGTACTCTCTCAACTAATTCATGTTTTTTACCTGAAATCTTAAGACCATTTTCTCTTAAAATATCTTTTAGTTCAGAAACAACATACTTTTTAGAAATAGATTCTGCAGTTATTTCAACACTTGTATTGACTGAAATATCTCCAGTAAGATATTTTTCTTCAACCAAATAATCAATACAATCCTGTGCGGATTCAAAAGTTCCAAATTGACCTTCTTTTAAAATATCTTCAATATCATATCCATTGTCTAAAAAATTTAAAACATTAAATACTTCTAATTTTTGTTCACTCACTTAAACACCTTTTATATTTCATTTGCAATATTGAAATCGCCAATGTTATAATTAAACTTCCTATTAAGAAAGTATATAAATATAATATCTGATAGTTAATTCTTTAATAAACCTATCACACATTTTAATATATTTTTTAGTTAATTTAATATTTTGCTTATAATATCTTACTATTAACAAAATTAAAAAAGAATATTTAAACATTAAAATTAGGGATTACATGCTTCATCAGCAGCACCCATAACTACTCTAACTTCATCAGATAAATTAATTTCTGATATTTTTTTATCTGACTCCAGTTTAGCACTATAATATGCTTGAGCAAAATTCATAGTAACAAATATTACTTCTTTAAAATCAATGATAAAATCATCTTTAGGGATTTTATTTAAAATACCAATTAATTCAATTGCATCATCACTAGATTCCAAATGACTACCAAATTCTCCACCTAGATTAATAAGCATTTTTACACCTACAATAATATTTAAAATTCATTATTAATAAAAATTAACAACATGACATTATGTCCAAAATGTAAAAAAGAGCTAATAAAAGTTTTTCATGGCGCACCTGATGATGAACTGGCGATTGAATCACTAAACAATGAAATAATTATTGGAAACTGTTGTGAAAGTACATACAACTATTATTGTGAGTATTGTGATGAATTTTTTAAGTTTTAACAAACACCAATTAAAATTAATTTTAATTTAAAATATTGAAATTAATTAAAAATATTTATTTAATCTGTAAATTTTATTTTAAAGTATTATATTGCTCTAATTTATTACTAAACAATTTATAAATGATAAAATACAAAATAAAAACTACATACAAAATTTAAGAAGGTTAAATTATGAGCGATACAGATTTAAATCAGATTGTAGAATTTATTCATGAAACATTTAATGATAATCGAAAAATAAAATGTATTGAACCAAACAGACTTCTAAAAATTGATAAAAATAAATATCAAGGCGGACAAATTTTAATTACAGAAAATGGAGAATACATCAACTTAGAATATCAAGTTATAGACTTTGATGAATCGGAACTTGTAAAACAAATAGAATTTGCAGAAGAACTTTACGAACGGTCAAAAAAAATCGTTTCAATTTATCTTTTATGTCCAAAAAATGTTAACGTTACTGTAAAAGAATGTTCAATAAAATCCGAAGCAGAATTTACCATCAAATTAGCATGTTGTCAAGAAGACATATGCAAATTAATTTTAGATGAAATTAAAAATAAAAAAAGGAATAATGAGACTTTAAATCAGAATGATTTGAATGTGCTTGAACAACTTCCTTTGAGGTGCAGTAAAGAAGATAGAAATTATTATCGAATGGAATATTTAAAAATAATTAATGATCATATATAATGATTATTTATTCCATTTTAATATAGTTTTACCAAAATTTGAAATATATTCTTTGTCAAATGCTTGTTTTAAATCATCCAAAGAATTTATTTCACAAACATTTGTAACCAATTTCTCCAAATATTCAAATAATTTAGGGTTTTGTTTAAGCATTTCAACAGTACCGATAAAGTCTTTTCTATCAGATCTGCTATTTCCCTGAATTGTTAATCCTTTTTCTAAAATTAAACGTGTGTTAATAGGTACAGGATATTCACTAACACCAAAAAGATTTATAATACCCTGAGGGTTGATTAAATTAATTATCTGATCAATAGCTGATTGAGATGAAACAGATCCTACACACTCAAATGCATGATCTACTGTTAAATCATCATCTATATTATGAATTTGATAAACTTCATCTACAAATGAAAATAAATTTAAATTATCCACATGTTTTCCAAAAACAATTATTTTAGATTCTGGAAATTTATCTTTTAAAAGCAAAGCAGTTATAAAACCCAAATTACCATCACCCCAAACTCCTAATACATCTTTTGGAGTTATAGTTAATTGTTGAAATCTATCAATACCCTGATAAGCAACACTAATCAATTCAATGAATGATGAAACATATGGATTAAAATCATCAGGTATTTTAACAATCCTATCTGATTTTAAACTAATTAAATCTGATGTAAATCCATCAAATCCACTTCCCCTAAATTTTGAATTATAAGAATAATTAGCCTGACAAACATCATCACCTTGAGGAGTGTTTGGTATCATTACTACTTTATCGTTTGATTTAAATTCACCTGTTTTATCAAAAACGACTTCCCCAATTCCTTCATGAATTAATGCCATTGGCAATTTTTCTTCCAAAATCTCAGCAGGCCTTGAACCTTGATAATATCTTTGATCTGCCTTACAAATTGAAAGATAAGTTGGTCTTACAACAACTTCATCCAATTCAATCTCATCAATTGCTTCTTCAAAGAATTTTGGAGAAATGAGTTTATAAACAATATTAATCATGATTATCATCTAGTATTGTATTTGCTAATTTTAAATCATATGGATATGTAATTTTAATATTAGTTACTTCACCCTCAACTAGATGTACATGTTCATCTTTAAGAGTGAAAATTTTACATGCATCTGTTAAAATATTAGTTTCAGCTTCTGTTAAACTAGTAATTAAGTTGAAAAGTTTTCTTATATTGAAGCTCTGTGGAGTTTGGCCTTGGTAATAATAATCTCTCACAGGGATACTTTCTATAGTTTCACCATTTATACTTTCAACAATAGTGTCTGTAGCCGGAATAACAGTATCACATGCCCCATATTTTTTTGCAGCATCAATGTTATCTTTGATTATCCTATGAGTTACAAATGGCCTTACAGAATCATGTGTAAGAATAATAGAATCATTATCAATTCCAAAATTTTTTTCAATATAATTAATACTATTCATCAATGTATCATTTCTGGTTTTTCCACCTTCAACAAGAATTATATCTTCATTATTTGGAATATACTGATTAATCAAATCTTTTGTGTGATTAATGAAATTTTTAGGTATTAATACAATTGTTTTATCAATATTTTCATTAATAACAAATTTTTCAATTGTATGAATAATAACTGGCTTATTCCCCAAGGTCAAAAATTGTTTAGGTGTGTCTGTACCTCCCATTCTTGAACCCATTCCTCCTGCCAATATTGCTGCAAATATCATAGAAATTTACTCCTTTTCAAACATTATTAAATAATGAGATTTCCCTTCAGGAATATCCTCACCTATTTGTTCATTTAAATAAGTCATTTTTAGATTATGTTCTTTGAATAGATTTTTTAAATCTTCAGGTGAATTTCTAACCTGAGTTGGTGGACCATTTGGAACATCCCATGCTTTGTAATCCATAATAGCTATTTTACCATCTTTTTTAACTATTCTTTTAAGTTCTGTGACTGCTTCATCAAGTCTTCTTGATGCTTTAAAACCATGGAACACATTAACCATTAAAATAATATCAATTGATTCATCATCAACACCAGGTATTCCTTCAGTAATATCTGATTCAATATTAATCAAATTTTGAATATTATTCTTCTGTTTATAATTTTCCATATCTTCAATAGATGCATCATATACATCAACTGCATAAACCATACCTTCATCAATATAATCATTTAAAACTTTTATTGCAATGTGTCCATCGCCACATCCAGCATCCATAAAAGTTTCAGATCCTTTAAGGTTTAATTCAGCCAAAATTTCATCTGAATCTAGAAAATTAACACTTGAAAATCCATGTGCTCTATGTCCATTTCCAGACACCATAATTTATCACCTACAATAATAATTTTTAAAAAATAGTATTTAATAATTTTCAATAGGATGAAAACTTCACAACAATAAAAAAAAATAGTCAAAATAAGAAAAAAAGTTATAAGAGGATTATTTTTTCCAAGTTTGTTTTACTCCTCTTCCTCTTTTACTTCCAGGTTTAGTATAACTTCTTTTTTGTCTAGTTCTCCTGTTAGTTCCTTTAACTTTTGCCATATTCTTCCCTCCTTAAAATTAATATATATAATTAAATTAGAATCAAATCTATAACAAAAAAATATTTGTTTTCAACATATTTAAAACTTTTCTTTAAGTAGTATATTCAGCATTAATTTTCACATAATCATATGTTAAATCACAACCCCAAGCAGTTGCTTTACCTTCACCTAAATTTAAATTAATATTTACAGTAATATTTTTTGATTGCATTATCTTTTCAGCTCTTTCAAGATAAGGTGTATCATCAAAAGCTAAAATTTCACCATTTCTGACTAAATCCACATCATCAGACTCATCACCAATAGCAATTGTTACAATATCCGGATTTAATTCAGCTCCAGAATAACCAATTGCAGAGACAATTCTTCCCCAATTAGGATCTCCTCCAAATACTGCGGATTTAAAAAGACTGGAGGATATTATAGATTTAGCTGCAAGTTTTGCATCTTCAATACTTTTTGCACCATAAACATTAGTTTCAATGAATTTAGTGGCCCCTTCACCATCACGAGCCATTTTACGAGCTAAATCAATACATAAATAATTTAAAGCTTCCTGAAAATTAGAATCAATTTCATCATTTTCTACAACTTCAACACCAGAAGCCCCATTTGCCATTAATAAACATGTGTCATTAGTACTTTCATCACCATCAACAACAATCATGTTAAAACTAACATCAGCTGCTTTTTTAATAGCTTTTTTAATATAATCTGCAGGAATAATAGCATCACTAACAATAAATGATAACATTGTTCCCATATTAGGTGCTATCATACCACTTCCTTTAGTAATACCTGCAATTTTAACTTTTTTTCCGTTTTTTAATGTAACTTCAACAGCAGATTCCTTTGGAAAAGTATCAGTTGTCATGATAGCTTTTGCAGCAGCAAGCGAGTTTTCAGCAGTATTACCCAATTTAGAAATAGAGTCATATGCTACTTTTGAAATAATATCAATAGGCATTTTACGACCAATAACACCAGTAGATGAAATAGCAATTTCATCAAATGGTATATTTAAATCTTTTGAAACAAGATTAACTAATGTTTCACAATCTTTAATCCCCTGTTCTCCAGTAAAACAATTTGCATTACCACTGTTAACAAAAACAGCTGAAACAACACCATTTTTTATTACATTTTTTGTATATTTAACAGGAGCTGCAACAACTTTATTTGAAGTAAATACACCAGATACCGTACTATTAGGACAATGTATAATACATACTCCATATTTTCCTTCACTAGCACCAGATACATTTAAATTATCAATTACTGAAAATCCACCATCTAATTTTTTAATAAAATCCATAAAAATCACTGAAAAATATTAATTAACCGATTTATTATGTTTAGTAGTTGCTACTGAAGATTTGTTATTATAATCAACACCATCATATTTTTTATCAAAACTAACTGTATTAGTTTGATTTAAATCAGTAGTCATCTCTTTTGTTACATTTTGAACATGAGACACATTTTCTTTAGTAGAATTTCCATCATCAAAACTTAATGAAACACCAAAACCGGCACCAATAACAAAAGCAATTAATGCAATAATTACAACAAGCATGAAAAGTCCATTTGTTTTATTAGGAGCATCATGACGCCTATTTTGTTCCCTCGGCATAAACCTGGGAGAGCGTCTTTGACCCATAGAGCGCTGCGAACTATTGTTCCTAGGTATTAAAACCCTCTTATCCTGTTTTTTTCGTCTCATATTAAATACTCTTCTTAATTAATTAAATTATAATAGCATATACAAGAGCTATAATAACTCCAACAAAACTAAATACTCCCAATCCAATAACTGACATCAAATAAGCAAATAAAAATACAAATATAAATATTCCAATTAATTTAGCTTTTTCATTCTCAACAAGGTTAATTAATGTTCTTGAGAATTCTGAAGGAATATTATATGCATATAATCCATTAGCTAACTCAAAAATAACTAATGATAATGGAGATGAAGATTTTAAATCATCAACCATTTGTGCTCTTTCACCAGCTTCCCTTCTACTTCTACCGATTCCAGCTCTAATTTTAGCACCATTATCCAAAGCAAACCAAGCAGCATCAAGACCCGCACGTATAGCTAAATCTTTAGATGGGAATCTAGCAATAAAATCATCTCCTCCTTCCCTATAACCTTCAAGTTCACCGTCACACTCTGTTTCAATGAAATTTTTAATACCAGTCATTAATTCTACCAATTGATTCCTACCATTTTTACTAATAAATTTAGTTGAATCAATTAAATCAATAAACAAATAGTTTTCTAAATCAACAGGCCTAGATTCTTCTAATAAAAATGGTGAATCAAAAACAAGTGCATATTCACCACCTAATTTTGTAAAAGCAATACCTGGAAAACTACCTACGCTTTGAGTATAATGAATTGCTCTTTCAATTGAAGCAGCACCAGTCATTCCAACAGCAGAGATAACTTGAACTCCTTCTGAAAGTCCTATACCAATAAGTTCAATGGCAACACGAATAGCATCATTTTTACTTAACATTTTTGCAACAAGTTCAGTAGCTGTTTTTTCCACAATTTCTCCACGTTCATTTTCAATTATTTTAACAAAAATATTAATTAAACGAGAAGGATATGGAAGTTCAATGTAAAAATAACGATCACTACCCATTACAATATTACTTACTAAAGCATATTCTTCAATTTTATTTTCTGCTGGTTTTAATTCATGAAATGTGTAATCTTTTGGGAGATTTTCAGCTCCAACATCACGAACAAGATTTTCCAAAATAGTATCTGAAGTAATTTCTGCCTTTTCAATTTCAAAAAGGATAGTTTGAGTATAATTAAATAATTCTACATACTCTGTTTCAAGAGAATTTGTTGGAAAAAATTTAGTTCCAACAGAAATTGGATTGAGTTTGGAAGTAAATTTAATAACTGATTTAGTTAAACTACTCACCATCTAAATCCCCACCTTTTTCCAATTCTATTTCAAAAGCACCGGGTTTTTCTAAAAGCATATCCGGTTTTACGGAAACAAATGGGAATTTCCAAGATCCCAGTCTTCCAGCAATAGTACTTGCAATATTTCTGGAATTCTTTTTAATAAAAACTTCATCATGTTCAGAAACACGAACTAAAACATTATATGGAGCAGTTTGACTAACTTCATCTGCTAACATAATATTTAATTCAAAAGTTCCAGGTTTTGTAAATAAATCATTTCGAACTGCAATTAAAGGCTTTTTCTCAAGACCTAATCTGTCTGATATAGTAACAGATATATTTCCTGCATTTTTAACTGCAATTTTATAATCTTTAGGATGCACCAAAACAAAAATTACATATGGTGCTGCAATTTCAACATCATCAACCATCTCAACGATTTTATTAAACATAGGTATTTTTGCAAAAACATTTTCCAATTTTGATTCAGTATTATTTTCACTGTCAATACGAATAATAGCTTGTTTTGCAATATTCAATGGAGAAATCTCTAAACCCTCTTTACCAGTATATATTTCCCATTTTTTAAAGTTTAATTCTTTAATAATCTCATCACAAATATGTTGAAGGATGTTTTTATCTTTTTTAGGTTTTTTAGGTTTTCCAAATGTGAGTCTGCCATTACTAATAACAAATGGGATTCTCATAGAGGCAATTTGTCTAAATTCAGCAGCATAATCTCTGAATTTATCATTAGATAATACTTTTGCTTTCTCACGACTAGCAATATCTAAAATAAAATGATCTGCATCATTACCTGCCGGAACTTCTTCTACATTTTCACTTTCCAACAATTTCTCAAAACTTTCTTTATCATCAATTTCATGACGAAGTGATGCATCAGCAATTATTACGAATTCATCTCCACTTTCTTCTAATGCTTTAACAGCAGCAAGAATATTAGACATTTGAGGTTGTCCATCTTTATTTTTAACATGATGAGCCACATTAGAAGCATCTATGACCACTTTCATAATATCACCTAAAAAATTTTACAAAAATTTATACAATTACAGTATAATATATTTATCCAATTAAATATTTAAATTTAAGTTATAATTTGTTGCGCTCATATTTTCCAAATAATAATTTTTCATCATCAATATTATTAAGATAAATCTCAATTTCATTATCTGTAATATTATAAATATTAAAAGAATTCCCAATTTTTCCCCTAAGCTTATGAGAGCATAACGAACCTGCATTAACTATCAATGTATTATTTATTTTCCAGATATTCGGAACATGTTTATGTCCACACAATACTAAATCAACTTCATGAGTTGTTAATGTTTTTAAAATATCTCCAGCATCAGATAAAACATTACGTTCACGACCAGTTTGAGGAATAGGAATTACATGATGGTGTAAAGCAACAATGGAAAAATTATCATTAATTACACATTCATCAAGCTGATGTTCTAACCACATATGTTGAGGAGTACCAACATGACCTTTATTTTCATCTGGTGATGCACTATCAAGACCAATAACTGTAAAATTATCATCCATTGTTAATTTCCAGCTTCTCTCCCCTACTAATTCTTCAAAAGACTGATATCCTAAATTACGAACATCATGATTTCCAGGAATTGCAAATAATGGTGGTTCAAACATTTCCAAATATTTAGTTGCCCTTTCATATTGTTTATGATAACCATTATTTGTAATATCCCCTGTTAAAATAATCATATCAGGATTTAAATTATTTATTTCTTCAACTGCATCAAGAAATATTTCTTCATCAAAATCACCATCACTTATATGCAGATCTGAAATATGTACAATAAGAGTCATGTTATCTACTGATTTAATTTCATTATTGCTTCTGCAAGATCCCCTTTACATTCTTCTAAAGCTGCTCTTGCTTCTTCATTAGAAACATTAGCACTATTAGCTACCATTTCAATATCATCGTCAGGAATTTCAATTTCATATTCTACTTCAACTTCACGAGCTTTTCCTTCAATTTGGTAAGTTTCCTGACCCATTACATTCATTAAACTTACACTAGGCTCATCAATGATTAATTCTTTATCTTCAAAACGAATAATAACTTCCTGAACACCTTCAAGGTCTTCCATTTTCATACCCATTTTTTTCATTTGTCTTTCCATCTGTTTCATTTGTTTTTTATTCATACCGGGAATCATAATTAAAACCTTCAATAAAATAACTATTTATAATTATATGATTAATTATTATTAAAATTAACTTAATTTTTAAATCCGTAAATTTCTGTTTCAAAAGTTTCGGCAACATCTTTTAATACTTCAGGAATATTAATCTCCTGCGGACATTCTTCAATACATAAATCACATTCAATACAATCTGATGCTATACCAACACCTGGAAGTTTTGAATAGTTCAAATATGCATTACCTAATTGTGTCCATTCATCAGTATCGAGCATTTTATGTTTATTATATAAATCAAAGATTTTTGCAATATCAATTTCACTAGAACATGAATCAACACAATATCTGCATTTTGTACAGTCCACAGTGATATTGCTGTTAATTATCTCAGAAACCTTTTTTAAAATATCTAATTCTTCATCATTTAACGGATCAGCATTTTTAAATTCAGAAATATTATCTTTTAGTTGTTTAAGATTACTTGCACCAGTTAAAACAACACAAACATCATCAAGATTAGCAACAAATCTCATTGCCCATGATACAACAGATTTATCAGGATTATAATCTTTCATGATTTTTTCTGCTTCATCAGGAACATCTGCAAGAAATCCTCCTTTATAAGGCTCCATAATCATTACAGGTTTGTTGTATTTTCTTGCAACTTCCAAACATTTTTTTGACTCAATGCCCTCATCTTCCCAGTCAAGATAATTAATCTGAAGTAAAACAAATTCCAATTCAGGATGTTCAACCAATATTTCTTCTAAAAATTCAGCGTTCCCATGTGTAGATAAACCAATGTGTTTGATGTAACCTTCTTCTTTTTTCTTTTGAATAAATGAATATAAATCAACATTTTTCCATGCAGTTTCTGTAAAACCACTTACATTATGTAACATGTAATAATCAAAGTAATCTACACCACATTTTTTAAGTTGGTCTTTGAATAATGGTTCTAATTGTGACTCTTCAGTAATTACAAATAAAGGTAATTTAGTTGCAATTTTAAAAGATTCCCTTGGATAACGCTCAACAACACATTTTTTAAATACATCTTCAGATACTCCTTCATGATAAATATATGCAGTGTCAAAATGATTAAACCCCTCATCCATATATTCATCAACCATTTTATTTACCTGTTCATAATCTACACTTTTAAAATCATTCTCATCCAATAAAGGAAGTCTCATCATTCCCATACCTAATTTTGTCATATTAATCAGCCCCATATTATATTTAATTTATAAGGTTTATAGTTTATTAAAATTGTTGTTTGTGAAACATTTTTTCTAAAAGATATTACTTCACCAAATAGGAGAATTTTCATTAAAAATATATTTAAACAATATTTATAATAAGTATTATTATGAGAAAAAAACGTTGTACATGGGCAGGAAGTGAAGAGATTTATATTAAATACCATGATGAAGAATGGGGAATTCCAACTCATGATGATAAAAAATTATTCGAAATGTTAGTATTAGAATCATTTCAAGCAGGGTTATCATGGATTACAATATTAAAAAAACGCAAAGATTTTGAAAAATCATTTGATAATTTTGATGTTGTTAAAGTAGCCAACTATGATAAAGAAAAAATTAATGAACTTTTAGATAATGAAAAGATTATACGCCATAAAGGTAAAATAACTTCAGCAATTAACAATGCACATGTGTTTATTGAAATTCAAAATGAATTTGGTAGTTTTGATGACTATATCTGGGGATTTACCAATGGTGAAATTATAAAAGCAGAATATTTAACTGAATCAGAATTATCTAAAAAAATTTCAAAAGATTTAAAAAAACGTGGAATGAAATTTGTCGGCCCAACAATTATTTATTCTTATCTTGAATCAATTGGTGTTATTGACAATCATCAAAAAGATTGTTTTAAATATTAATTAAAAGGTGATTTAATGTCAGAAATTGAAAAAATTAATGAATTTTTAGAAAATGTAGAAGTATTTTACTTGGCAACTGTTGATGGCGATCAGCCAAAATGCAGACCATTAGGTTTTCATTTATTGCATGAAGACAAAATATATTTCGGAGTAGGTACATTTAAAGATGTTTATAAACAACTTGAAACTAATCCTAAATTAGAAATTGTTGCATGGGACGGAAAACATTTCTTAAGATATTACGGAACTGCAAATTTAGAAAAAAATGAAACTGTAACTCAAAAAGCATTTGAATTAATGCCTGAAATAGCAGAAATCTACAAAGCTAATAACTGGGAAATGGGTGTTTTCTACATTGATAATGCAACAGCAGAAATTAGAAATATGATGGAAATTGAAGAAACTTATACCTTCAAATATTAAAAAAATAAGAAAAATAGAGGATTTCCTCTATTTTTTAACAATAACAAATGTGTTTACTCTATCATCAATATAACGGAGTTTAACTTTATATTTTTTACCAATTTTAAGTTTATTGATGATATTCTTTTTAATGATAATTTTTGCTTTTCCTTTGGAATTAGTAGTAGCTTTATATTTTTTTCCTTTAAATTTAAAGAAAATTGTTTTACCCACAATTGGTTTTCCACTACTTGTTTTTAAAGATGCAGTGATTTTAAACCTATCAGCAGATTTTTTTACTTTAACTTTTTTAGTTTTGAGAATCTGTTTTACAATAACAACATTAGAAGTACTGAATCCGCAGTATTCAACAGATATTGGATATTTTCCAGGAATTAATCTAATTGGTAAAGTTGCATAACCATTTTCATCTGTGATACGTTCATAAGTAACACCATTTACAGTAATTTTAACAATTTCACCAGCACCTGCAGGTTTTCCATCATCCCCAAGAGCAAGTACTTTAAAATAATCATCTTCAAGATAATCTTTTGTCAGATTAATATTTTCTGTAATTCTTGGGCAAATTGTTAAAGTTTTTGTTAAGTTTTCAGCAGTTACAGTATTAACTGCCGTGATGTTATAAACTCCAACATCCAATAATACAAGGAAATCTGCACTACCATTAGAATCTGTTGTTACTGGATGATATGTATTTAATAAAATGAATACAACAGAAGTATTTTTTAATGGTTCACCGTTTTCATCTTTAAATATAGCAGTGAAAGGAATTTTACTATTATAAGATATTATTACATCTGACATTATAATTGAAGGATTGGTTTCATTTTTGCCCATATTAATTGAAGCAAATTTAACTCCAGTATCATTTAAAGGTTCGATAGGTGAATCAACAAATAAAATATTTGCAGATACAATGCAACTTTGATTGAATTCATATTCATCTTTTGCTGCCCAAAGACCAGCATCATCACAGTATGCTTCAATTTCATCATCATTAATCAAAAATTTTAATAATATCATAGAATCAAAATCGCTACTAAAAATAATAGTATTATTATTATCGTCAGTAACCCGAGCAGTTAAAGCCATTTTAGAATTTGGATTTAAATTAAATGTATTGTTATTTAAAACAACAATAAATGTCTTAGAAGATATTAAATAACTATTATAAATGAAATTATTTTTATCCAAAACATTATTATTTAATTGTAATTCAGAATTTAAATTGTAAATAGCATAAGAATTAGCTTCATCACTAAATGTAGACCCATTAATTTCACAAATACAATCATAAGTAATAATAATAGAAGAACCAGATTTTGCTTGATTATTAATAAATTTTGAATTTACAATACTTCCTTTATTAGTAAACCAAACAATTGCACCTCCTGCCTGTGTGTCTTCTATAAAATCTGCCTCCTCATCGTAAGGTCCAATGATTTTATTATTTATAAAAGAACTGTTTGAAATTAAAAGTTCCATAGCTTCCGCATTGATTGCACCCGCATAATAAAATGCCTCATTATCACTGAAAGTTGAATTATGTATAACTCCATAACAATCAGTGACTCCAATTGCACCACCATAATCCGCATAATTATTTTCGAATTTAGAATTATATATTAAGAAATTGCCACCATATACATAAATTGCACCATAGTTTCCTTCATTAATACTATTTGTTGCATTATTCTTTCTAAATATCGAATTATTTACAGATAATGAAACTGTCTCACTAGATTCCTCAAAATAAATAGCCGCTGCATAAATAGATGCACTATTATTTATAAATTCACAATTTTGAATATTTGCATTCGAATCTATGAGATAAATTGCTCCTCCACCACCATAATTAGTAGAAGGATTATCCTGAACATTAGTAGAAGGATTATCCTGAACATTATCATAAAACTTAGAATTAGTTATAGTACAATTAGACCCTTCACAATATATAGCTCCACCATCCAAAGCAGAGTTATTTTTAAATACACAGTTATTTATTTCAACATTAGAAGTACCATAAATATAAATGGATCCACCCACATCTAATGGATTACCATTCAAAAATGTGATATTATTTAGAATAACCTTAGCTTCATTGGAAATAGTAAAAATCCTATTTTCACCACTTGCTTTAATGGAATATCCATTACCATTTATAGTAACATCTTTACTAATTTCAAATTCGTTAGAAAAAGTATAATTATTCTCTAATTCAATAGTGTTTCCTGCATTATATTTATCTTGAAATGCATCATAATCACCATTGTCACCTAAAATCATTTTTTCATCATTTGTTACAGCAATTTCATGAGTAGATGAATCTGCACTTAAAATAGTGTTATTTTCTAATTCACCAGCACATACGCCGTTAATAGTGATAAAAACTAACATAATCAAGAAAATTGATACAAGTTTATATTTGAATCTAATAAAAATCTTCCCCCATTAATTATTTAAAAAAAAGCATTTAAGAATGCTTAAGTTTATAAAAGATTATTTAAAAAATAATCTCACTTTTATATTATATCTAAGACATATAAATAAATTACTATGTAAAATTATAATTAATAACAATAATTAACTCCAAATAAAATTTCAGAACAATATTATTCAAAAAATATTCAGCATAATACAAAAAAATTAAAAAATAATCAATTAACAAAGATAAGTTTTTATAATAAAAAAAGTAAAATTAAACATTAGGTGATAAATTTGTTAGAACAATATATACCTTTTATAGGATTGATTATATTTGGAAATATAGAAAACCTTATTTTAGCATCACAAGGTGTTGTTAATGGTGTTAATCCAAAGGTTTTAGGACTGTTAAGTATCATTGTTGTGATAATTTGGTTATTTATCGGATTTGTAGCAACTGATCTTGCAATGGAATATTCAAGACACATCACATTTATTGGTGGGCTTGCAATTGTTATATTAGGTCTTCAATCTGTTTTTGAAGCAGTTAAACATATAAAAGAAACAAAAGGAAGTGAATAAAATGGTTAATTTAAAAGATTATGCTCCATTTACTGGTTTACTTATTTTTGGAAACATAGAAAACCTTATTTTAGCATCACAAGGTGCTGTAGCACATGTTGATCCTATTATTTTAAGTATATTAAGTTTAATTGCTGTAGTAATCTGGTTATTACTTGGTACCTACGGAACAAAAGTAGCTATTAAATATGCTGATTATATCGAAATATTCGGTGGAGTAGCTATTATTATTTTAGGTGTTCAATCCATGCTTGAAGCATTAGGATTATAAAATTTTATTAACACACCCAAACCATCACCAATTAATTTTAAAAAAAAAAGAAAAAAAGTAGAAGTTAAAAAAAACTTCTAGAATAAACCACTATCTTCTAAACGTCTTTCGAAGTAATGTGCCGCATTATCTGCTCTAATTTTAACAATAATCATGACAACCATTGTAACTACAATAATAGCTGTAAGCAAGATTAAAGCCGGTAAATAATTAGACCAAACTAAACCTAATTGTGCTTCCCGTATTAGCGTTATTGCATACGTCATTGGCAAATACGGATTCATTAATTGGAAAAAGTCAGCCATAATTTCAACAGGATAAATACCACCAGTTCCCGATATCTGAATAACTAAAAGAATAACTGCAATAGCTTTTCCAACTTCTCCCAAAGCAGATACTAAAGAATACATAAATACCATAAATACTAACGCCACAAAAAATGACGACAATATAAATAATAATGGATTAACAACATAAATGCCTAAAAGATTTGCTCCCATAACTGTAATAAGACATTGACAGAAACCAATAAATAAAAACAATACCAATCTACCAAAATACATTTCAAGAGGAGTATATTTAGTTCCCTTACCAGTACCAGGTTTTACCATAGCACATGTAATTAAAGCACCAACCCACATAGATAAAGCAATGTAAAATGGAGCTACTTGAGATCCATAATCAGGTACTGAAAATAATTCATGTCTATCCAATTTAACTGGAGAATAGAAATAATCCCCCAGAATTGTTTCATTAATACCTGTTACTGCAGAAAGCGCATCTGCAGAAGAAGATAATGCTGCGGCAGCTGCAAATAATGCCTGAGTTGCAGCATTTGAAAGTAATTGTGAACCTGCAGCAAGAGCTAAAGAACCTTCTGCTAATTCAACAGAACCATCAGCTAACTGACTAGCACCACCCGCAACCTGACTAGAACCATTAGCTAATTTAGATGACCCTGTTGCAAGAGCAAGTGAACCCCCTGCCAATTGACTAGCACCATCAGCAACTTGACCACTACCATCTGCAAGTTTCGAGCTACTTTGAACATATTCTTTTATAGGCCCATCAGGCATTAATGATGGGTCAACAACTGATTGTAACTCTTCAGAACCTTTTTGAACTTGTTTAGAACCTGATTTTACATCAGATGAACCTTGTTTAACTTTACTTGCACCATCATTAACAGCAGAAGTACCTTTTTGAACTTTAGATGCCCCATTTTTAACTTGAGACGAACCACTACTAACCTGACTAGCACCATCAGCAACTTGACCAGCACCAGAAGCCACCTGATCAGCACCCGCCGCAAGTAAAGTTCCACCACCAGCTAATTGACTTGCACCTGAAGAAAGACCATCTTGCAATTCACCTAATTTACCATAAGCTGCAAGATTTATAATTTCAACAATCTTAGCATTTAAAGCCAAATAAACTGCATTAGAACCAGAATCAGTTAATTTAGCACCAACGGGATTTGCTTTCATATTAACAAGATATTCTAATTTAGCTTGATGAGGATCATCAGATGTTATTGAAAGAATATCTTCCGTCAGATTTTTAGGAATTACAATACCTGCATAATAATCCCCATCATGAACCCCATTACGCAGCTCTTCTTCAGAAACAAAAGTCCATTTAAATTTATCATTCTTTTCCAATTCCTTGACTAATTCATTACCCACATTTATATAATTATCATCAAATGTAGACCCATTATCTAAATTTGCAATAGCAAAATAAACATCCCCAGTATTTCCATATGGATCCCAACATGCTTGAATATTTAAAAGTGCATACATAGATGGTAAAATAATTATCCCAATTATTACAATTATAACAACTGGATTTGCGGCTGTAGCTCTCGAATCACTTTTCATGATTTCGAAAATATTTTTAAAATTACTTTTATCCATATTATACCTCTTTAACACAATTTTGAGAATTTTTAATAAAAACATAATTTAACATAAATTCTCAAATACACATTATTTAATTATAAAAATAATAGTATTAAATATTTTCTTTTCAATCTGTAAAAAAAATTCAATATTAAAAAAATTACTAAAACATATTACGAAATATTAATACAAAACTTAATAATATTAAAGGTAATATAATTAATAATAGGTGTAATTTATGAAAATAAAAGAAGGTTTAATAATAATTTGTGTTATTTTCATATTATTTAGTATAACAAGTGTTAGTGCTAGTGATGTAAATACTACGATGATAACTAGCAGTGACGATACTCAAATTGTTGAAAATACTGATGATGAAATAATTACATCATCACAAAAGGAAATAGTCAATACAAACCCCGGAACATTTGAAGAATTACAGCATGTGATTAATTTAGCTCCTGCAGGATCTACAATAACACTAGATAAAGATTATACATATAGTGGAAAACTTAATAAATTTGGAATAATACTAACTAAAGACATAACTATTGAGGGTAATGGACATACTCTAAATGGATTATCCCAATCCAGAATATTTATGATTAACTTTGGTAAAATTATAAATACACAAGTTGTTTTAAAAAATATAAACTTCATAAATGGTAAAACTGAATTATACGGTGGAGCAATATTTAATTATGGTAATTTAATTGTAAAAAACTGTACATTTACAAACAATTATGCGAAATATTGTGGTGGTGCAATTAATTCAGTAGGACATTTACAAGTTAAAGATTCAATATTTAATGGAAATACAGCTGATGGAGATGGAGGAGCAATTTTATGTTTATCTCCAGCCGGTGCTGTTCAAATATATAATAATTATTACCAAAACCAAACTGTTATTGGAGATATGGAATTTATACTTCCAATATTAATGAATATTGAAATTAAATTTCTAACAGAATCAATTATTGATTGTACTTTTAAAAATAATAAAGCAAATGGTCGTGGTGGTGGAGCAATTTATGCATTCGGTAATATAGACATTAATTCATCTACATTTAGTTCAAACCAAGCTGGTGAAATGGGTGGTGCAGTATTCGGAAATAAAGATTTATATATTCACAATTCCATTTTTACCAAAAACACAGCTTTAAAAAATGGTGGTGCGGTTTACTTTAAATGCCACGAACAAAGCGGAAAATATGTTGGTGGAAAATGGGTTTCAGACATAAAATATTATTCCAATTTAATTGAAAATTCAAAATTTACAAAAAATACCGCAAACAAAGGAGGAGCAATATATGGATTTGTAACTTCTAAATCAGATAAAGTCCATTGTGCAAAAGCTCAAAATTGTGTATTTTCAAAAAACTCTGCAACAAAAAGTGGTAGAGATACCTATGGTACAGTTACAACAAACTGTTTGTTTGACTATTATGTATTATCATTAAAAACAATTAAAGTTAAAAAATCAGCAAAAAAACTCACATTAAAAGCAAAACTTAAAAAAGGAAACACATTAATAAACAAAGCAAAAATTAAATTTAAATTCAATGGAATAACATATAAAGCAAAAACAAACAAAAAAGGTATTGCTAAAGCTACTGTTAAAAAATCCGTTCTTAAAAATCTTAATGTAGGGGAAAAAGTTAAATACCAAGCTAGTTATAAAACATTGGTTGTTAAAAAAACATGTAAAGTAAAAAAATAAGTGATTAAAATGGATAAAGAAACAATAAAGAGATTAGGAGAAATTAGAAGAGCCATGAAAAAATATGGCTTTGATAAAATTTTAGGCCAAACCGCAAGAAATAGACTTAGTCCTTTAAGAGATGAAGAAAGCAGTGAATTATTATTAGATAATGAAATTCCTGAGAAATTACGTTTAATGTTACAGGAATTAGGAACTACATTTATTAAATTAGGTCAATTGTTGAGTACCAGACCAGATGTTGTTGGAGAAAAAATAGCAACAGAACTTGCTAAATTACAGGATGACAACCCTGCTGTAAGTTTCGAAGAAGTTAAAGAAATTATTGAAGAAGAACTCAAAGGAGATATAAATAAGTTATTTAAAGATTTTTCAAAAGAACCCCTTGCAACAGCATCAATTGGACAAGTTCATGAAGCAGTATTGCCTGAAGGAGAAAGAGTTGCTATAAAAATACAGAAAAAAGGTATAAGTGATAAAATTGACCTTGATTTGAATATTATGAAATTTATCGCAATGGAAGCAGATAAATTTAACCCACAAATAAAAAAGATAAATTTACCAGGAGTTATGGATGAATTTGACCGCACAATCCATAAAGAAATCGATTATTTCAATGAATTAATGAATATGAAACGTTTTGAAGCAAACTTCGAAGGACAACCTAATATTCATGTTCCAATATCCTATGAAGATTATTCCACCCCAAAAGTTTTAACTATGGAATTTATTGCAGGTGCGAAATTATCTGATGTTTATGAAAGTGACAGTCAAGAGTATGACAAAAAACTTTTAGCAGATTACATTGTCCGTTCTTATTTCCAACAAATTTTTATTGACGGATTTTTCCATGGAGATCCACATCCAGGAAATTTAATGATTTTAGAAGAAAATGTAGTTTGTTATCTTGATTTAGGTATGGTGGGTGTTTTAAACGAAGATTTCAAACGTAATTTAGCCGAATTATTAATTTTATTCTCAGATAAAGACATTGACGGATTAATCAATCAGTTCATATACATGGAAATATTGGATGATTCAGTTGATACTAAAAACTTAAAAAGAGACATAGAAGATTTATTTGGAAGATATTTCGGAGTTAAATTAAATCACTTCAATGGAATTTTAGACGAATTACTTTCAGTAATGCAAAGTTATAATGTTATACTTCCAAATGAGTTTGTTACAATGGCTAGAGGAGTTTCAATGATTGAAGCAATTGCACAAAATTTAGATCCCGAAATTGATGTATTTATTTATATTCAACCAGTAGCCAAACAACTTGCAAAAGAGAAAATGAACCCTAAAAAGTTCCTTAAAAATAAGAAGAATAGTTTCATTATGTATGAACATATGCTTAAATCTTTACCTAAACTTCTCTCAAGAACTATGCGTAAAATCGAAAGAGGAGAATTAATATTTAAAATTGAAGTAGATAGAATCGATAAAATGACAAATAAAATTGTATTATTCTTATTTGCTTCAGCATTAATAATAGGTTCTTCTTTAGTTATGACAATAGATAAAGGGCCTCTTTTATTTGATATGCCTTTATTCGGAGCTATCGGATTTATTTTAAGTTTTATTATCGTATTATACACTATAATACAATATATGATAAAAGTTTAAAAAAAAGAAAAGAGTTATTTTTAAATAACTCTATTTAATCACCATTATTCCAATTAACCACACCATAAATAATGCAGAAAAGTGTTGATAAGATAATTCCTACAAATACTCCCCAAATCCAAGGGTCTTCAATTCCAAAAACTGTCATTATGCTTCACTTCCTTTATTATCTATGTTTTTAAATGCATTATCAATAACCTCATTAGCAGGAGGTTTTGTAAGTAAACTAACTACAATAACGAAAATAGCAGATATTGGAACAGCAATTAACATCACATCAATATAAGGCCATGGTGCTGCAGACAATAATGTATCAACACCAAATATGAATTTACAAATTCCAAGTCCAGTTGCAGTCTTAGCAAATACAAAAATTAACCAGAACAAACTTACAACAGTTCCGGATAAAATTCCTGCAATAGCTCCTAAACGAGTAATTCCCTTCCAGTAAAGTGCACCTAAAAATACTGGTAAAAATGCTGCTGCACATATTTCAAAGAACAAACTTGTTCCAAGTGCAACTATACTTCCCGGAAGTGAAAATGCCATGACAAGAGCTAAAATTATAGCAATTAAAATACCTAATCTGGAAATACTTACCTGATCTAATTGTTTTGATTTATCTCGGATAGTACCATATATATCTACACCAAATGCAGTTCCTTGAGTATGCAATTGTGAAGATATTGTTGACATTGCTGCTGCAATTAATGAAAGTAAAAAGATATATACAAACCATTCAGGCAATGCCATTGTAATAAAAGTTGGTATAATCTTATCAATATTTCCCTCAACAACATCAACTGCGATTTTACCCAATTTATCATAGAAATAAACATTTGATAATGCTCCTACAATATAAGCAGTAGTAGGCATGATTGCGATAAATATTCCTCCAATTAAAACAGATCTATTTAATTCTTTATCTGATTTAACAGTCATAAATCGAACTATTAATGAAGGTTGAGCTAATACCCCAATACCTACACCAATTAATGTAGATGAAACTAAAGACCACCAGAACGGAGATCCAACCGTTGGGAATGACGTCCAACCAGTACCTCCCGTTTTAATAGCCTCAGCAGGATATAAATTAACCATATTTGTTAAGGCAGTATGTGCGTTATCAACTCCACCAAGCATCCAATATACAAATACAAGTAAAAATACCATTGCAAGAACCATGATTGTACCTTGAAGTGCATCAGTATACATTACTCCACGAATTCCACCGAATAATACATAAAATGTAATAATTATAGATAAAATTAAAAGAGCAATATTAAAATCAATTAACAAGGAAGATTCAAGAAATCTTGCAGCCCCAATTAATACTACAGCCGCATAAAGAGGCATTGCACAGAAAATAATCAATCCGGAAGAATAATGAATAAACTTTGAATTAAAACGTTTTCCTAAAAATTCAGGAAAAGTAAGAGATCCAAGAGCGTGACCCATACGGCGTGTCCTTTTTCCTAAAAATATAAATGCTATAATTACACCAACAATAATATTTAAAAAGGCCAGCCATAATACACTCATCCCATATTCACTAGCAACTCCTCCAAAACCAACAATAGCTGCTGTCGAGATAAAAGTAGCCCCATAACTCATTGCCATAATAAATGGATGAGTATCTTTACCTGCAATCATAAAATCTTCTGAGGAATTTGTTTTTTTGTATGCATAATAACCTACAAAAATTAACGCAAAAATATAAATTGTAAAAATAATTGTCAAAATCATTACGTCCATAAAAAATTACCTCTAAATAATTAATTTAATTAAAAAGTTATTTAAATATTATTATTTTAAATTAAAAGAATAATTTAAAATTACAATTAGTTAAAATACATACAATAGATTAAATTATAAGCTAAAGCAACAAACTTAATCTAAAAATTACTAATTATAAATATTAAACAAAATTTAATGAAAAAAATAAACAAACAACTAAACTTTTATATTTAATAATCAATATATTAAACATATTAAACTAAATAGGGATACTATGTTTTGGAACAAAGAAATAGAATGTATGGATAATAAAGAAAAAGAAAAAATTCAACTTGAAAGATTACAAAAAACTGTAAAACTTGCATATGAAAATGTAGAGTTTTATAAAAACCGATTTGACGAAATTGGTTTAAAACCAGAAGATATTAAAACATTAAAAGACATAGAGAAAATTCCATTTACCACAAAAAGTGATTTAAGAGAAGCATACCCATTAGGACTTTTGGCTGTGCCTCGTGAAGAAATCGTGGAAGTTCATGCATCTTCAGGAACAACCGGAAAACCAACTGTTACTGCATACACTCAAAATGACTTAGAAATTTGGGGAGAATGTATTGCACGTGGATTAAAAATGGCAGGTGCGAAAAAAGAATACATTATTCAAAATGCATACGGATACGGATTATTTACTGGAGGATTTGGTATTCACCACGGTGGAAATAAAATGGGTGCAATTACAATTCCTATCTCAGCAGGAAATACAAAAAGACAACTCGATACCATGATTGATTTTCAAAGTGATATTCTAACTTGTACTCCATCATATGCAATGTATCTTGGAGAATCAAGAGAAAAAGCAGGAATTTCCCTAGATGATATTAATTTAAAAGCTGGTATCCATGGAGCTGAAATGTGGACCAATGAAATGAGAAAAAGAATTGAAACCTCCCTTGGAATTAAAACACACAATATTTATGGTTTAACTGAAGTTATGGGCCCCGGTGTTGCTCAAGAATGCTCACAGCAAGATGGAATGCACATACAAGATGACCATTTTTATCCAGAAATAATTGATTCTGAAACTGGTGAAACATTAGATTATGGTGAAAAAGGAGAATTAGTATTAACTTCCCTTACCAAAACTGGAATGCCTATTTTAAGATTTAGAACAAAAGATTTAACTTCACTTAACAATGAAAAATGTGAATGTGGAAGAACTACCGTTAGAATGACTAGAATCACAGGTAGAAGTGACGACATGTTGAAAATTAAAGGGGTTATGGTGTTCCCATCACAAATTGAAAAAGCATTACTTAAAATCAAAGGAATTAGTCCTAATTACATGATTCATGTAACAAGACCAGATATTTTAGATGAAGTTGAAGTTAAAGTAGAAGCAACAAAAGAATTATTCTCTGATGAAATGAAAGAAATGGAAAGAGTTGAAAAACAAATAAAAGCATCAATTAGATCAGAGACCGGTCTTAGAGTCGATGTTACCATCTGTGAACCAGAATCATTACCTAGAAGTGAAGGAAAAGCTGTTCGTGTAATTGATGAGAGAAATTTTGAATAAGGTGATAAAATGTCAGTAAAACAAATTTCAATATTTGTAGAAAATAAAGAAGGTAGAATTAAAAAAGCAATTGATACATTATCTAAAGAAAATATTAATATTCGTGCACTTTCAATAGCAGATACAACAAAATATGGAATATTAAGGTTAATTGTTTCTGATAATGAAAAAGCTATTAAAGCACTTGAAAAAGACGGATTTATTGTAAAAGAAAATGATGTTATATTATTAGAGGTACCTGATAAACCTAATGGATTAAATTCTACATTAGCTATTTTTGATGAAAAAGGAATTAATTTAGAATATTTATATGCTTTTGTAAGTAGTAAAAGTGATGCAGCTATTGTAGTTATGAGATTAGAAAATATGGAAAAAGCAATAACTACATTAAATGAAAACAATGTGAAAATTCTAGAAACTAAAGATATTAAAGATTTATAGGAAAGAACTTTCTTTTCTACAAATCATCCCTCTTTTTTTAAAAAAAAATAATTAAAATTCTTTTAATAAATTAGAAATTTCTTCTTTTGAATAACCTAAACGTATGAAAAGAGTTTTAAGAGGTTCCTTTTCAGGAACATTACCAATTTCCTTCCAATTTTTAAACTCATTTCTTAAAATACCATTAATTAAAAGTTGAATTGTAATCAAATCATCACTTTTAATTGCAATAAAAGCATCTTCATTAATGAAAACATTTTCAGGATCAATTAAAGTAATCCCACCATTCATATTTTTTTTAATAATAGCATTGTCAATTTTGTAAGCCATAATACCACAACATTAATTATATAATAAATTATTAGTTAAAATACTATTTAAATTTTTAACCTCGAATAGATTTATACCCACTTTCAATAGCTTTTAAATTCATCTCATGGAATTTAGGTTTTAAATTATTTTTCATAGCATCAATAACTGAATCTTTTGTAAGAGGAAATTTATCATCCGCTGTAACTGCACCTAAAAGAACCATGTTTAATGATAAAACACTACCTGCATCAATTGCTAATTGAGTTCCATCGATAGGTAGAACATGATTAAAATTTTCTTTTAAAACTTTAGTCATATTATCCACATTTGGATAAACTTTATCATTTGATGAAGGAATAATCGGATGAGTATTAAATACAATTTTAGTTTGTGAATTTACTTTATCCAAACCCCTTATTGTTTCAATTGGTTCAAATGAAAGTAACATATCAGCACCATGATTTGGAATAATAGATGAAGTATATCCTCCGATTTTTAATTCTGTAGAAACAGAACCTCCCCTTTGAGACATACCATGAATTTCACTCATAACCACATCTAATCCCTGATTCATTGCAGCTTCACCAATAATTGTAGATGTTTTAATAATTCCCTGACCACCTACACCACAAATATAAATACTATAATGATTATCCATTTTTTCACCTACCTGCATCTAATGCACCATATTTACAAACCTGAATACAAACATTACAACCATCACACTGAGCATTATCAATACTGATTTTACCATTAATTTTTGAAATTGCAGGACAAGCAAATTCATTTACACATTTATCACAATTATTACAATTTTTTTCAATGAAATTAACTGGAGGTTTTTTAGCTAAACCTTTAATTAATGTACAAGGAGCTTTAGATACAATAACTGCAGTATCATTTCTTTGAAATGCTTCTTTGTATGTTTTAACAACTTGGTCCAAATTAAATGGATTAATTACACGTACATAATCACATCCACATGCAACAGCCAATTTACGAATAGAGACTTCAGGAGCCTCATCACCCATACCATCAATTGGAATACCAGGATTTGGTTGACCACCAGTCATTGCAGTAATTCTATTATCCAAAACAGTTAAAACAAAATTATGTTTATTGTGAACTGCATTAATTAATGGTGAAACACCACTATGGAAAAATGTAGAATCCCCAATAAAACTAGCTACTTTTTGGTCTGTTGAAACTGAAAAACCACAACCATCTCCAACACTGGAACCCATTGATAATAAATAATCTGCAGCATTGTAAGGAGGATTAATTCCTAAAGTATAACAACCAATATCAGAAGCAAATATTACATCAGATGTTTTTAAACCTAATTCATCAATAGCTTTATTTATTCCATAATACATTGCTCTGTGAGGACATCCTGCGCATAAAACTGGAGCTCTAGAAGGAATATCCTGGTTTAATTGTTCTAAGTTTGATGAATAATTAATATTTTCTTCCTGTTTAAAATTCAATACTTTATTCAAACCATCTGCAACAATATCTGAATTAAATTCATGATATAATGGAAAAGTCTCATCCAATTTACCATGAACAATAACATCAAGATTATTTAAACCACAAACTGCCAAAGTTTCTTTTTCCATTATTGGATCAACTTCTTCAACAACAAATACTTCATCCAAATCTTTTAAGAATTCATGAACTTTATCTTGTGGGAACGGATAAGAAAATCCTAATTTTAAAATATCCACGTTTAAATTATTGAATTTAACAACATCATGAGCATAATTATAAGCACTACTTGAAGCAATGATACCGTATTTTTTATCTTGTGAAAATTTAATTTCATTATTTAAATCGCTTGCATTAGTAATTTCTTCAATTTTGTGAATTTTATTCCATAATTTAACATGCATATCTCCTGCAAATGCAGGTACCGGAACAAATTGAGATGGATCTTTTTTAAAGTGACCCCTTTTCCAGTGATTATCATTATTTGATGAATTATCAATTTTATCTCCAAATTCAACAACTCCCCTCATATGAGATACACGAGTTGTAGTTCTAACAATTACCGGAATATTAAATTGTTCAGATAAATCAAAAGCATATTTAACCATGTCTTTAACTTCCTGACAATTTGATGGTTCTAAAATTGGCATATTAGCCAATCTTGAATAATTACGTGAATCTTGTTCATTTTGTGATGAAAACAGAGAAGGGTCATCAGCTGTTAATATAACCATTCCTCCCCTTACACCAGAATATGCAGTAGTCATGAATGAATCTGCTGCAACATTCATACCAACATGTTTCATGAATGTAAATGATCTAAGACCAGAAGCAGCAGCAGTTGCAGCAACTTCCATAGCAACTTTTTCATTAGTGGAAAACTCGAAATAGATATTAGCATCTTTAGCCAATACAGACAATACATTTCCAATTTCTGATGAAGGAGTTCCCGGATAAGTAGCAGCAATAGAAACACCAGCTTCAATAACACCTCTTACTGCAGCTTCATTACCAAGTAAAAATTGTTTTTCACCAGAACTTCCGGTGACTAATTCTTTTAAATTCATATATTCTCCTCAAAAATTTATAATTATACATTATTAATATTATACTTTAAACTATAAAATAGTAAGTATAATATATTCGTTAAGATACAAATATTATATTATAATATTTTATATAGTCATATCAATTTTGGAGGGAAAAAATGATTAAAGTTTATGTTTCTAGATTTAATAGTGAAATTGACAAAGAACCTCATTTAGAGTGTTATGAAATAAAAAAAACACCCCAAATGAAAGTTTTAGATGCTCTCCAAGCTATTAATGAAAAATATAATGCAGACATTAGTTTTAGAAGTTCATGTAGAGCCGGGCAGTGTGGTTCATGCGGTATTTTATATAAAGGAAATGGAGCTCTTGCATGTCAAAAAGAAATTCAAGACGGAGCAATAATAGAACCTCTAAAATTCCCAGTTATAAAAGATTTAATTGTGGACAAATCCAGTATTGAAGCTAAAGTTAAAGATTTAAATTTATCTCTCCAATGCAACCATAAAAATGAACTTGATACTGATATAAATAAACAAGATAGTGCAAAAACTAAGAAAGTTAGAAGCTGCATTGAATGTTATTCATGTTTTTCAACATGCCCTGTTGTTAATATTGCAACAGAAGAATTCGGAGGACCTTACTTAATGAGATATATCTCCAAATTTGAAAGTGATCCTAGAGAAAAATTCGACAGACTTAAAGAAGCATTAGACGAAGGATTATACAACTGTACCAGTTGTGGAAAATGCCTATCGGTTTGTCCTAAAAATATTAATACATTTGGCGATGCAATTGAAAGAATGAGAGCAATTGCTGTTGCAAATGGTTCAGGACCACTTCCAGAACATGTTTCATTTAGGGAAAATATTGAAAAAAATGGAAGATCCATAAAAACTGATAAAACACCATTTATTAAAGAAGCAACAAATAAAACTGGTTCAAAAATTGCCTTCTTTACCGGTTGTATGGTTGATTATAAATTTCCAGAAATTGGACATACATTAGTTAATATTTTAAAAGAAAATGGAATTGATATTGATGTTCCTGAAGAACAGGTTTGCTGTGGTTCACCACTTTTAAGAACAGGCCAGACAGAATTAGTTCAAAAACTTGTTGATAAAAATAAAGAAGTATTTAAAGAATATGATACAGTACTCACAGTATGTTCCGGATGCGGATCAACCTTAAAAAATAATCACCCCGAATTTGGATCAAATTTAAATGTAATGGATGTAAGCGAGTTTTTAGTCGATAAACTTGACAGTTCAAAAATGCATAATGTTGATATGAAAGTTACCTGGCATGACCCTTGTCATTTAGGAAGAGGTCAAAATATTAAAGATCAACCAAGAGAAATTATTGAAATGATACCTGGTGTTGAATTTGAAGAAATGAAATACCCATGTCAATGCTGTGGTGCAGGGGGCGGAATAAAATCCGGAAAACCAGATATTGCACTGGACTTGTCAAAATCCAAAGCTGAAATGATTAAAGATACTGGTGCTGAAGCAGTAATTACAATTTGTCCATTTTGTGAATTGAATTTGCAGGACGGATTAGATGCAATTGGTGCCAATGATATAAAATCAATGCATATTCTTGAATTATTAAAAAAAGCTTATGAATAAATAAAAAATGGGGTTGATTAAAATAGGAGATGCTGCTGTAAGTGAACAAAAAGTTGTAGATACAACAACTATGAGTTCTACTGAAGAAAAAGATGAAAGCAAAAATGAAAAAGACGCTACTTCTAAAAAAAAAGCTGCATCCAAAAAACAATCCAGAGGGACAGGTAGGGTTAAACTTGTTCGTGAAAAAGAAGACAAAGAAACCAGTCTTTTTAAAGAAAATATTTATATTGTATTTGTTGAATGTGAAACCCCTGGAAATATTGGATTTCTTGCAAGAACAATGGCAAATTTCGGATTAAAAAATTTAGTATTAATAAATCCACCAACATTAACTAATGAAGCATATTATCAAGCTACACATGGAAAATATATTGTTGAAAATGCTAAAATATTCCCAACTTTAGACGAATTTTATCAAAGTCAAAGAATTGATTTTAAAGTTGCATCAACTGGAACTGCTGGAGGAAGTTATAACTTATCCAGAATTCCAATCAGACCTGAAGAACTTGGTAAATCCCTAAATGTTGAAAATAAAATTTGCATATTATTTGGAAGAGAGGGTAATGGCCTTACAAATAAAGAAATTGGAGACTGTGATATCTGTGTATCAATTCCAACCGACCCAACATATCCAATTATGAATATATCCCATGCTGCAGCAATAATATTTTATGAATTATTCAAAAATAGACATGAATATGGAGTTGAAGGTTTAAAAGAAAGTACTCCATTAGAAAAAGAATATTTACTAAAAGATATGGATGAATTAATAGATAGTATTGATATTCCCGAGCATAAAAAATCCAATGGAAAAAAGACATTCAAAAATATTATTTCCCGAGCATTTATTACAGGACGTGAAGCTCATACTTTAAAAGGTATTTTAAGACGATTAAAAATGAAAATAGGTGAACAATGAAAAAACCGAAGTATATTGATATAAGCATTTTTATCGTCAACAGAATATTTAATTGGAGATTTTGGATAGCTGGACTTACCAAAAAATCAAAATTGGCTAAAAAAATCATTGATAAAATGCTTTTTGAAGATGATGAAATCGTTATTGTTCCAAATACCATTAATATAGATAAAAAAATTGAGTCTGAAGGCTCAGAATTTTTACCTACAGACGTCCTTAAAGATGTTATAAAACGCTCAGAAGACATTGTTATTATGGACAAATGTCTTTGTCGAACTTCAAATGACTGTCAGGATTATCCTCAGGATATAGGTTGTATTTTCCTTGGACCTACTTCAAGAAAAATTCCAAATCATGTAGCTCATAAAGCAACTGTTGAAGAAGCATTAAACCAAATTGACAGAGCTGATGCTGCTGGTTTAAGTCATCTTATTGGAAGAAATAAAATTGATGCTGTGTGGATGAATATACATCCCGGAAAAGGGCTTTTAACCATATGTCATTGCTGCCCATGTTGCTGTCTTTGGAAAGTATATCCAAATTTAAATAATGAAATATCTGATAAAATTGAAAGACTTGACGGAGTTAATGTAAAACTTCATGAAGAAAAATGCAAAAAATGTTTGAAATGTTTAGATAACATTTGTATGTTTAATGCTATTAATCTTATTAATAATAAAATATCCATTGATTATGATAACTGTAAAGGCTGTGGCTTATGTGTTAATACATGTTCATTTAATGCAATTACAATTAATTATATAGAAGAAAGCATAGACAATATAGTTAATAGAATGGAAAATTTAATTGAAATTGAAGAAATATAAAATTATTTGTGTGAAAAAATGGCAATTTTAAGTGATAAAACTATAAAAGAATACTTGGACGAGGAAAAAATAGTTATTGAACCTCTTTTAGATGAAAAACAAATACAACCATCTTCTGTAGATATGAGACTTGGAGATGAGTTTAAAGTATTTAAAGTAATTAGAAAACCCTATATTGATCCAAAAGATGAAGAAGATATTGCATCTTATATGGAATCTAGTACTGTTAAAGAAGGTGAAGCATTTATTATACATCCTAATGAATTTGCACTTGCAACAACATTAGAATATGTTAAAGTGCCTGATGATTTAGTAGCTAGAGTAGAAGGTAGATCCAGCATGGGAAGACTTGGTGTAACCATGCACGTTACAGCAGGATTTATTGACCCTGGTTTTGAAGGAAAAATAACCCTGGAAATATCAAATATTGGTGCAATGCCTGTTGCACTTTATCCAGGTCAAAGAGTATGTCAAATAGTATTTGAAACTATGACAACACCATCAGAACTCCCATACGGACATCCAGATAGAAATAGTAAATATATGGGACAAACAAAACCTGAAAGCAGTCGAGTAAAACTTGATTATGAATTAAAAAAATAAATTGGAGTTAATCTTTATGAATCATGACAAAATGATAAATATTAGTGCAAAAAGAGGATTTTTATGGCCTTCTTTTGAAATTTATTCCGGAGTTTCAGGATTTACAGATTATGGACCTCTTGGAGCCAGTTTAAAAAATAACATCATGCAAAAATGGAGAAAACAATACGTTTCTGGTGAGGGATTTTATGAAATTGAAGGTCCCACAGTAATGCCGAAAGAAGTTTTAAAAGCATCAGGACATGTTGATAACTTTACCGACCCTATGTGTAAATGTGAAAATTGTGGAGAAGTATTTAGAGCAGACCACATTATCGAAGAAGTTATTGGTGAAGATGTAGAAAGTTTAGAAAATGAAGAACTTGACCAAATTGTAATTGACAACAATATCAGATGCCCAGAATGTGAAGGAAAACTGTCAAATATCTGGAATTATAATTTAATGTTTAAAACCATGATTGGTGCGAAAGGAGATAAAGTAGGATATATGAGGCCTGAAACTGCTCAAGGAATTTTTATTTTATTCAAACGTTTAGAAAGATTTTTCAGAAGCAAATTGCCATTTGGAGCAGTTCAACTTGGAAAAGCCTACAGAAATGAAATATCACCTAGACAAGGAGTAATTCGTCTACGTGAATTTACACAAGCAGAAGCGGAAATATTTCTTAATCCTAAAGATAAAACACACCCAAAATTTTCACAAATAGAAAATGAAATTTTATATCTCCATTCTCAAGATGTTCAAGAAAACAACAAAGAGCCTTTAAAAATTACAGCACGTGAAGCTCTTGATAAAGGAATTGTAGCTAACGAAATGTTAATCTACCAGTTATATTTAGCAAGGAAATTTTTAAAAGAAATTGGAATTCCTGAAGAAGTTTTAAGATTCAGACAACATTTAAAAGGAGAAATGGCACATTATGCTCTTGATTGTTGGGATGTTGAAGTTAAAACCGACAAATATGGATGGGTTGAAATTATTGGAATAGCAGATAGAGGAGATTATGACTTATCATCTCATTCAAAATACAGTAACGATGAATTAAATGTGTTTGTTGAATATGATGAACCTCAAAAAGTTAAAAAAACTGTTGTTAAACCAAATTTATCCAAATTTGGACCAATATTTAAAGGTGATTCTCCTAAAGTTAAACAAGCAATTGAAGACGCTGATATTGATGAAATAAAATCTGCAATTGAAAAAGATGGCAAATACACAATAGAATTAGATAAAAAATATGAAGTAAGTGAAGATTTGCTCATATTTGAAGATGTTGAAGAAGAAATAACTGGTGAAAAAATCGTTCCCCATGTTATTGAACCATCTTTTGGTATAGATCGTATTACCTATGCAGTTTTACTACATTCATTTTGTGAAACTGAAGAAAAAGATTACTTTAAATTTAATAAATCAGTAGCTCCAGTTCAAGTTGGCGTATTCCCACTTGTTAACAAAAAAGAACCTCTTGAAATTGCTCAAGAGTTAACTGAAAAATTAAGAATGAATGGATTCAAAGTTGAATTTGATGCAAGTGGAACAATAGGTAGAAGATATGCAAGAGCCGATGAAATCGGAATTCCTCTTGCAATAACAGTTGATTTTGACACTATCGAAGATAACCAAGTAACTGTAAGGGACAGAGATAGTGAAGCTCAACAAAGAATACCTATCAATGAATTAAATGAGTATTTAGAAAAATATTATAAATAATCTAAAACTCATTTATTTTTATTTTTAAAATTTTTAAAAAGATTATTTGCCCATTCAATGGCATCACTATTTTTTGAAGTTAATAATCTATTTTGATCAAAAAACCCATTATTTTTAAACAATCCTAGAATCATTATTTTATCACTAACAATTAATAAAAATCTTTCATCTCCATCAAAAGAAGATAAATACCTTATTTCAGATTTCTCTTCAAAAGTTTCATAAATATCTTCAGGAACCATGACTTCAACAAATGCTCCTTTATCAACTAAAGCATTTAATGCATTATTAAAATCATCGTAAAAAAATGGTAAAATACATTTTAAATTTTCTGCTTCATTAATAGCATTTTCAATATAATTATAAATTTTATAAACATCTACACCATCTGATTCCAATAATTTAGCGTTTCCAAGCAAATATAATTCATATACTGATTGATTAGGAATCATAGTCACAACATGACCATCCAAAATATTAAAAAATTTATTTAATAAATTTACAATAGATTTAAACTCCAGTACATAATTCATATACAATTTCATATTATTAGATAAAAAATATTTGTTTGATTCACGAAAAACATATCCTTTTAGTTCCAAACTGTGAATAGCACTTGATATTGAACTATAACTTAATGATGTTTTTTCTGTTAAACTTTTCATTGTTTGAGATTCTTCAAATAATGCAGCTAATATTTTTAATCTGATTAACGACTTAGATACAAATTTTACATCTTCTGAAATAGAATCGTAGTTTTTTAATAATGTTTCATTTTCATTCACAATTACCACCTATGTAGTATTACTTATACAATTATTTTTATTACTAAAAAATATAAAATCTATTGAAGTGAACAAATATGAAAAATAACACTTACAAAAACTTTAATAATGAAAAATTTTTTAGCTATTTTTTTAAAATATAAAAAACATACTTATAACAAGTAAATTTTGCATTGTGATTAACATGATTGATACACATATACACGCAGATTCCAGAAGCGGAGAAGATTTTAAAGATATGTACTTATCAGGAATAGATACCGCAATAACATGCAGTTATTATCCTTATAAAATACCACACGAACTTGTTCTTCAAAATCATTTAAATAGAATTTTGGAATTTGATACAAAAAGAGCTGCAGAGCATGGAATTGATTTAAAAGTTGCATTAGGAATTCATCCAACAAATACCAATATTAACCCAGATAATATATTTGAAAATCTATACAAATGGATTGAAAATAAACAAATTGTTGCAATTGGAGAAATTGGTCTTGAAAACTTAACAGATAATGAAATAAATTATTTTAAAAAACAATTAGATATTGCAAATGAATGTAATGCAAAAGTAATAATCCATACACCGCGAAAAAATAAAAAAACTGTTTTGAAAACTATTTTAGATATTGTTCCACAACATTTAGATGAAAAAAATGCTGTAATTGATCATGTTAATAAAAATATCATAGGAGATTTAATCGATAAAGATTATATGTTAGGTTTAACAGTTCAACCCCACAAATTAGATAAATATGATGCAATATCCATTTTAGATAAATACGGTTTTGATAAATTTTTATTAAATAGTGATATGAGCAATAAACCTTCCGATCCACTTTCTGTTCCAAAAACTGTACGAGAGTTAACAAAAGAAGGATATAAAAAAAATGAAATTAAAAAAGTAGCAAGTACAAATGCTAAAAAATTTTTTAAGATATGAATGAATCTAATTAAAAACATACCTATACCAATTTCTGGATTGATTCTTGCATTATTATCACTTGGGAATTTACTTGAAGGAATTAATCCATATTTAAAATATTTCTTTGGACTAACTGGAATCATTTTTCTAATTTTAATAATATTAAAAGTTATTTTATATCCAAAATTAATTAAAAATGATTTCAAAAATCCAGTAATTGTTAGTAGTTCCGGTACTTTTTCAATGAGTTTAATGGTTTTATCTACATATCTCCTACAATTTATACCAAGTATTGCATACACCATATGGATTATTGGAATAGCATTGCATATAATGTTAATAATTTACTTTACCTATCATTTTATTATACGTGATTTTAATATTTCTAATGTTTATACAAGTTACTGGATAGTATTTGTTGGAATAACAATGGGGGCCATAACTTCACATGCACATAATGTAGAAGAAATAGGATTCATATTATTCATAATCGGATTTATTGGAATGATAATAACATTACCCCTTGTTATTTACCGATATATTACATATAAAAATATTCCTGACATGAACAAACCTTTAATCTGCATTTTTGCAGCAGTATTAAACATACTAATTGTCGGATACATTAATTCAGCACCCGATATAAATATGAACTTTGTAATTACATTATATTTATTTGCATGCATATTTTACATTTTTGCATTGTACAAATTCATAGAATATAGGAATTTAAAGTTCTACCCAAGTTTTGCAGCATTTACATTTCCCTTTGTTATAAGTGCCAATGCTACAAAAGAAATTTCAAATTTAGTAAATACTACATTTATATTTAACAATATCTTAAAAATAGAAACAGCAATAGCACTGATACTAGTAATTTACGTGCTTATTAAATATATTAAATTTTTAAAAATAGATAAAAGTAGAAAATAAGTCTACTTATCCTTTATTAACAAGTTTAACTTTTTTAGGAGAAATCATAATCAAATTCTTATCTTCATTACGTGCAAGTAATAAAGCTTGAACACCGTATTTTGCTCTCATTTGATTAATTTTATCACCAGCTAATTTAAAATTAGCTTCACTTTCTTTTTCTAAAAAAGATAAATCTAAAATAACAGGATTTCTCTCTTCAATAACCTGATCAACAACATAATTAATATCATCAATAGTTTTTGGCCTAATTAAAATAATTTCATAATAAGACCTCTCCGGAGTAATTACATAATCAGAATCATCATAAACCGGAGCTCTTCTTGGATTTTGACGAGCATAATGATTTGGTACAGTTCTAGGATTATGTTGACGTTGTTGATGCGGATTAGGATATTGCTGATTTGATGGTTCCCTACCAGACTGGAATGCATCACGCACTTTATTTGAAAAACTTGAACCACCATTACTTGATTCTGATTCTTCAAAACCTAAACTTCTTTTTAATGTGTCTGTAAAACTCATTTAAACTACTCCTTTAAATAATCTAAAATTGCATCCAATAATTTAGATGCTCCATTATTATAGACATCTTCAACAGGCAAATTATATGTAGATTCAAAATATTCTAAATCAGAATCTAATTCTGCATTTTTAAGATTTATAGAAATACCAACAACTTTAGTTGGTTCAATAGCTTCAATAGCTTTAATTTCTTCATTAATACCAGTAGGCTGTCTATATGGGTGATTTGGTCTGTGTCCAACAATAACTGCATCAGGAGCAGCACCAATTAAAATAGCTGCAGATAATCCTCTAGGATGAGGATTTCCTTTTTCAGTTAAACTGGATTGACCTTCAATAAAAATAATATCTGGTTTTTTTGTATCTTCCACATATTTAATAGCAGATAAAATTGCTGCCGGAACATCCATAGCAGATAAACTTCCAGCTCTAAAATTAAAATCAGTAGGTTCTTCCAAACCCATTTCGTCAGTTGAAATAATTGCAGAATTTAAACCTCTTTCACTACTAGCTATACCTAACATTTTAGTTGTAGTTCTTTTTCCACATTCCTGAGAGGTTCCTCCAACAAAAATCACCGGCGCTTTAGGTTTATAAGATATTTTTGGTAAAACTTCACATGATTTTTTAGGAGCCACACCAGCGATTTTATTTACAACATCCAACCGAGGACTAATTTCTTTTATAGTAACATTTTTCGCATCTGCAAAATCTTTTAAAGATGAGTTTTCATGAATAGATAAAGATCTAAATGAACATATTACATTTAAACCTGCATCAATAGCTTGAACCGCATATTTTAAAGCAGTACCCTCAGCACCAATAGGCAACATTATAGCTATTGAATTTGCATCAGGATTATGAGCTAAACAGTCATCCAAACTTCCTGAAACAATACTTCCACAAAACTGTTTGTCTTGTTTTTTAACATCATCATCAATGAATCCAACTGTCTTAATACCATCAAGATTGGAGAATTTTTCTCCTCCTCCACCACAACCAACTACAATGAATGGATTTAAATCTTGAATATCTTTAACTGATTTTACTGAATACAACAATTTCACCCCTATATATTAATTAATCATATGAATTATTATCCTACATTTTTAACTTATAAAATATTATTATATTATTAATTATAATTTTTCACATTAATAAATGTATATATATTCAACTATTAAAAAACCCGACATGACAACAAATATTTTATTTATTGAATATTAAAAATATTATTTAATGACTAATGAAAACAATGAATTTGATAAAACAGGCAGAGATTATCGAAAACCTTATGTTATACTCATTGGAAGTGCATCAGGAATTGGTAAATCAACTATTGCTGCCGAACTTGCTAAAACATTAAATATTAAGCATTTAATTGAAAGTGATTTTATAAGAGCTGTTGTTAGAGGCATTATTGGTAAAGAATATGCACCTACATTACATAGTTCATCTTATGATGCATATAAAAATATTAGAAATAAAAACCGATATAATAGCTATAACGATTTAGTTTCTGCAGGATTTGATGACCATGCATCTTATGTAATTCCCGCTTTAGAAAAAATTATTCAAAGAGCCATTACCGATTATGATGATATTATTATTGAAGGTGTGCATTTGGTTCCAGGATTAATCAATATCGATCAGTTCAAAAATTATGCAAACATCTACTTTTTCATATTAAGTTCTGATGAAGAATCACATAAAGAACGATTTGTAAAAAGAGCTATTCAAATACATAGAGGTGGAAAACAGCTTGATTACTTTAAAGAAAATAGAATCATACATGACCACCTGCTTAATCAGGCAAGAGAAAATGATGTTAATATAATTACCGCAGAAGCTATTGACAAAACCTTGGAAAATATATTATCAACCATAAACAAATCCTGTACTACACTTAAATTAACCAACACAGTAGAACAGTTAGAAGATGTTATTGATATTATTATAAATCAAAATAACGGAACATTAGAAAAAATAACATATAATATAAAAGGTTTTAAAGAACCCTTGGTTAGAAGTATTAATGTTTCTGATAAAAAAGCAGCAAATGCATTTATAAAAAATATAAATGAAGATAATGATAAAAAAGAATATTTAACAGAATTATATAAACTTTCCGAATTTAGAAAAACAACAATATGTGCTTCAAATCGAGAAAAGTTAAATAATATTATTAAAGAATTAAGCAAAAAAGGATATGTTTTAAATGAATGAAGAATCGATTACTGAAATGGTTATTAAATGTCCAGCATGTTCTATTGAAGGTGTTGCAAAATCAATAATGAAAGAAATAGAAATACCTCATTTTGGAAAAGTTATGGAAACAACAATACAATGTCCATCCTGTGGTTTTAAACATTCCGACATTATAGCTTTAGAGCAAAATGATCCTGCCAAATATGTTCTTGAAATAAATAAAAATACCTTATCAACAAGAGTTGTTAGGTCACAATCTGCAACAGTTATCATACCCGAAATTGGCGTTAAAGTAGAACCCGGACCAAAATCAGAAGGATATGTGACAAATGTGGAAGGTGTATTAATACGTTTTGAAAGTGCTGTTAAAAAAGCATTAAATTTATTTGATGATGAAAAATCACAAAAAAATGCACAGGACACTTTTGACAGCATACAAGAACTTAAAAACGGTAATACTACTGCAACCTTAATAATTCTTGATCCATTTGGACAAAGTAACATAGTTAGTGACAAAGTTGAAATCTTAGAAATTCCTGAAGATGAATTACATGATTTAAAAACAGGTTTCAGCATGATTGAAGATAATTAATATAATTGAAGATAATTAATATAATTGAAGATAATTATATATAATTGAAGATAATATATTAATAAAGGTGAAATTTTGATTAATAAAAAACTAATTACATTGGCATTACTTCTTGTAACATTGTTTTTAATTTCTGGAGTTAGTGCTGCAGAAAATACAACTGATAGTACAACTATAAATTCTGAAATGCCAGTTGACGAGATACAATCATTTTCTAATGAAAATATTGTTAAAAAAGTAAATGACGGAGAAATAATTGGCGAAACTGATAACGGAACATTTACCGATTTACAAAAAAAGATTGATGCTGCCGGTGAAGGCGGTATTGTAAATCTTGAAAATAATTATACATACGAAAATACTTTTTCAAGAACTGGAATTAACATAACAAATCCAATAACTATTAATGGTAACGGTTTTACAATAAATGCTTTAAAACAATCTACAATATTCAACATTACCACTTCAAACAAGGTTATTTTAAATAATATTACATTTATAAACGGACAATCAAACTTTGGTGGAGCAATAATATTCAACGGAAACATTGCAGATATTGTAATTAACAACTGTAAATTTATAAATAATACTGCAACAGAAAATGGAGGAGCAATTTATGTTAAAGGCACAATCAACAACAGTGAAATAAAAAATTGTGAATTTACATCAAATATTGCAACAAAAAATGGAGGAGCAATTTATATTTTAAGTAATTGTACTGAAACTCTATTTGAAAAAATAACTTTTTTCAACAACAAAGCAACAAGTGCAGATGGAGGTGCAATCAATTTCCATTTACATTTAATAAAAACAACATTCAAAAATCTTATGTTTACTAATAATCGTGCAAATACTGGCGGAGGAGCAATAAACATTGATAACTATTTGAATAATAATAATTCATACATAAATTGTGGTTTCATCAATAATAGTGCTAGAGACGGCGCTGCATTAAACGTTTATGCAGGTTCCAATTCTAACTCATTTGAATCCTGTGAGTTTATAAACAATAGTGCTACCAGATTTGGTGGTGCAATGCGCTATACACGTCAAATAAATACCACTAATTTAAACAATTGTATATTTATAGGCAACACCGCTGGAAACAATGGTGGTGCAATATACACCAACACATATTCTAATAAAAATAAATACAACAATACCCTATTCATCAACAACAATGCTACAAATAATGGTGGTGCAATATACATCAATAGTTATTCAGATTCAGACAACTTTACAAACTGCATTTTCATGAAAAACAATGCACTTTCAGCGGATGGTGGTTGCATAATTATTAATGGAAATTTGAAAAAAACCATTTTTGACAATTCAGACTTTATAAATAACAATGCTGCCCGGAATGGTGGTGCAATTTATATAACAGGTACAGCTCAGAACAGCGAAATAAAAAATAGTAAATTTATATCAAATACTGCAACTAAAAATGGAGGGGCAATTTATATTAATACAAACTCCAATGAAAATCTATTTGAAAATAATACATTTTCTGATAATAATGCATCTAATGGAGACGGTGGTGCAATCAATTTCCACAAGGAATTATTTAAAACAACATTCAAAAACCTCACATTTACAAATAATTATGCAAAAAATAATGGAGGAGCAATAAACGTGGATTATTTTGTGAATAATAATAATTCATATGTGGATTGTACTTTCTCAAACAATAGTGCTAGAGATGGCGGAGCATTAAACGTTTATGCAGGTTCTAATTATAACTCATTTGAATCATGTGAGTTTATAAACAATAGTGCTACCAGATATGGTGGTGCACTAGCATATACACAAGATATAGAAAGTAATAATTTAAACAATTGTATATTTATTAAAAACACTGCTAAAGAATTGGGAGGAGCAATATATAGTAAGAAAAAGTCCAATAACAATAACTATAATAATACATTATTTATTAACAATAATGCAACTAATGGTGGTGCAATATACATCACAGAATCCTCCAATAAAAATAAATATTATTATACTATGTTTATCAACAATATTGCTGTCAAAAATGGTGGTGCAATATACATAAGATTGAGTTCAGATTCAGAAAACTATAAAAACTGTGTATTTTATAACAATACTGCACTTACAGTTGATGCAGGATGTATAAACGTTTATGGAAGTTTAATACGTAACATTTTTGACAATGTCACATTTATTAATAATAATGCAGCCAGCAATGGTGGTGCAATAAATGTAGATAATGATTTAAACAATGTTACTTTTATCAGAACTAATTTTATAAGTAATACAGCTGGTAAAAATGGTGGAGCATTATCTGCTGATAATTCAAAACACACCAAGTTCGAAAATATCAGTTTTATTGAAAATAAAGCAGCAAATAATGGAAGTGCAATTTTCATATTGATAAATATAGAAAATACTACAATTACACAATCATATTTCATTAATAACAATGGAACTGGTGCTGTGATTCGTGCTATCAATTCATTAAATTCAAAATTTGAAGCAATATTTATTCATAATACTGGTAATGCAGTAATATTGGCAAATACTATGAACAGTACAAATATAACCAATAGTATTTTTTCAAACAATAACATTGAATCAACCATTAATGTTAATACATCAAATAACGTGTTTGTAAACAATAATGTATTTATAAATAATGTAACAAACTATGAAATTATGGCTGATAGTGGGTTAAATGCTGATTATAACTGGTTTGGAAATAACGCAAGCAATTATAAAACACAACCTAAAATAAAATCCGATGTTAATTATGATACATGGCTATTTTTAAATGGAAGTGCAAAAACAGATAATATTTCTGTATTTGATTCCACAAAAATTATATTCAAACTGTATAATTATAATTCAACTTCTAACAACATATCTGAAAATGATCTTATGGATTTTGTTGAATTAATAATTACTGCAACAAATGGTAATATTAATACTACAACAGCATTTTCTGGAGAATCTATTGAATATACTTCAACTAACGCAGGAATAGGCAGTATAACTGCTATAATTGGTGATGCAAAATACACCATAAACATAAATGCTAAAAAACTTCCTTCACAAATAATAGCAGATTCAATTATTACAGTTTTCAATGCTAATGATGAACTTGTCATTACATTAGTTGATATAAAAGGTAATGCTATTAGTGGTGCTGAAATAACCGTTGATTTAAATGGTGCTAAAAATTACTTTACAGATGATAAAGGGCAAGTAAAAGTATCAACTAAAGGATTAGTTCCTAAAACTTACCTTGTAAATATAATATTTAACGGTAACACTAACTATGAACCATCAACAAAAGATATTGAAGTTACAATTGAAAAAGCAACACCTAAATTAATTGCTAAAAATAAAAAATTTAAAACAAAAACAAAAACCAAGAAATACTCTGTTGTATTAAAAGACAATACTGGTAAAGCAATTAAAAAAGCCAAAGTAACTTTAAAAATTAAAGGTAAAAAATACAAGGCTAAAACTAATTCTAAAGGTAAAGCTACTTTCAAAATTACCAAACTCAACAAAAAAGGAACTTACAAAGCAGTTATTAAATACAGAGGAGACAAATACTATAACAAAGCAGGTAAAAAAGCTAAAATTAAAGTAATTGTTACTTTCAAGACTGTATCTAAAGGCAGCAAAGACAAATCAACTGTTAAAGAAATCCAACAAGCACTAAAAGATAATGGTTACTATCAAACATACAAAAACCATTACTTAAAAGTTGATGGTAAATTTAAAAGTTGTACAGTCAGATCTGTAAAAGAATTCCAACACGACAAAGGATTAAAAGTAACTGGTAGTGTTGATAAAAAAACAGCTACAAAATTAGGAATAATTTAAATTTAAGTAGATGCAATTGCATCTACACTTTTTTTATTTTTTTGTATATGAATTAAAAAAATAGTAAATATAGAGCCATAAATTGCAATGACTCTTTAAATATAATATTATCTAATTAAATGGATAATACCTAATTGTTTTAAAAATTAAGAAAAATAAATAATAAATTTATTCTTCTTCCTCTTCTTCATCATCGGATGATGAAAAATCAGCGAAAGTGTCTTCCTCAGCAACGTCTTTTAATTTTAATGTTCTTTGAACATCCATTGCTAATGCATTACAATCAGCTTTAATAGCTTCTAAATGTAATAAAATTCTTTCTTTTTCTTGATTAATCCTTTCAATGTTAGTATATGGATAAGTAGATTCCTTAAGCATTTCATATTCTATAGTGGTGTATGGATAATCATTTAATTGTTTACATACATTTTTTAAAACTTCCCCTAAGAATTTATTCATTTCTACTTTTACTCTTTCCCTAATCATCTTGTCATCATCAAGATTTTCTTTCATTAAACGAACAACTTCAGCTTTAGCAAAAGGTAATTTTTCATCTTCTTCATCATAGTATTCTTCAGAAGTTTCATCAATCATTTCTTCTTCAGCCATAATTACACCTCATTTAAATTTGTTAAAATATTGAATTAACGATTAATTTTTAAAAAAAATTATTATTACATCAATATCTACACATATATTTATTAAAAGTTTTATTTAAAGGTATTGTTTAAATTCAAAAAAAGAAGCAGTATTCGACTATTTTTTCTGTTAAGATATAAAATAATTAATCGTGAAATTAATAATTTTAATACTTGGAAAATTTTAGAAAATCGATTGAAAAAAAATAAAAATAGTAGCAAAAATGCTACTTTAAATCATCTTTTATTTGAAAATCCACTACATACAAATATCCCACAAAATAATAATGAAAAAATCAACATTACAATAGGATTAGCAGTATTATGGATTTTAACAACATTTTTTGGTATTTCTTCATTTAATTTATTGTCTTTTTTTGTTATTTTTATATTTTTACCACTTTTAGCAATATTAACTATAGCATAATCTTTATTATTACTCAAATCATAATCATAGTTATCACTAGACACTTTAACGACATTTTTAACAATTCCACCCTGTTTAGCAATAGCATAAACAATCAAAACTGCAGATTCACCAAATCCCAAACTATCAATTTCCCAAGTTTGTGTAAGTCTATTGAATTTACCTTTACTTGGTTTAACTGATTTCAAAATTAAAGATTTATCCAAAATTTCTTTAATTTTTATATTATATGCTGTATCAGGACCATTATTAACAACACGAATTGTATATTTTATAATATCCCCTACAACATAATTATATTTTGATGCTATTTTTGTAATTGCCAAATCACTAGCTGGAGCAACAGTTATTGATTTATTATCTTGATTATTATCTAAATCAGAGTCATAATCATCACTCCAAACATTTGCAAAGTTAGTGATTAAACCTGTTGATACAACTTTACAGAATATATCCAACTGCTTGGTTTGACCATTTGATAAATCACCAACTTTCCACAATCCATTTTTATAATTTTCATCATCACTTGATTTAATGAATCGCAATCCATGTGGAATCATATCCATTACTCTAACATTGGAGGCATCATTTGGACCATTATTTGTAACAATTAACGACCATTTAATTAAATCATTATAATTTGGACTGTTATTATTAACAATTTTCTCAATTGCCAAATCTGTAACAGGTAAAACATTGATTTCATCACTATCTTTATTATTTGACATGTTCCAATCATATTCCAATGCTGATGCATTTGCACTGTCAATAATTCTTCCAACTGCATTTGCAATACAAGTAATATTTAAATATTCTACACGACCAACATTCAATATACCTATATCCCATAAACCATTAGAATAATTTCCAACTGATGCATCATAATCAACAAAAATTAATGAATCAGGAATAATATCTGATAATTTAACTGAAGTTGCATTATCTGGACCATTGTTTTTAACAGTGATTTGCCAAAGTATAGTATCTGCAAAATGAGGACGAGTATTGTTTACATTAACAATTACTTCCACATCAACAGCAGGAGGTATTTGAATGGTTTTATTATCATCATTATTATCTATGTTTGGATCATATTCATCTGATCGGACCACAACATAATTTGTCATATTTCCAGTTTTATTTACTCTACAAATGATTTCTAAACTTTGAACTTCACCATTTTCAAGACAGCATAAAAACCAGAAATTATTTCCATAAAGCCCTTTAGTTGATGTTGAATTAATTATTATTAATCCTTCAGGCATTATTTCACTAACACTGACATTATTAGCTTTATCAGGACCATTATTAAATACAATAACATCCCATTTAATCAAATCATTATAATTTGGATTTGTATTATTAACCAATTTAATAATAACTACATCAGCAGCCGGTTCGACCACGATAGTTTCATTATCATAATTATTATCCAAATTATAATCATATTCTTTTGCAGTGACATTTACATAGTTAACAATGACTCCAGTTTTATTTACCTTAGATTTGATATTTAATACTGCAGTTTCACCTATATCCAAACGTGAGATATTCCATATACCAGTTGTGTAATTATACATACCAAAGGAATCATCCTCCAAATAAATTAAAGATTTTGGCAATACATCATAAACAACTATACTATGAGCAACATCAGGACCATCATTTGTTATTGTAATTTTCCAGATAACATAATCGCCAAATTTAGGTTCAGTATTATTAACTTCTTTTTCAACAATCAAATCTGCTGCTGGATTAACAACAATAGATTCATTGTCTTTATTATTGGACATATTATAATCATATTCATTACATGTAACATTTGCAAAATTTGTGTAATTACCTGTTGTTTCAACAAAGCAAATTATATCAATATTGATTAATTCACCAACTGCCAAATTTTCCACAGTTATAACACCATTAACATATGGCAATGTGGAGTTAATATATGTGAAACCTTTTGGTAAAATATCAGTGATATTTACACCAGTTGCATTGTCAGGTCCATTATTTAATATTATTAATGTCCATTTGACATAATCATGGTAGTTAACATTTGAAGAATTAACTAATTTAATAATTGCCAAATCACAAGCAGGATTTACTCTAATCAATTCATTATCATGATTATTATATAAATCATAATCATATTCTGCACCCTTGACATGAACATTATTTTCAATCAAACCTGTTGCATTTACCATACAAATAATATTAAAAATTATTTCCTCACCTACTTTCAATGATTCAATCTCCCAAATTCCTCTTTTAAAATCATACCCCCTTGTGAAATTAATTGGAATTAACGAAGAAGGTAATATATCACTAACAGTAATATTGTGAGAAATATCAGGACCATTATTTCTAACCACAATTGTCCAATTTATAATATCCAAATAATTTGGGCTTGTAATGTTAACTGTTTTAACAACTTCCAAATCTGCTGCAGGATTAACAAATATCATAGCTTCATCATAATTATTTTCTAAATTAGTATCAAATTGAGGAGAAGATATATTGACATTATTTACTATTTCACCGGTTCCACATGTAATAGTAAATATTTTAAAAGTTATAACTTGTCCAACATCCAGTTTTGAAATATTAAACTGATGATTTTGCCCATCATATAATCCTCCACTTGTATCAGAGAAATAAATTAATCCTTTAGGTATTATTTCACTAATTACGACATCAGTTGCATTATTAGGACCATTATTGGTAATATTAATTGTCCATACTACCAAATCATCAAAATTATAAATCAATTTATCTGAAGAAATCTTTATTTGATTGTCTACTTTTGGATAAACAATAAATGAAGTAGTATTTGTAATTCCTTTATAATATGTATCTTCAATATGAGTTGCCTTTACATAATAGGTTCCAGTTTTCAAATTACTTAATAAAACATCAACTTCCCCCAAATATGAAGAAACTAATGTTTTGTTGTAAATAATGCTACCATCTTCATATACGACAGTCAATATTATATCCATATTATATTCACGATCATCCTGATACAATCTTCCGTCATCAGTTGCTCCTTTAATTGGAGTTACACCGTCAATTTCAATAGCTTCATGTGATGCAGCATTATAAATTGCATTGGAAATATCCAAATTATTATATTTTGCAATATTATTTCCACCATAAATTAATGAAGAAATATTTTGATTATCACCAAAGTAAATATTTTTTGCATTAATTGGAAGCCAATAGACCCATGCCTGATTTTGACTCATGATATTATTTTTTAATATTAATTTAACACCATATTTATCATAATAAATTGCACTACCGTTTCTTGCAGTGTTCAATTTGAATTCATTGTTCAAAACTTCAGCATTGGTACTATTAACATAAATTGCACCACCTAAACCATCATCATACTTATTAACATCAGGAATTGCACTATTTGAAATGAAGGATGATTGATGAATTTTTGTATTTCTGCCTTTAATATAGACCGCACCACCATCAACATTAGCCCAATTATTATTAAAATTATTATTAAATAATTCAACTGTTGTTGCAGCAATGTTTACTGCTCCTCCATTAATTGATGCGAAATTTTTATTGAATTTTGAATTTTCAACATAAATATTCTCTCCAGCCAATTGAATAGCTCCACCATAGGGCGCAGAATTCCCATCAAAGTCAGAATTTAAAATTCTTAATTTCATAGCACCAGTATATAAAAATCCTGTTGATAAAGCTCCACCATAATCTCTGGCAGTATTATTAATAAATATACAGTTATCTATTACTCCAGAAGCATGAAATGTTAATGCCCCACCTTCACCTGCAGAGTTATTAATAAATTTACATCCAGTATATTCAACTCCGTTACGAACACAACCTGCACCCCCGTGAGAGTGGAATAAAGAATTTGAAAATGCCCAATTATTAATAAATGTTGAATCAATAACCTGACATCTTGATTGACTACCATCCATTCCTATCTGTATTGCACCCCCATAACTGTCATTTCCAAAATCATTTGTTGCATAATTTGAATCAAATATGCAATTTATCACTTTTGAATTATCTCCAAACAATGCAAGAGCTCCAGCAGAAATTGTTGCACTATTTTTTATAAACTGACAATCTTGTATAAGTGCATTACTTGGTGTGGTTGTATTATAACTTGATGCAACAGCTCCTCCAACATAACTTACTTTATTTTCTTCAAATATACAATTGAAAACACTAATATCCTTGCCTTCAATTAGAATTGCACCACCTTTAACAGCATAACCATTGATAAATTTTAGATTTGAAATTGTTGATCCTACTGCTTTTGATTTAAATTTAAAAATTTGAGATATTCCCATACCATTTAAAATAGTCGGTGAATTTGAAGTTATTGTAATTGGTTTGTTAACAACAATTACATCATCACTGTTTGATGCTGTATAAATTCCATCCAAAACCAGAGTACCTCCATCAGGTGTACTTTTAATTTTATCTCTAATTGTCTGAAATGTACCTCCATTTGCTTTTAAAATATCGTCATGCGTATTTTCTTTTAAATTATTAATTTGAGAATTTTTTAGTTTATCTTGTGTATTTTTATCTAATTTGAATCCATCATCAGTTTGATTATTATCACTAGCATATATTCCATCTACATTAATGCAGAAAATGCCAAATATTAAAACTATAAATAGAAGCGAAATTAGAAAATTTTTGCTAATAGCTAACTTTAGTTTAAACATTTTAATCACCATTTGAGGATGCTATAACAACTATTAATTAACAAAAGCTATTAACCAGCAATTAAACTTTTTATTCAAGTTTAGATTTAAAAATAATAATTATTTATCATTAAATTTAAAAAAACTCTATAAATTGAAGCATAATTATTAATTAATCATACACACACAGTATTTTCCAAATCAAATACTGTGATACAAATTATACAATTATTTTAATTTAATACACAAAATCATATTTTTATAAATCTTTGCAAAATTTAACTTAAAATAAAAGATAACCTGTTTAAATCCTCAAAATAGTTATTAGACAGATAATTATTTAAATTTTTTCTTATAAACTAGTTTAATTCTTCTTAATTAAAAAATATTATATTATCACGGAAATTTTTTAATGTTATATGAAAAAAATATTTTATTGATAAAGTAAATAACTATTATATAATTAAAGTTAAGGTACAGAGATATGAAACGACAAATAGCAATACTAATAATTGCGTTAATGATAATGACACCAATTATTCAAGATGTAAGTGCAGCTAAAACTGTATTTATTACATCAGATAATATCATTAACCAAGAACAAGACACAAAAATGTTAAACTCCCTTAAAAACCATATTGAAGATATGAGTAATGGAAGTTTACAAGTTATAGTTGATAATCAAGCACCATCTCCAGGCGAAGGATGGCGAGCTATTGAAGTAACAAGTGATATAAGTATATGTCTTGCTGCATCAGATGCTGGAAATTTCTTACAATTAGTAAAATCCACAACAAACAGTAGTAAACAAATTGTATTTGTTAATACTGGAGATTACAATTTAGACAACCACAGTAATTATCTAAGAAGAGCATGGGACGATAATTACTCCAATGAATCATTAGCAGGATTACATGACCCAGGAACATTTCTTAAAAATGCAGGAATTTATTATATTCAGCCATTGAGCAAATTCCCAAATAATGGTCCTAATGGTTATATCGACAAATATGATGAAGAAATGACAAAAGAAATTGCACAAGAAACAATAAATATTATAAACAAACATAATAATAACACCAAATTATACAGTGATGGTCTGGTTTCCACAAATGTTGTAAAACCTTCAGTTGTAGCAAGTGCATGTAAAGAATTATTAAACAGCAACGATACAAAAATGGACGGCAAATATGGAAATTATTCCGGACCGCAACTCCTATATCAAACAAGTGCATACTTAAATGGTAACGGACTGGAAAATGTAAAATATTATGATGAACCTGAAAATCCACTGGGCATTTCATTTTTTAATAAAAATACTTACTCCGTATACGATTATTTCAAAATGGGAGGAATAGTTAAACAATATATGGATGAAAATGGAAGAGCACCAGATTCTATTGAATATGAAGGTGCGCAAATAGGTTATTATGATTTACTATATAATTTTGCTGAAATAACACAAAATCACACAGACAGTAAACACATGGGCTTTGAAAAAGAATATAAATTTGACAAAGTTAATGATTCAATACTACTCCACTTACTCCCATTCATATTAATATTCTTTGTGTTATTGATAGCATATTTGTTATTTAAAAGAATTAAGAGATTGTAACTAAGGAGGAAAATTATGAAAAGATATGTATCAGAATTAATTGGAACTATGGTTCTTGTATTGTTCGGATGTGGAAGTGCTGCAATAGCAGGACCTACATTAGGAACACTCGGAATAGCAATGGCATTTGGATTATCAATTATAGCAATGGCTTATGTGATTGGAGACATCTCAGGATGTCATGTTAATCCAGCTGTTTCAATTGCAATGTGGATTGATGGTAGATTAAATGCTAAAGACACATTTCTTTATATTATATTCCAATGTATTGGAGCAATTATAGGAATTGGTCTTTTAATTGCCATTATCACTTCTGCACCAAGCCTTGGAGGTTATGCTGCAACAGGTCTTGGTCAAAACGGATTTGGAAGTGCATCAAGTGTCGGAATTGGAGTTATAGGAGCAATAATTGTTGAAATTATCTTAACTTTTGTATTTGTATTTACTGTACTTGGTGTGACTAAAAAAGCAGAAAATGCAACTGTTGCAGGAATTGTTATTGGTTTAACTCTTGCATTCGTTCACATAATGGGAATTCCATTAACTGGAACATCTGTTAATCCAGCACGTAGTCTAGCACCTGCTCTTTTTATTGGAGGGCAAGCACTACAACAAGTTTGGGTATTTATTTTAGCTCCAGTTGTCGGTTCTGTCATAGCAGGACTATTATACAAAGGATTATCATCACAAGATGAATAATCCCTTTTATTTTTTTAAATTTTAATACTTCCAATATATGTATGGCCTTTAATTTTTTCAAAATCTTTTTTAATATAAAATTCAAAGGTTTCCTCATTAGCTACATACAAATGAGCCAAACTAATACCTACATCTATTGGATTCCATTTTTTCAATATTTGACGTTTTATAATATTCTGTTGAACCTGATAAACATCAAATCCTTCATCTGAATGTTTAAAGTACCAAGGTTGTGAATTAATAGCTGAAGGAGCCAATTGCGCTGGTTTTAATTTTTCATCAGCATAATCAGAAATATCTTCTAATGATTTACGTTTAAATTTTGATATATCTCTTGAAATTTTATCTGATTTTCCAAAAGAAATTAAAATAACAAATTCAGAATTTTTTTCTTTAATCGACCCCATACCTACCCAACAGCTACCAATACCTAAACTTTGAAGATATAGTGAAAGTTGTTGAAAAACAAAACCAATATTTTCTTTATAATTATCTTTAATTTGAGAAAATAAAGCCAAATAATATGGTGCAGACCATCTAGTTCTTAAATTAACTTCATCTCGTTTTAAAATTTTATAATAATATTTAATATTATCATTTAAAGTTTTGACATTTACCATAAACTCATCGATTATCTTCAAATCAAACTCTTCATCCATATAGTTCCTACATGATTTTCTAACATATATCTGTTTTTCCAAATCCATAGAAAAATCACCTATTAAAATTTAAATAATATTGTAATTATAAATTATATAAAGGTGAATATATGAAAATTGTTATTGCAATTGGAGGATCTATTTTATTAAAAGAATATAATTGTAAAAAATTCCAAGAATATAGTTCTATTTTAAAAGATTTATCAAAAGAACATGAATTATTTGTTGTAGTTGGTGGAGGTAAACCTGCCAGAGAATACATCAGAGTAGTTCGTGATTTAGGTGCTGGTGAAGCACAATGTGATGATATTGGAATTGAAGTTACAAGAATCAATGCAAAATTATTATTATCCGCACTTGGAGATATTGCATATCAAAGAGTACCACACAACTTCCAAGAAGCATTAGAATTCTCAGCTAGTGGAAAAATCGTTGTGATGGGTGGAACAGAACCTGCTCACAGTACTGATGCAGTATCTGCAATATTAGCAGAATACATTAATGCTGATCAACTTATCAACCTAACTTCTGTTGATGGAATGTATACAAAAGATCCAAATAAATTTGATGATGCAGAACTCGTTAGTGAAATAACAGCAACTGATTTACTTGAATTTTTAAGTGGTAAAGATGTTAAAGCTGGAACTTATGAATTTTTCGACACAACAGCTGCGCAGATGATTAAAAGGTCAAAATTACAAACTGTAATTACAAATGGTTATGAACCTGAAAACCTAATTAAAGCAATTAATGGTGAAAATGTAGGTACAAAAGTCATTAGTAAATAGGTGATTTAGTGGATAATCTTATTGACATTGGCCTGAATTTAATGCATTCTTCTTTTAGAAAAGATCGAGAAGAAATAATCAAACAGGCAAATAATGCTGGAGTAAAACAATTTATTATTACTGGAACTAATGTACATTCCAGCCATATGGCTGCAGAATATGCATCAAAGTATCCTGAAATTTTATTTTCAACTTCAGGAGTGCATCCTCATGATGCCAAACAATGTAATGGCCATACAATTTTTGAATTAGAAAAAATAGCTCAAAAAAAATGTGTTGTAGCTATTGGTGAATGTGGTCTTGATTATAATAGAAATTTCTCACCACAACCCATTCAAAGAAAATGGTTTGAAGCACAGGTACAATTAGCTGATAGAATTGATATGCCTTTATTTTTACATGAAAGAGAAGCACATGAAGATTTATATAATATATTGAAAAAATATGACAATATTGCTGAAAAATCTGTTGTTCATTGTTTTACTGGAACAAAACAGGAAGCACAAAATTACATTGATTTAGGATGTTACATTGGAGTAACCGGATGGATTTGTGATATGAAAAGAGGACGTGACTTACAAGAAGCAGTGACTGTAATTCCACCGGAAAAATTGATGATTGAAACTGATGCCCCATTCTTAATACCAAAAAACTTTGATGTGAAACCTAAAAAGAATAGAAATGAACCAAAATATTTACCTCACATCCTCAAAACAATTGCACTTTGTATGGGAATCGATGAAGAAGAACTTGCAAATCAAGTTAATAAAAATACTAAAGAATTTTTTAAAATATAGGAGATGATAAAATGGCTATAGAACCACACAAACATTGTCCAATTTGTGGAACCCCAATACCTTTAAATGAACTTGTATGCTCACCAGATTGTCAAAAAGTCTGGGATGCAAGATTAGCACAAACAAAAAGATCAAGAATTATTTTATACATTGTTATTGCAATATTTTTAATAATTTGGGCAATTATGACCTTTGTTAAATAGTGATTTAAATGATATTAACATCTTCAAACACCTTAGAAAATAAAAAAATTATTAAATATAAAGGATTAGTTACTGGAGAATCTTTAATTGGTTCTAATATTTATAAAGATTTATTTTCAGGAGTTAGAGATGTTGTTGGTGGTAGAACTTCAAAATACGAAGAAGAAATTCAAAAAGCTCGTGATTTAACTTTAAACAGTATGGTTGATAAAGCCGAAGAATTAGGAGCTAATGCTATCATCGGACTTAAAATTTCTTATGATAATCTTGGTGGTACCATGGGTAATACCATTCTTGTTACTGCTTATGGTACTGCAATAAAATATGAAGAAAATGAAGATTAGAAATAAAGAATTAGATTTAAATCGCTTAGTTAAAAGTATATTCTGCATAGCAGTAGGTACTGGTGTGGGAATTATTGTTTATATAATTTTTATTCTGCTCAATATTGCTATTTTCGGATGGAATTTAGGACTAATTTTCGCACCATTAGTTGCAGGATATGTTGAAACAGAACTTGCAAATAGAATTCTTAAAGAAAACCTTGGTGCAATCAGTGCATTTATTTTATTCATTGATACAACATTTTATAGTTTTATTTTAAAAAATCCCACATTAGGATTTAATATTATAACTGCCGGAGCAATAATTGTTATTTTACAAGCAGCATTTCCAACACTTATAAATTATATATTTTTAGTTGTTATAGGAGGCATCATATCACAAACTATCGGATCACTTAAACATATTAGCGAACCAATGATAAATTTTGCAAAAGATGTTTTAAGCAGATATCGGGAAGAAACAGAAGAAGAAATTAAAAGCAGAACTGTTCCGCATTTTGATGAAAGTGAAAGTAATCATTATTTAAACAATTTAAACTTTTTCTTTTTAACAAGTACTGATATGAATGATAAAAAACATAAAGTCATTGGAAATTACCAAGCATATGTTATTATTGAAAATGATAGAAAATTGATACATTTAGAACCTGAACGTGCAGAAAAAGAATTCCTTAAAAAAATAAAACATGGAAAGGATGAATGTCTGACAAAATTATCAAATGAAATAAAAAATGACCAAGGTAATGCTATTTTAAATTTATCAATAAAATACAATCTTGTTAGTATAAAAGGAGATATACAAATAAGTGCTACAGGAATGGGACTTTATATACAATAATATGCTTAAATAATTTAACAAAATATATATCCTATCACATTACATCACCACACAATAATTAAAAATAATTTTTATTAATCTATATACAAAAATCAGCAAAAAAGATAAATATTTTATATAATTAGCTATAAATATTAAAAATGTAACTGAAATTTCATAACTTTTAGTTATTTGAAAAATTTTTAAGAGGTGAAAAACATGGCAGAAGAAGGCAGTATGGCATTAGTTGTTATTGGTTACATTCTCGCAATATTCGTCCCAATTATTGGTTTAATTTTTGGTGCACTCTTATACTTCATGAAAAAAGACGAAGTACCATTATATGCACAACATGGAAAATATATAATGATTGTAGCTATTATATTAATAATAATCTCCTTATTGATTTCCATATTCTTCCTTGGTGGAGCCTTAGGTATGGCTGCAATGAGTAGTTCTGCATCAGGTTTCTTATTATAATTAAAATATTAATTTTATTTTTTTATTTTTTTAAAAACAACTGATTTTTTTAAATTTTAACTTAAGGCAGTATATTTAACATTTTTAATGCCATATATAACACAACTATTGAGAATATAATTTTTAATTTCTTTTGAGGCATTTTATGAGCAACTTTAGCACCAACAGATGCTAATGGAACAGAAAAACAAGCAATTAAAGCAAAATTTATAATACTAACATAACCAATTGAATACGGGAATGTGCAAACACCCCAACCAGAAACTATATATGATAAAAATCCCCCAACAGCTGTTAGCGAAATAAAAATAGAAGATGTTCCAATTGATTCAATCATTGAAAAACCTAAAAGTGTAGTTAAAATAGCTATTAAAAATATACCTCCACCAACACCTAAAAGACCAGATGAAAATCCAACCAATAAACCAATAATTCCAATAGAAATTAAATTAAATGGAATTTTAGCTTCATTATCTTCTTTATTAATATTAATAATATTATTTACAACAATAAATAAAAGTAAACAACCAAATATTATTTCAAGTATTCTTGAAGGTAGTGTTGATGCAACAGCCCCTCCAATAGCACCACCAATAATCCCAAAAATACCAAATTTAATTCCAGGTTTTAAGATATTATCCATTTTACGAGTATGTCTGTAAGCTCCACTTAATGCAGTTGGTATGATAATAGCTAAACTGGTACCCAAAGATATTAACATTGCTAAATCCGGATTAACACCTATATATTTAAGTAAAAAATACTGTAAAGGAACAATTAAAAATCCTCCACCAACACCTAAAAGACCAGAAACAAAACCGGCACAAATTCCTATTAAAATTAATCCTAAAAAGTATTCTATTGGAAACATAACAATTAAAATATTGTATACTTATGATAAATATTACTTATCATTTGCTCTCGGTGAGATTTTTTATAAGGGTGTCCGCCAAAATTAAATTTTTGCTAATTTGTTGATTTTTTTTAAAATATTGTCACATCGAGTTTTAATTGATTTTTAATGGATGTACTTTCGCAGAAATCTTCTAAATCTTCTGTTGTATTTTCTATTTCTTGTTTAATGTTGTATAATCGTATTAAATTATATGCTAATGCGTCTAAGTTTATTCTTTCTTCTGTTTTTATCATTCCGGTGCCAACTTCTTTTTCTATTTGGAATTGTTCTTTGAATATTCCAAATGGTCCTTCAACGCTTGATCTTTTGGCATATTCGTCTTTATATTCTTGTTTTTCCATTTTCTGGTTCATTACTTTTTGCATTTCTGAACCGTATTCTGTGATGGTTTTGTGTGTTTATGAGGATGAACAACATTTATTTCTTGATTTGCAGTTTTTACAGGCTTCGTAATTATTGTAAAGTCTTTTTATTTTATCTGGTTTTTCTGGGTCTTTATGTGGTTCAACATATTTTGCAAAAAAGTACATATATTGATTTTCTGGGCGTTTAAATGCATCTAATTCATAATTATATTCAAAATGGTCTTTATGATATGGATTTGGGTTTAATTTTCCTATTTTTTCTTTGCTTTGTTTTCTGTTTGGTATTAATCCATCTATTTTTTTATCTACTAAGTAGTATAATGATATTTGGTTTAATTAGATTGTATCTGCACTTATATATTTTGGTTTGGTGTTAATGTTTTTTATTGCTATTTCTGCGATGTTTGATAGTTCATAATGGTCTGTAGGGTTTTGTGTGACGTTTATTGCACAGATTAATTTGGTGTCATAATCGACTGCAGATTGGATATTATAGGCAACCATGAAGTTTCCTTTCTTACCTTCCATAAATCTTGCTTCAATATCGTTTACTGGTATTCTATCTTGTCCTGTGAATGTAAATTGTGTTTCTATTCCATACAATAGTTCTAATTTATCTTCATCACCCATGTCTTTCTTTTCGAACAATCTTTGAGCAGGTTTATGAAGTTTTTCAAGTGATTCAGAGTCTATTGGTCGTCTTTCGTAGTAATCGACCAATATTTGTGTTTCTTTTTTTGTTATGGTGTTGTTGTTGGAATTGTATGCTTTTTTGATGGTTCCATCAATAGCAACATGATTAAATTCAGTGAATCCTTCATCAAATGCCTTTTTTAAGGTCATTTTCAATAATACTTCGAAATAATGGCCGTATTCTCTTCTATATCGTTGAATTGATCTTTCAGAAGGCCCGATATCGTCGCAAACATATTTAAATATGTCATGGTATCGTGCCATGTCTGCAATAATGGATGTTCGGTCAATATGTTGTATTTTAGCATAAATAAATAGTTTTAACATTGAATCTACTGGAAAGGAGTCTCTTCCTTTCTTTTTCTTGGGTTCTTTGATATTTAAAAGTGGAAAAACTTCTTCAATAAATTCCACGACAAACGAGAAATATGGTTAGCTGGAACATTCCAATCAAGTGTCTTAATACCAAATTTTGTCTGATTCTTATTTAACTTTCTTTAACCATAAAAAACAACACCAAATCAAATTATATCTAATATAAATTATATATAACCAAGTATATAAACTTAACTATCTAAAATTCAATTAAAACAAAAAATAAAAACAATATAAAATCCAATAATGATTTAAAAAATGAATAAAATATAAAAATTAAAATAAATAAAAATTTGAAAGAATATAGTAAAAATAATAAAAATTAGGCTAAAAAATTTTTTGACAAAAAATCAAAATTCAATTTTGGCGGACACCCTGAACTTCAACAGAACAGATTGACGTTTACAAAACAAGATGGAGGAAGACAAATACTAAAGAGAATAAGAGGGATAATGGATGCTGCTTTTTGTGGAGATCCAGCAGGACTCATCAAGTGTTTTCGTTTAAGAATTTTATACCCCTACGACTTAATCTGGATAACGGCATAACACTCTGCAAGCGGTGTCATAAAAAGTACATGTCTTTTATAATCTGGAGAATACCATTCATCATACCTTATTGAAATTTTTCAAGGATTTCAGGTTTTAGTGGGCAGTGGAATAGTTATATAATAATATATAACATATAGAGCAAGCTAACTCTATGTCAAGTCCATCAAAATAATTCAGCACTCATTTATATTAAAAACATGATCAAATAGATGGCAGTTTTATGATAAAAACCTCAAATAATTAATCAATTTATTAATTAAAAAGTCCATCACAAAATCCATCAAAAATCAATGAACTCCATCATTATTGTTTCACAAAACGTGCCATTTTTAAATTGAGTTTGCAATCTTCACCATACTCTTTTGTTTCAAATTCTAAAAGCCTAAATTTATCACCTTCATGAATAACATCCTCTTCACCATTAAATGATTCAAGTGGCAAATATAATTTCCCATTAATCTCTTCTACTTCAATAGGTTGATCATCTATTTCACGAGTATCCTCTTCAACTTCTTCATCATCACGACTTAAGATGAATTGTTCTAAAAATTCATGTGTAAACCCATTCCTTTTGATTAATGGAACATACATTGCACATTTAATATTAAATAATTTTAAGGCAAGGATATTTACAAAAGTTGTCATTAAATAACAAAGTTTTAGTGAAACTACAGCATTTCCATGAACTATATCATTTCTTACTTTAACAATTTCGCTTAAAAATGTATTGCTATCACAAACTACACCATATCCTTTAAAAAATTCATCTAACTTATCGAAATCTAAATCTAATTTTTTAATTAATTTTCTTAAATCAGAAGCGAATTTAGCCTCATTTGAATCCTTAATTTTCTTATGGTTTTTTGTTAAGACTTCAAGAATGATTGCTGAAATTAATAATTCAACTTCCATATATCTTTCCCTTTTTAAAAAGGCTAAATAGTGAATTAATAAATTAACATCAATTATGCCCTCATTTTTAAGTCCAACATAGGAATCATAAGATGAATTTAGAAAATCAAAAAGAGTATTTCGATATGTATCATAAAAACAGGATTCATACTTGAAATTTGAATATGTGGATGGAAGTCCAATTTCAATTTTTTCAAAATCATCACCCAAACAGTAAGAAATTCTCATGCTGGCAGATTCGGCAGAATAATATTTTAAAAGAAAATATAAATTACTAAAAACATCTTTTATATTATTATAGCTATCCGTAATGTAGAAATAGCCGTCAATATTTTTAAAAAAGTCATTTTTGTGCTTTATTAAAAATAAATTATCCAGTTCCGTGCATTTAACTTCATTAATTTCACATTCATTACTTAAATTTAAATTTTCAATGAACTTATAATATCGTACAGGAGTGTCATTACTGCACTGCCCTTTAATGAGTTTTACATTAAGCCCTTCAGCAGAGACAGGATACATATTTTCAAAAAATGTAAAATAACATCCCTCAATATTAATCAACCAACCCCCTGATGATTCAAACTCAATATTGAACTTATCATAGTCTCTACTTATCCTTTCATTTAATTCAAAATCTAGTTTAATATCATCTAAGATATATAATTTAATATTTGAAAGATTGTAAGTTTCTTCATCACTAAAAATGAGTTTAGCATTATCTGCTTCGAAAAATATTTTTTCAGTATTAAATTCATCTACAATCGTATTGAAGTGAAAATCTGGATATTTGTATTCGCTAATCATGAATTAATATTTTATCATTAATTAATAAAAAATTTTAGATAACTAATTAAATATACATTCTTCTAAATCATCGACAAATTCTTTAACATTGACAATATTTTTAAAAATTAATTTACTTTCAGCATCATCTAAAACATTATTATCATGAGCATAAGTATAATTATTCCTTATATTGTTAAATTGTGAGAAGAGAGATATATTTGATTTTAGTATTGTTAAAGACATGTCTGAGTCAATGTACTCCTTAATATAATTAACATAGCTTTTAAATATAACATCTAATCTCTCATTTTCATCAAAGGGAATAGAATGAATTACACATAATTCCTTTACATATTTAGTCATTAATGTATGTAATCTATCAAGAGCAAATACTAATTTTCCTGAAGAAACAGATTGATTAATGTGTTCAATTAAATCTTTAATTTCTTCATCAGTTGTTCTATTTGTATTTAAATAAGGTTCATCCCCTCGAAAATCAGACATGATTTTAGTTATTTCCAATTCTTCAATTCCAGTGCAATTTTTTAAAATATATTCTATCATGTCACAAGCACGTAATTTATCATCACTTAAAGAATCAAAAATAACCCCGATTACACAATCGTTATAATCCGGGTCACCCCAATTTTGACTTCTAATTAAACGAGGGTGGGAATCAAATACATATAAAAATTCAAATGCATCTAAAATATTATACCAATCAATATGAATTTCATTTTTGACAATCAATTTACCAAGTTCAAGTGATTTTAATTTTAAATTTTTAATCATATTAACCTCCACTAGACATTTGTAACCAAATTTGAACAATGATACCTATTGCATTAATAGCTGCTAATAACAACATTGCTATTGTTAAATTAACATTAAATTTCGTGAGATTTACTGTTTTTTCATTCAATTTAGATGATTGCTCTTCAGATTGCTTTACAAAATTATATAATTTCATATTAGTGCGAATAATCGAAATTTCAGAAGGAAGACACCTATTCTGCTTAAATCCTTGTGGAAAACCATACTGTGACATTCGAAGTTCCTTTTCAGTTTTACACCTTTCTGAAATATTATTCAATTCATGACATTCATCATATCCACTACAAATAGATTTATATATAAACAATTCTTCATGAGTTCTATTATAATACTGTTTACAACATTTTTCTGAGCAAAAAAAATTACTCCCATCATTATTTATAAAAAATTCATAGGGATCTATTTTTGAATCACATTCATTACATCTTTCATTAATTAATTTCATGACAAAATCTATATTGTTACTCAGTGAAAAAAATTTAGTTTTATGAATAAAGAAAAAATTACTTTAAGTATTCTTTATTTTTCAAATCATTGAACGCTGCAACAACAACATCGATACAAATATCACATGTATCTTTATCAGGAATTATTAGCTTATTTTTTTGTACTTTAGGATGAATTAAATTCCTATAATCTCTCAAACCTTCATTAAATGTTTTAATATCATCATCAAGCCAATTGCATTCATGAGCAACATTTATCAAATCATTTAATTTCCAATTATCTATTGAAATAATTTTTCCTGAGTAATCTTTGGGAGCTGATGAAACTGATTTAATAGTATTATAATTAGTAGAAACATAATAATACAACAAACCTTCAAGTATGCTGCCTAATAACACAACAGTTGATAAATAAGATTTGGATAAATAAGTATGCTTTATCTCCAACCATCGAAGATTCATTATTTCAGATAAAGTTTCATCATCAATCAATTCTTTAAAATCTAATATTACAAAATCACCCATTTCTTTATTTGAAATATCAACATTAACTGATTCATCTAATTCAACAATAGTTGGTTGATTCTTTTCTAACTTTATTTCAATATCATACCATTTTATTATTCCATTAACTTCATTAATAATGAATTTGACAATTTTTTCATCGAGATATGTTTTAGGATTTGTTAATTTCTCTAAAACAATATCCATTTTATTTAAATTATTTATTTTAGACAAACACTGAATTGTAAATATTTTTCTAGATTCCCCATCATCAGATTTAAAATCCACAATATCTTCAAAAAACTTTTCTAATTGTGGTTTAGTTCTATATACTGGACATTTAGTAGGAGAAATATCTTCACAAAATTTATCGCTATACTCATCACCACATATTACAACTGCTAGTTTCTCAATAAAACTATAATCAAAATCAATATCCAACATTTTTAACACTCACTAATTATTAATCAAATCATAACCCTTTAAAAAGCTTTTAACAACTTGTTCTTCATTATACTCTGGAGGCAAGTCATCTACTTTATTTTTAATAATTTCAATATTGCAATATTTCTTCATTTCCCCAACATATACTCGAGACGAATTAGATTTTTTATCATCATGATTAAAAATATTCAAAAAGGATAAAACATCCTCAGCAGTTATAAGAGAATTACTAATAATTGTATCATTAATTTCTGTTAAATCAAGTATTTCATAAATTGTCATTATTTCAATGAATTTTGAACTATCCCAAGGAACAATCTCAGCAATATTTAATTTATCCTTCAAAACCTGCCTTAAATAATCAAGTTCATCGCTAGACAATATTTCTTCATCTGCAACATAGATATTATAATTATTTTCATTAATATATCTCCAAAGATAACATAACAAATCAAAATTATCACATAATTCAAAATTCTCTTTTAAGATTTCAAATCTGCAATTTTTATCTATTTTATAAAGTAAATTCACGATTAAATCTTGAATATTTCGAGGAGTGTACATGCAATTATAAACTTCACTTCCAAGTCTTTCCTCAACTAAAAAAAGAATTTTAATAAAATATCGTTTTTTAACTATTCTTTCAAGTCTATTTAACATGTACTCAAAGAATAGCCTTATTTTATTTAATCCCAAATCATTTAAATTATTAAATATTTCATCCACAGACTCTTTTGAATTAATCATCTCGACTAAGATATTAACTTCTTTTTCTGGAAGAACCTTTACAACATCGTCCAATTTAAAATAGGATTTGAAATGCTTAAGATGGCAAATCAACAATTGTTCATCAAAATTCTTAAAATGGAAATTATAATGATTAGAATCATAAATGTAATTCATCATTGGGAATAGTTTTTTCAAAATTAAAGTAATGTTTTCATCATCACAAAATTTTTCAAAATCCCTTTTTTTAGACTCGATAATTTCATCTTTAGAAATTGCAACTCCATCATAGTAATGATGATCAGTTAATAAATATTCATTATACTTGATTTTATTGTATATGTCTAAATGAAAAACCTGCAGCGCAGTTAAAACAAAAAAATCGGCAAAATTAACCTCATCTTTAATTAGCTCTATGTTAAACTCTAAAATATTGATAAAACGTTTTATATCTCGAAGATTTTTAAAGAAGTGGATTACACCAAATTGTTTATCCTGAGCCATAGGATAAAAATTCAAAAAGCGTTTTAATCTTGAATAATCAACAGAGAGTTCATACTGGTCACGTAACCTATCAACTTCCTCCAATAATAAATTTGTAAGCTCATCTGTTGTAATTAAAGGAACATATAATGGAACATTGATAATCTTTTCAATATATTTTTCACCACCATAATCATCATCTAAAGCCTTCGCAACAACATCCTTATCAAATGAAACTATATAAATCATATTCTTAAAATCAGCCATTATCTTGATTAGCTTAAACATTTCAGCGATTTCATCCTTAGATAACCTGTCCAAATCATCAATTATGCAAACTACTTTGCGACCAGCTAATTGACCATTAATTTTCTTCTTAAGATATGCCAAGTTTTCTTCTTCAGAAGATGAGCCTAAAATACGTTCAACACCACTACCCAATCTTGAATCAATAAGTGAAGTGCCTACAACAGCAAGTTTTTTTGCCAATTCCAATTCATTTACTTTAATTTTGTATTGTCTTAAAAAGCCAGATAAAGAAACATCCCTGGAGTCCGTGAATTCAATTATCAATTCATCAAAAAACTGTCCAACCAGTTGATTATATGATGAATAAAGCCAAGGATTGAATTTGATAATTTTAATTTTAGAATCATTTAAATACTCCTCAGTCATGTTTAAAAGAGAAGTTTTACCAGATCCCCATTCACCCATCAGCCCAATAGTTAAGCAATTATTAACATGTTTTCTATCAAAATAATTTTGAATATTTGATACTAAACTTTCAGCAAAATTTGCTCTGTTTAAAATATCATCATCACTATTTTTAATGTCTTTATCTTCTTTTAACATGTTAACCTCTAACTATGCTTTAAGAATTTCCAAATATTTCTCATCTAAAATATGCTTTTCAGGTTTATTAATTTCAATTTCTTGAATTATATCTTCCATATGTTTTTCAAGCTCATCACCGTCAATATCACTTGAATAATATGATTTAAATTCCTGTATAAAATAATTTGAGGAACAATTTTTATTGAATTTATTTACAACATCTTCAAACCCAATATTATTCTTTAAGTTCTCTTGAACTACCTTATCATAATTACATCCTTTATACGAATTTATCTCACGAACATAATCATCGCCTACATCATCAATTATGTTTTGATTAATTCTTTTTATAAATCGAGAATCAAAATCAAAACGTAATTTTAAAGGGACATAATCTAAAATTTCATTATTTTCTATTAAATTCACATATTGCATTAAAATAAATCCTCTAGGATTAAATAATAATTTTTCAGAATTTAACTTTTTTAATTCATCATAAACAACTATTGTTAATTGTAGTTCATGAGAAAGTTTTATTAATGATTTTTGTGCATTTTGGAAACGAAGCTCTATATACCTATTTTCTTCATTCTGTTCTATTAACTCATTAGTTTGATTAATAGTTTTCTGATTATGCATTCTATTTTCTTCAATATTCTCATTAGTTTGTTCAATAGATTTTTTAGTAAGGTCAGTATTAATTACAATGGCAATTACTGAAATTAAAGCTACAATTAAACTTGCACAAATACTTGAAGCATTTAATTTTGTATCTGAAGATAATGTTACATTATTATAAGCTCCAACAAGATTATAACCAATGAATAACATCAATAATACAATTATTATCGCACAAACAAAAATAAAAATATTTGATTTAGTTAAATAGTTTTTATAATCCATTTTAAACCTCAATCATTTCTCATATAAAACATGATACGGCAATAGCCCTCTAAAATTACAGTTAACACAAAAAATATATGAGCAAGAATCAAACTATTGATTATCTTTATGATACAAGTCCAAAAATACTAACTTGTAAATTTCTTTACCTAAATCTTCCTCATCATCACTAAGAAAATAAGCATAAGATAATCTAAAAGGAGAGACATAAACTTCTCTTGTTCCTTTTCTATTACTCTTCATTGGTTTGCCGATTTTGGGATTCTGAATTATTTTGGCAATCTGTTTTCTAACCTTGATTTTATAAGAGTTATCGATTTTCCTAAATGTTTTTTCAAAGTCACGATCATATTTAATTTTAATTTTTTCTTTATCTACCATGTCTCTAACTCTTTGAGAAAATCATCTACAGATAGCCATTCTTCATCATCATTTTCAACCCTATCCATAGCAGCATTGGTTCTTTCAATGAAAACCTCATCATCGGCATCATGAGTGAATTTTCCTAAAACCCTAATTGAATCATCTTCTTTAATGTACTCATCGTCATATATTACAGGCTCAAATTTGAATGTGTTAATAGATTCTTGAACGCTAACAACAGGAGGAGTCATTTAAATCACTTCCATTAATTCTTTTAATTTATCTGTAGTGGAATATTTAAATTTGTCATAAATAATTTTATTCATCTTTTTCAATTCTTCTTCAACTTCAAATTGTGAATTAACTGAATCTATCTTTGTTAATTTACAATCATAGTCTAATATAAAATCTTTTTTAGCAGAGGCATTTGGATATTCTGGATTGAAAAATCCATATTGAAATGTTAATTGATAATCGTCTTTTAATAAATCCAATCTGGAAAATAATTGTGAAAATCCTTCATTATCTTCTAATTCAAAAATTACATTATTCAGTAAAGATTTATTGACATATTCATGGATATTGCTGTCATCAATTACATCTTCATGAATTTGATTTATATATCTTAACCCTAAAAATGTTAAATTAAATGGCATGTACCATCTTAAAGCAGCCAATATTAAAGAAACATCATCTAAAAATTCTTCAAAACCTTCATAAGCTCCTTTACGATAAGCTAAAATTAAACTTTTAGAGTTTAACTCAACTTGCTTAATATTTTGTTCATCAGTGAATATCCAAGTTAAATCCCCATCTTCCAATTTGCTTTCAGATTTGCCTTCTTGAATATCAACTTGAACATTTATATTATTGTTAAATTGAAAATGGACATTTGGAAATTTATCAAAAATTTCTTTTTGGAATTTTTCAGCTGCCTCTTTGTTTTTTCCAGATAATTGAAGTATGTTGGAAAAGTTTATTCTAAAAATAACGCCAGTCAGATAATTTTTTTTGTATCGAATCCCTTTTGTCATTTTAATTCCTCATTTAATAAAAACATTCGACTATACATTTTAATATTTAACTCAATTATTATAAAATACTTTGCAAATAATTTAAAGTTATTTAAAGTTAAATGACATAATCTTAAAATAGCTTAAATGTTATTGTTTATGATTATGTGATGGATAAAATCAATCAATAAGATATATCTCATTTATCTACAAATATAAATCTAATAATGACTACAATTTTACATTATCAGAGATATTGCTTTTAAATAATTTCAGGGCAGTTCGAAATCATCACCTATAGTAAAAAACGAAAATCATAAATTTAATATATGATGCCTTAAATAACTTAGAATAGAAAACTCATTTTAAGAGCGGTAAGTATACGATATTTCGAAGCTTATTGGAAACATAACATCACTTATTTAAAGTATTAATATTATATTATTTCTAATGAAAGTTAATAAAACTATACTTGTTGGAATTTTACTTATAATATTGGGTGGAATCATATTCCTAACTGATACATTAAACCCAATAATAAGGCCAATTACCTATTTATTCTTAATGGGTTCTTCAAAAGGAAAAGATATTCTATTTTTCGGCCTTTTTGGATTATTCTTAATATTATCACAAGTAATAGACAAAGAAATCGATACCAACAGATATTTAAAAATTTCAATTATTACGGGTTCATTATTATTAATTTTTGGAATATTGCTTGAAGTAATCTTTAGATTGCAAATGGGCATTAAACTCAATACAGTATTTTGTTCCATGACAAATACCATGAGTTCAACAAGTATTTTACACACCCACCTCCTAAAATCAATTTTAGGACAAATTTTGTCATTTATAATGGGACCATTTATTCAAAGTGACATTAACACCGGAGTTGGACTATATCAATATTTACCCCCATTTGCGTTTATAATTGCTTTATTAATACCTATTTCATTTGTTTGTATTGTATTGGCATCACAAAAACGCCCATGGTTTACAAATATATTATTAGCTTTCTTTTCAAGTTGCCTACTAATTGGAGCAATTGATGGTGGGTTATTTGCAACTCCATCATATATTGGAATATTTGGACTTTACCTGGTTTATAGGAATGGATATTACATTAATCATGTTGTTGGTGTTGTATTAAATGATAATAAATTATTAAAGGAAAATGAATTAATACAGCCCCCATATAGAAATAAGGGATTCAGTGAATTAAGATATTTTTTAAATAGATTTTTCATTTATTCACTTGTAGGTTTAGTGATTTTATTAAGATTCACAATAGCTTTTGCTGGTGCAGAACCGGATTATTATACAGTGACTATTGAAGACATAGATGAACATGTTGATTTTGGAAATATTCCTATAGAAAAAATCAATAACACAACTTACCATGTAGATTCAAAATATAATGAAATGCTTTTAATTAATGATTTAAAAGTTCCTTTAAACAATTCCTGCAAATATTACACAGTAACGTGGAACATATATTCATATCTATGAGGATACCATGAAAAAACTATATCTAATTTTACCAATACTTGCAGGATTAATGTTTGGATCAGGAGGAGTATTTGTTCGGACTTTAACTCAAAATGGTATTGATTCAACTACACTTCTTTTTTTAAGGTTTTCAGTTGCAATAATTCCAATATTAATTGCAATTTTACTGACCAATAAGAAATTATTAAAAATAGGCTTAAGTGATATTCCATTATTTATAATCTGTGCATTATGTATTCTGGGACTTAATCTTTGTTATAATGAATCAATGAATAGTATTTCACTTTCACTAGCTGCAGTTTTACTATCCTTAGCCCCTATTTATGTCCTAATATTTGCATATATTCTTTTTAGAGAAAAAATTACTTTAAAAAAAGTTATTTGTATTATTTTAGCAGTAACTGGATGTTTATTAATGACTGGTGTTTTAGAAAGTGGTTTGAATAATATCCCAATACATGGAATTATTTTTGGTGCAGGTGCTGGATTATTCTGGGCAATATATTTAATGGCTTCTAAAAAATCAATTGAAAATGGAAATCATACATTTACAATACTATTTTACTCAATAATTTTTCTTTCAATAGCTTTAATACCTTTTACACACTTAAACCAAATTACAAATTTCATTGCACCAAATCCCCCACTAGCAATCTTATTTTTAATTATACATTCAACATTTTCATTTGCACTACCATATATCTTTTCAACAATAAGTTTAAATTATATTGACTCGGGAATATCCTCAATATTATTATCCGGTGCAGAACCATTTGCAGCATTTATTTTCGGACTTGTTTTATACAGTGAAATTCCAACAATTATAATGTTTTCAGGATTTATTTTAAGTATTGCATCAATGATGATATTAAGTAGAAATTGAATTTGTGACTGTCAAAATGTTAGCTCTTTGACAGAATTTTTTTAAATTTTTTTATTTTTCTTTGTTTTTGTAAAAAATTAGTTTCCATCTTTAAAAAGGTTTA